>NZ_JAKRFV010000005.1:0-184881 GCF_022347945.1 Pseudoalteromonas sp. MM17-2 | reverse complement strand
AGACCCGTTGCACCAGTGCAGCGGGTTTTTTTATGCCTGTAGGCCAGGCTTCAGCCTTGCGTCACCCTAGTCAGGGTAAACCCTGACCCACAACAGAGCGGAACACCAGAACCCCCCACACCTGTAGGCCAGGCTTCAGCCTTGCAGCATCTAGTCAGGGTAAAACCCCGACCTACAACCAAATATACCATTCTTCCTTCGCGGGGCGCCTATTGGGTGCTATCTTACTGTTTACTATAGAGCAATTGAGTATTGAGAAATGGGAGAACTCTATCATTGGTTTGACTTGCTAGGAGTCGCAGTCTTCGCTATTTCCGGCACTTTGTTGGCGCACGAAAAATCAATGGATGGCTTTGGTGTTATCGTACTCGCTTCGGTCACAGCAATAGGCGGCGGTACATTGCGAGATCTCATTCTCGATATGCCAGTGTTTTGGGTGCATGACACTAGCTACTTTATAACCATATTAGTGACAGTGGCGATAACTATAGTGTGGTTAAATATCCGCCAAAGCTTTCCTCATTTCTTACTGCAATTGGCAGATGCGCTGGGGATAGCCTTCTTTGCAATCATGGGCGCGCAAAAGGCATTGGGAGCAGGGGTGCCAGTGATGACGGCGGTGATCATGGGAGTCTTGACTGGCTGTTTTGGCGGTATGATTCGTGATGTGTTAGCAAGAGAAGTACCTATGCTGCTTAAGGGGCCGCTTTATGCTATTGCCTGTGCTATTGGGGCTGGCTTGTATGCACAACTAGTTAGTATGGAAATAAACCAACAGCTTGCTATGTGGATTGGCGGGCTGACGACACTGATGGTGCGCCTTGCCGCTATTAGATGGCAATTAAGCTTACATGTTTTCCGCTATCACAACTAAACTGTATAGAGAACTAACTAGTGTAGGAACAAGGATGTGTCACTGGCTCATGTATTTACTCGTGCTCAAGTCGGTATAGAAACACCACAAGTGACGGTTGAGGTCTATCTTGGCTCCGGGTTGCCCGCATTTAATATAGTTGGGCTTCCTGAAACCTCGGTTAAAGAAGCCAAAGATCGGGTACGCAGCGCATTGGAGAACAGTCACTTTGTGTTCCCCAGTCAAAGAATAACGGTGAATTTAGCCCCCGCTGACTTACCTAAGGAGGGTGGCCGTTATGACTTGGCTATCGCTATAGGTATACTTATCGCCTCAGAGCAGCTAACGGTGTCGCAACCCTTGGCTTGTGAGTTTTTAGCTGAGCTTGGGTTAGATGGTAAGTTAAGGCCTGTACGCGGGGTGTTACCGGCAATGATGGCGGTGAAAAATGCGCAGCGTACAGCATATTTGAGTTCAGAAAATGAAAGGGAAGCTGAACTTGTCGCTGATGCGCAGTGCAAATGTGCAAATTCACTGCACCAAGTTTGGCTAGACCTCAATAATCAGCAGTCGCTACCTTTGCTCCTGCCACAGTCCGAGATGGTTAATGCCAGCCCTGAACTGCCAGTTGATTTTAGTGAGGTGAAGGGCCAAGAGTTGGCGAAACGTGTACTTGAGATAGCTGCTGCCGGCGGACACAATGTCTTGTTTACAGGCCCTCCTGGCACTGGAAAATCAATGTTAGCGCAGCGCATGGCAACGATTATGCCCCGGATGACAACCGAGCAGGCATTACAGACCGCAGCCGTATATTCGGTTTCAGGACACAATATTGATTTGGCGAGCTGGCGGCAGCGACCTTTTCGTTCTCCACATCATACCTGCTCAGCAGTAGCCCTTGTTGGCGGCTCATCAAAGCCAAAGCCCGGAGAAATATCACTGGCACACAACGGTGTGTTGTTTCTTGATGAGTTGCCAGAATTTGAGCGCAAAGTTATTGATAGTCTGCGTGAGCCCATGGAAACAGGTGTCGTCACTATCTCTAGAGCGGCGATTCAAGTTGAGTTCCCTGCGCGCTTTCAACTTATTGCAGCGTTAAACCCAAGCCCAACAGGACACCATACCGACAAAAGAGCCAATCCTGAGCAAGTGCTCCGCTATTTGTCTCGTATTTCTGGGCCATTTGTTGACCGCATAGACTTACAGATAGAGTTATCAAGAATCCCTAGCACTGAGTTATTGAAAGACAGTAAACAAGAGTCAAGTGCTACTGTCAGGAAGCGCGTTGAGCAAGCTTATGAATTCCAGCTGCAGCGCCAAGGGGTTGTGAATGCCTTATTATCCAATAAAGAGCTCAGCCAACACTGTCGGTTAGATGCGAAAAGTCATGAATATTTGGCGCTAGCTAGTGAGCGCTTACAGTTATCTCCGCGCTCGCACCATCGTGTGATAAAAGTAGCCCGAACTATTGCCGATTTGAATACGATGACGAATATCCAAGTAGAGCATATTAAAGAAGCGCTAAGCTACCGTGCCTTTGAACGTCTACTGGCTCGGCTTGGGGAATAGCCATTGCGCGGTTATTTACCAGCTGTTAACATTGGCGCTTAGAACTGCTAGGAGTGAACAATGAAAGCGTGGATTTTAACCGTAGCGCTTGCCCCCATGTTAAGCTGGGGTAATGCCAATGAAGCGATGGACCTGTATTTAAATCAAGATTATCAACGCGCCTTTACTCTTTTTGAAAAGACGGCCGAGTTAGGCGATGGTCGCAGCCAATTCAACTTAGCTGTACAGTACCTACGTGGTCAAGGTGTTAAGGCCGACCCCGTTAAAGCGTATGCATATTTCTCTGTGGCGATGGCCAACGATTTCAAAATGGCGCAACAGGCCCGAAAGTCTGTTATTAAGCGTCTAAGCAGTGATGAATTACAACGGGCACAGCGCCTAGCTCAGCAGCTGATTGCCGAGATTGGTCGTCAAGGTAGCGCCACTGTACGCTATGAACTAAGCCGTGCACTGACATATAACCCCGCACCAAGCAAACGCATTAATCCACCCACTGAATACCCTAGCGGACTAAAGAGTGATGGAGTCCCTGGTGTCGCGAGCTATATTTTTGATATAGATAGTCAAGGTATTCCGAGAGATTATATTTTACTGCACAGCTACCCTGCACCAGAGTTCGCACAAAGTATTGCCGAAAAGCTGGATGAAACACGCTTTAGTTATTCAGGTGAAGTATTTCATAATGCGGTTATACGAGGGGTGTTTAGTGGCTCACCTGATAGCGAGGTGATGCAGCAGTTACGTACCAAGCAGCAACACTTATTACAGCAAGCCCGGCGTGGAGATGTTGATGCTCAAGCTGAGTTGGCTGAACTGCTAAGAGTACTCGATTATCAACCTGAGTTATGGCCAGTGGATAGCAACGTGCAAGTTGTGGCAAAGCAAGCGCCAATGGTCCGTTTTAATTCGATTACACAGCCTGATTTTACTCCTACAAAAACGATTGACCCCAGTTACTATAATTTCAACTACCTAGTGAACGTTGATAATCAGGGGCGTGTTCAAGAAGTGTCGGCTTTTGAGCATATTGATATCCCCAGTCAATTAGACGAGCATGCGCGGGAAGTGATGAGTCAGTGGTCACTGGGTGCAGAGCAGGGATTGTTGGGTGATAGCAACTGGTATTTAGCACGGTTTTTTTACAATAACCAAGAGCAACAGGCGAGCTATGAGAACCACAGCGTAGTAGCTTACGCTGATGTAAAACCTTTGGTTAATAAAGAGAAGGAGCAGCAATGGCGCTATTGGCAGCTCAAAGCAGCGGCAGCTGGGCATAGCGATATGCTTTATCAACTCGGTATTAACTGTAATCAACGATTGCTACTCGAAGCCGCCGAGCGCCAGCATAGTCGTGCTCAGCTCCAGCTTGGTCGCTGTTTACTTACGCAAGCATCAGGGCAACGAGAGCAATTAGAGCTAGCTCGCTACTGGCTTAATGAGGCCGCTAAGCAGGGTGAGTTAATCGCGATGCGAGAGTTAGCTGGGTGGTATGTTCGCTACTCGGATAATGGCGCACAGCTCAAAAATGCTATTGCCCTTGCGGAGCAGGTCAGTGATGAGACCGATCATCCTTTAGCGTACGCCTATTTAGCGGCCGCCCACGCGAAGTTAGGTAATTTTGATGAGGCGATCGACTACCAAGAACAGGCTTTGAGTGAAGCAGAAGATCAGTCTTATGCGCAACAGCCTTTTGAGCAAACTCTAGCGGCTTATCAAAAAGGGCAGCTCATTTTTTAGCTAGAAGAGAGCATATAACCCTTGCCACGAACAGTGACAATACGTTTTTGCTCTTTTTCATCCCCTAGCTTTTTGCGTAACCTGCCGATAAGAACATCTACCGTTCTATCGGTTGGGCTCCAATCTGGCTGGCCTATTTCTTCCGATACTTTTTCCCGTGATGTGGCCTTGCCAGCATTGGCAATTAGGCAAATAAGCACCTTGTGCTCGGCTTCGGTTAGGCGCATCTCCTCACCTGTTGCGGTAACGAGAGTGCGATTATCTGGATGAAGCTTGAAATCTGCATATTCAATGTACTCGGTAGAGTCTTCTTGACTTGCCGAGCCGTTTAAGCGCTTATAAACCGCACGCATTCTTAACTCGAGCTCTAACAAATCGACAGGCTTACAAATATAGTCGTCTGCGCCTTGTGCAAGTCCGGCAATACGATCGGATTGTGAGTCTCGGCTTGAGAGCACGATAACGCCGATTTCTGTCAAGGTAGTCAGCTCTCTGGCCAGCATCAGGCCATCCTGCTCTGGTAGTACAATATCGACAATGGCCAGTTGAATCGGCTGCTGGCCAGTTGCTTGTGAGGCCTGAACCATAGGCAAAGCATTACTACCCGTAGTATCTACATGGATAGTAAACTCAGTGCCCGTGAAGTGATTCTCTATGCGCTTTACCAGCAACTCATCATCTTCAACAAGTAATACATTAATCGACATTCAAATACACCTAGAATCAAACAGACAGCAGCGACTGCATTCAATATTATCAGCTTGCTCAATGGGAACAAATTTCAACCATACTTTACGATAAAGTTGAAGTTTTTGCATTATTCTCTGGCTGCATGGGGGCAGCCTAGGAAAGAAGAATATCTGAATGTTGGTTCAATAAACAGTAGTTGGCACGCTTAGATTGTTAACAACTGTTTCAAAGGTGGGTTCACTCAGTTGCTAGCTTGTGTTGTTTGTTGTTCAAGCCAGACGAGTAAATCCTCTCGAGAAAGCGGCTTGCACACCAGTGGCCCTTGAACATACATATGTGGAAAGCGTTGAGCTAAGTAGTCTAACTCCTGCGTGCTGCTTAATCCAACGGCACATAAGCGTAACTTGCGGTCATTGGCCAAATCATCCAAGCGATAGACTATCTGTTGCGCAAAATTGTCGCGTTCAATATGAGAAATGAGAGGTTGTCCCACTTTGATTTCATCAAGTGGCAAACTCCTCAGTTGCTCCTCCTCAGTAAAACCACTGCCGAAGTCGTCTAAAGAAAGCTCAAATCCACGCATCTTCAAGCGGCTAATGGTCTCTAGAATATGCTTATCATTAAGTGGCTGATGCTCTGTCATTTCAATTAAGATGTCTGCTGGAGCAAGCTGATTAAGTGATAATATTAACGCTAACTTGTCAGGACAACTAAGGTCTGCGAGCTGGCAAGGGTGGAGATTAATTGCCAATTTTAGGTGCGAGCCATACGCGTGCCGAAAAGAACTTAAATCTTTGGCAGCCTTCTCAATTAGCTGAAAGGTCAATAAGTTAAGTAACTCATTGTCACGAGCAACGTCAACGAAGCACTCAGGCATGAAATCACTATCTTGATAGCGGGGAAGTATGCGTGACATCACTTCTAGGCTCACCACTTTACCGTTACTAATGTGTCGCTTGGGCTGGTAAAGAGGAAGGACACGGCTGTGACTAATGGCGTCTAAAAGAGCAATTTCAGAAACGGTGCGCAAAGGATCTCTAGAAGAAGCATGTAAACATTCAAGTTTCTGAATTAGGTGCTCAACATAATGCAAGTGCACGGGTTTTTCTATATTTCCCAACAAATGCACTTGGTGCTGCCTAGCTACGCGTGCGGCAAGGGCAATGATCTCTGGATGCATCTCGGATACAATGACAACAGCTCCTCCGTATTTGAGCTCCCCGAGTTTACGCATAAAAGCCATACCGTCCATGCCGGGCATGTTCAGATCTGTTAACACAATATCGTAAAGACTAGGTGCTTTTTCGATCGCCGCATAGGCCGACTCAGCGTCATCGAATGTAGACACTTCCTCAATACCTAGCTCATTAAACACCGCGCGCAGCACCACTAAAATGGCTGGTGAGTCGTCGACGATGGCAACACGGTATTTATGTTGCAGATTGGCTTGCGTGTAGGTTTTCATCCATTCTCCCTCTAATCCCTTATTGTAATGTAGAAGTGGTTGCTAAGCCCTGCAACTAAATGACACGAGAATTATTGGTAATCATCTAAAAACCCATCCTTTTGTATTGCTTTATGCCACTGTCAGCAAAATAACACTGATGTAGCCACCAGTGATTAGTAATTGAATGATACAAAAGCCCATAATGTCTTTTGCTTTTAACCCAGCAATCGCCAGTACAGGGATAGCCCAAAAAGGTTGAATAAGGTTAGTCCAAGCGTCTCCCCAAGCGACAGCCATAGCAACCGAAGCGATAGGGACTTCTAACGCTTGTGCGGCAGGAATAACAAGAGGTGCTTGAAGCGCCCACTGGCCTCCTCCTGAGGGGACAAATATGTTGACCAATCCAGCGCTCAAGAAACTTAAAAGAGGCAGCGTTTGGCTATTCGCTAAAGACATCAGTGCGGCCGATATATTCTCAGCAAGCCCGCTCTCACTCATTATGGCCATCAGCCCTGCATAGAAAGGAAATTGGATAACAATGCCACTGCCACTGCGAACAGCCTCATACAGATGCTCAAGCAGAGAGTGTGTGCTGTGGTGTAGTAAAAAAGCGCAAAATAAAAACAGCGCAATAACGACATTAAGATTAAGCCCGCCCTGCTGTTACACAAAGAAATGAGCTAGGTAGCTGAGACCCAGTAAGCCAACTACAACACACGGCCAACGAGCGTGGTCTATTCCTTTCGCTGGCGGCTTTACAGTTTTATCCTTGGATTGTAAACGTGTACGGTCTACATAAACGCTGTGCTGAGGCTTAGGTAATAATAAATAATTGATAGTAGGTAGTAAGATAGATAATCCCAGCAATAAAGACAGGTTTAGGGTTGAAAATAGCGTATCACTCGTGGGTAAGAGACCAATTTCACTTTCGCTGAAGTGTCCCGGTGTCGCTATAGTCAATGGCACAGAACCAGAGAGCCCACCATGCCAAACAATAAACCCAGAGTAAGCGCTGGCTACTAAGACGCGATAGTCGATACGGCAGTATTGTGCCACGGCTTTGGCAAATAATGCACCAGCGACCAAGCCAAAGCCCCAGTTAATCCAACTTGCTAGCATAGCTACAAAGGTTGTTACTATAACTGCTAAAGCAGGTGATTTTAATCGCCGCGCCACGGCATGTAAGTACCTTGATACAACGGGCGTTGTGGCCAATAGGTAGCCGCTGACTAACACCAATAACATCTGCATTGCAAAGCTCAGTAGGTTGCTTAAGCCACTTCCCCACATAGTCAATATGGCAGTTGGCGAGTGAGGTGTAGATAACAAAGCACTGAACATCGCTAAGAATGTAAGCAAGATCACTATAACAAGAGGGTCGGGTAAGTACTTTTCCACTAGCGCTGCGAGTGGACGAGATAATGTTGTTAACATAGCCTGATGATGTATTTTTATTCTGAATGAACCTGTATTAACATATTTCATGGTCAGCAAAAAAGGCTAACTTTTAGCATGAACAACTAAATTATGCTTTTGTTATCCAAGCGTTTATTTTTAACCTATTGAAAATAAGGCTATTTTTACTTGGCCTGAAACTTGATAAGTAAAAGAGAAACTAACTATATATTGAGGTAATTATGTCAGGACAAGGCTCTGGTGGTAATGTCATTGCGGCGCTATGTAACGTGTTTTTCCCTGGGTTAGGACAACTTGTTCAAGGTCGCATCTTAGCCGCGCTGCTTTTTGCGATTTTTGTTTTCGGTGGTGCGGCACTGTGGTGGTTGATTGTACCGGGTATCATCGCTGCAATTGCCTATGTGTGGGCCATTATCGACGCTGCGAAGTATCGCCGAGATTATTAGAATAGCCGCGATAATATGCCCCTCAATGATGGGGGGTGCTCATTTTATTATCAATTCAGCAACATTGTGAGGTTAAAAATTTTTATTGTTGCTTAAAAAACACCTATCCACGCGAACTATTTATAAACTCCTTCTTTTTGTAAATAAAAATCGAAAATTAAAGGTTTATTCTCATTAATTTAACATATTTGGCTTTTATTATTCTGCTTTTGGCATTTTGATAAGGCTTGTAACGCTATGTGAATGTTGAGTTTTTATTCTTTGTGATTAATATTATGTTCACCTTGTTATATCAAGGTGAACATAATATTAGGTTTGTTTTTATTATATCTCTATAATGGAAACCTTACAGGGAAAACAAAATGAAGAACTATAGTAAATTATCAACAGGTATAAAGTTGGCACTCTGTGCGGCTAGCTTAGGTGCATACTCTGGTTTATCCTATGCGGCTGAGGAAGGTGTTGAAGAAGTAGAGCGTATTCAGGTTACCGGATCGCGGATTCGTTCAGCCGAAGCAATGTCAGCTTCACCGATTCAAGTACTTGACGGTGCCAGTATTGATAAGTCTGGTACTCTAAACCTACAAGACTTATTAATGGAAAATCCAACCTTTGGTACTCCAGCAATAAGTCGAACTAACTCTAACTTCTCTACATCCAGTGGCGGTGTTGCTACTGTCGATCTACGTAACTTGGGTACAGCGCGTACCCTTGTGCTAGTTAATGGTCGTCGCTACGTTTCAGGTGTTCCTGGCAGCTCGGCTGTCGATTTAAATACTATCCCAGCGCAATTTGTTGAACGCGTAGAAATTATGACCGGTGGTGCGTCTTCGGTATATGGTTCAGACGCTGTGGCTGGTGTTGTTAACTTTGTGCTCAAAGATGATTTTGAAGGTATAGAGTTTGAAGGTCAGTATGGAGAATCTGCAGAGGGTGACAACACTGAGAAGCAGTTTTCTGTAACAACCGGAACAACAACCTCTGATGGTGCAGGTCAAGTTATGTTCCACCTCGGTTATTCTGATCAGGGTGCAGTATATTCACGTGATCGTGATATCTCAGCTGTTGACCAAATTTCGGCTATCTATTTCAACGACCCGTATGAAAACCCAGGTTCAATTTTTGAATATGTCCGCCCTTACTACTCAAGCTTCTCACCTCAGGGTCGCTTTGATGCTGGCGATACACGTTTCACTTTTGATGAAAACAACAACTTAAAAGAAGGTTTTGACACCAACGGTGATAACGGTCCTGCCGATGGCTTTAACCGTTCTGGACGTCGTACTATTGCGATCCCAACCGAACGTTACCTTTTCGCATCCAATGGTAGTTATGAGCTTGATGATAACCATAAGTTCTTTTACGAAGCGACCTATGCAGCGACAACATCGGTAACTGAACTCGAGCCTTTCCCGTTCGCATCAGATGATATTTACAGCAATGGTCGGGTACCTATTGAGTTTATGCGAAACGGTGAGCTTCTGCGTAACCCATATGTTCCAGATGCCATTTATAACAGCGCTACAGACACTGATGGCGATGGTATGAGGGATATTTTCTTCGCTAAGCGTCTAGCTGACATTGGTAACCGAGGCTATCAGGCTGATCGTGATACCTTCCGCTTTACTACAGGTTTTGAAGGCCAAATCAGTGATAACTGGTACTATGATGCTTATTACATCTACGGCAAAACGAAAGAAAACCAAGTTTCTAATGGCCTAGTTAACGTGCAAAACTTCCGCTATGCATTAGAAGCGGTTACAGATACCCAAGATCTGGATGGCGATGGCATTACAGACGAAGCAATCTGTCTTGATGAGACAGCACGTGGTTTCGGGTGTACACCAATTAATGTATTTGGTTTTAACTCAATCACTAGCGACGCATTCGACTATGTTAAAGCGCCAAGTATGTTGTCAACGCGAGTAGAGCAGGAAATTATTGGTGCTAACTTCACTGGTGAGCTATTTGAACTGCCTGCTGGTTATGTTGGTGTGGCGTTCGGTGCAGAGTACCGTGAAGAGTTCTCACGCAGTGAGTTCGATGCCCTGCAGCAAGCTGGCTTGAACGCAGGTAATGCTATTCCTGCTACAGAGGGTGAGTTTGACGTTACCGAATATTATGTTGAAGCGAACGTTCCTGTACTAGATAGCTTGTCACTCAAAGCAGCAGTGCGCCTTTCTGACTATTCTACAGTAGGCAATACTGAAAGCTGGAACGTGGGCTTAGATTGGACAGTCGTTGATGGTGTGCGTGTTCGTGCAACGCGCGCTCGTTCAACTCGTGCTCCTAACATCGATGAGTTGTACTCACCACCTAGCCAGACTTTCCCAAGTGACCTTATCGACCCTTGTAATGGTGTCACTGCTTCTTCAAGCGGCGCAGCAGCAGATGCATGCCGTGCTGATGCTGGCGTAGCAGCGAACATCGCTGAAAACGGTGAATTCACACTGAATCAATCTGATATTCAAGGTATCAGTGGTTTCAACCGTGGTAATACTGAGCTTACCGAGGAAGTGGGTGACTCTTTCACGGTCGGTATCGTGTTAACTCCTGAGAATATTATCTCAGGCCTAGATATCACTATCGACTATTTCGATATTGAAATCGAAGATGCAATCGTATCAACTCCTCGTCAATTCATTCTTGATCAATGTTATGGCGGTGGTGATACAAGCTTCTGTGATTTCATAACACGTCGTCCAACGAATGCTGGTAATAACAGTGCGGGCTCTATTGAGTTTATCGATTCAGGCCAATCAAACAGTGGTGGTACCGCAACTGAGGGTGTCGACTTAACTGCAACTTACTCAACTGACCTAGGTCCGGGTATGTTCAAGTCGCGTCTAGCTTATACTTACCTAATTGATGGTTACGATATCCCATTACCAGGTGCTGATAAGGACAACTGGGCGGGAGAAATTGGTTACTCTGAGCACAAAGCAAACTGGACGTTTGGCTATGACGTCGATGATTTCAGTTTCAACTGGTCAATGACCTATATTGGCGCAGCTGACTTTGATGATCAATTCTTAGCTGGCCTTGTAAGCGACAGTGCGCCAGATGGTTTACCTGCAGGTTATATCGGTATTGGCAGTGAGGTGTATCACGATATCCAGCTATCTTACTACATCACTGAGCAATACGAGCTATATGGTGGTGTTGATAACTTACTTGATAACGAAGCACCACGTATCCTAACGGGTATATCAGGTAATGACACTGGCACAGAAACTGATGCGGGTACTTATGACCCTATCGGTCAGCGCTTCTATGTTGGTATTAGAGCTAAGTTCTAATTATTACTGTTAAAGTGCATTATTAAGCCCCTCGCTGAGGGGCTTTTTTATGAGCTTAATACAGCCAGCCATAAAACAAAGCTCACCACACTTAATAGCGTGCTGAGCACAACCGCACTGGCTAAGGTGGCTGACTCTCGTTGCAATTGTTTGCTCACCAAATACGCATTAACCCCTAAAGGAGAGGCGCTAAGTAGCACCAAAAGCAAGGTTTGCTCTTGAGCTAAAGCAAATCCGTAGGTCGCGGTTAGGTATACAAGCGTCGGCAATACTGCGAGCTTTAACAAGGTTAACGTAAGAGCCGATTTGATGCCTGGTTTGATCTGATAATGGTGCAGGTTTGCCCCAAGCACAAATAAGGCGCCGGCGATGGCTGGCTCTGCCAATAATGTCAGTCCTTCATTGATTACCTTGGGTAGCGCTAAATTAACCGCATTCGCTAACAGCCCTAGGGCAATTGCCAGTATTACCGGGTTGATAACTAATTGTCGGATGATGTTTGGCCAAGTAACGCGCTGCTCTTTACCGGCGAAGCTGTAAGTTAGCAAAAACAATAACGCACTATGAAAGGTAATGATGACGAAAACCGTTGCGGCTACGTGCTTACCGAGTGCTTGCATCGCGATAGGTAAACCGATAAGTACAGTATTGGAATAACACGCCCCAAGCGCGCGAATGGCGCTTATACTCCACTGCCCACAGCGGCACCGATAAAACCCCAGTACCAGTAGATACAGGCCGATAACGGGAAGATAGAAGCTAAGCATGACATCGAGGCTGACAGCTTTGCTGAGCTCAGCTTGGGACATATTAACAAACAAAAAAGCCGGAATGCTGATGTAAAATACAAAGCGGCTTATACCACTAAGGTGTTCGGCTGTTAAAAACGAGCGTGCTGCACTAATGTAACCGGCTGTCGCCACGAAAATGAGTGGAAAAATTATTGCTAGGGTGTTGAACATAATCGATATAGGAAGCCGACAGGGTAGGCGTATACTAACATGATGCCGTTAGTGCTGATATCGCAGTACAATGAGCAGCTCGATTTAGCGTATCGATATTGCTATTATGCGCGCCGCATCTTTTTGGCAGCACTATTATGGAATACCAACTCTACTCAGACCCAACATGGGGTAAGCGGGTAAAAATATCTGACGAACACCGGCTTATTGCCCGTTGGTTCAATGACGAGCTCTATGAAAACGATGAGCTCATTGAAGCGTTTTTTACCGCTCTTGATAGCACTGCAGAGCAGCTCGTGCAGGGACGAGAAATGAGGTTGCTACTCGGTGATGGTGAGGCGTGTTTTCAAAGTCATGGCTTATTTCATGACGACGAGCAGACATTGGCGCTTTATAGTGGGGATGACCTCGCACTTGATGAATCGGAGCTACAAGCATGGTGCGGAGTCGAGGATTTACGTGCGTTAGCGAGTGCGTGGCGACATTTTCGCTAGGGAGTATGGCGCTCTAACAGGCTACTGAGGCGGGCGATGCGCTCGCTCATACCGAGTATCAATTGATCTTTTATTTTCTCACGTACCACCACAGGTAATTTAGTTAAAGCCAGTGGCTCAATGGCTAACACTATGGTGTCGGTGAGCGCTTTGGCATTAGTGCTGCGCTCGCGGTGGGCAATAAAGGCACCTTCACCGACAAAGTCGCCAGGTCGAATATGGCCCAGTTCTTTATGGTCAGATTGGCGGAACACTACCAGCTCGCCGCTTAACACGATATATAGCTGCTGGCTTTGCTCGTGCAACTTGAATACGTAACGCCCTTGTTGGCATAAGTACAGCTGCGAAAATGACTCTAAGAGCATTTGCCGCTCGGCTAACTCAAAGCTGCGAAAGAAAGGCACGCGATTGATAATCTCCATGCGTTTATACATGGCAATATGTTCAATCAGCTTCATGCCTATCCTCTTCGTCGGTGCGTTAATTGGCGTTTATATTGCGCTCTTTTAGCTTACGCGTCAACGTGTTGCGGCCCCATCCGATGCGTTGAGCAGCATCCTGTTTATGCCCTCCACAGCTAGCAAGGGCCGATTTAATCAGCCTGGTTTCCAGCTGTGCTTGAATTTCTGGCCAGACATTGTCTTTGCCTTGCTTAAACTCATTGTTTAGCCATTGTTGGAATAAGTCCAACCAATCGGCATCAACTTGAGACGTTTGCGCATTGAGTATTTCTGGCGGCAAGTCTTCTGCGGTTACGTACTCACCGGGAGCCATTACCGTTAGCCAGCGACAGGTGTTTTCAAGTTGCCGCACATTTCCAGGCCAATTGAACAAGCGCATTTGATCACATGCTTGAGGGCTTAGCGTCTTGCTATCAATTTTTAACTCTTGAGCGCTTTTATTGAGGAAGTACTCTGCCAGTTGCTCTATGTCTTCTGGGCGTTCTCGCAAAGCTGGCAGCTTTAAGCGAACCACATTTAAGCGGTGGAATAAGTCTTCTCGAAACTTACCTTGTTGAGCTAAACGCTCTAAATCCTGATGAGTGGCAGCGATGATGCGCACATCAACTTTTATACTTTGATGGCCACCCACACGGTAGAATTCACCATCGGCGAGTACACGCAGCAGGCGAGTTTGCACATCAAGTGGCATATCGCCAATTTCATCAAGGAAGAGCGTTCCGCCATTTGCTTGTTCAAAGCGCCCTTTACGAACGCTGTCAGCTCCTGTAAACGCGCCTTTCTCATGACCAAATAACTCTGACTCCACCAAATCCTTAGGGATGGCCGCCATATTTAAGGCGATAAACGGATTGTCTTTACGTGGGCTGTGCTGGTGTAAGGCACTGGCAACCAGCTCTTTACCGGTGCCAGACTCGCCATTGATAAGTACGCTCATGCTTGATGCGCTCAACTTGCCAATGGCGCGAAACACCTCTTGCATGGCGGGGGCTTCACCGATAATAACTGAACGCTTTTGTTCACTATTGGCCTTTTTCGCTTTTTTCTGCGAATGCGCACGCATGGCTCGCTCAACAACACTAACAGCTTCTTCTAGGTCGAAGGGCTTAGCTAGGTATTCAAAGGCGCCTTTTTGGAATGCCTGCACTGCAGAGTCTAAATCTGAGTGGGCCGTCATAATGATCACCGGCAGGTTGGGGTTATCTTCGCTGATCTGCTCCAATAAGCGCATGCCATCCATACCCGGCATGCGCACATCCGAGAGCAACACGGCCGGCTTTGAAAACTCCAAGGCACTGAGTACATCATGAGCGTTGGCGAAACTTTCTACCTCATAGCCTGCACGGGAGAGTGCTTTTTGTAATACAAAGCGAATTGACGCATCATCATCGACTAGCCAAACAGATTTCATCGTATACCTCGTGGCCCAATTACAGTGGCAAGTATAGTGTAAACTCGGTATGGCCCGGCCAGCTATCACATTCGATAAACCCTTGGTGTTGGTCTATGAGAGTTTGGGCGATAGATAACCCTAACCCTGAGCCCCCCTCTTTATTGGTCACCATGGGGTAGAACAAGGTCTCTCTAACCTCCGGAGCAATGCCCGGGCCGTTATCAGTTATTTTGATCTGCAGGGCTTTTTTTAGTGTCGTATCGTGTCGGCGTACATGGTATCGCACTCGGGTTTTAACATTAATATGGCCCCCTTCAGTGAGTGCTTGCATAGCATTGCGCACGATATTGAGAAGCACTTGTTGCAACTTATCACCATCAGCCTTTACATCTGGAATGCTCGGATCATAATCTTTGTGCAAGGTAATTGCCTTGCTGCTATCCAAAGTGCAAAGGCGTAAAACATTCTCCAGTGTTTGGTGAATATTAATAGCCTGTTTTTGTAAACGCTGATTCGGGCCGAGTAACTTGTCTACTAAATGGCGTAAACGGTCAGCCTCATCAATAATAAGCTGTGCACATTCATCCCGCTCCTGCTGATCAACCTCATATTGCAATAATTGCGCCGCTCCGCGTATTCCCCCTAAAGGATTTTTAATTTCATGAGCAAGGTTACGAATTAAGGTACGCGCCGCTTGGTGTTGATGCATTTGGTTAGACGCCTGATCAAGGCGAATTTCTTCGTCGGTTTGGCGAATTTCAAACAGCAGAAAATACTGATCTTGGTGGCTTAAACGCCGACAGTTGAGCGCCAAATTGGCATGGCGAGAGTCCACGAATACCACGTCAGCTCTGTGTTGGTGGCAATCGACCCCTTGTTTAAGGGTATAGTCAGCGATGCGCTCTAATTCTACCGAGTGGTAATTAAATAATGCTTTGAAAGGCTGGCCCACGATGCGTTTTAAGCCTAGCCCAAGGAGTTCGGTACAGCTAGTATTGGCATACACCAGATTGAAATCTTGGTCTAAGACTAAAATAGCGGTATGTAGGTTTTCCCACATTTGTTGGAAAAAATCACGAGGAAGCTTCATTATTAATTTCGGTGTTGCACCAATTTGGTGCGATTTATCTTAGCAGTATTTAGCCGGGTTGCCCAATCGGTGCGCAACCCGGAGTGATATGCAGCTTAAGGGCCTGTGATCACTGAACGGCGATGCAGATAAAATGTCACAGGTTCAGAAGTGGCCAGCTGTTTACCATTGCCATCCACTAGGCGTAACCGTACTTGATGCGCCCCTCTATCAACATTACGCATCACAAACACCGTTGATGATTGCGGTTTATCGTAAGGCTTTCCGTCGAGCATAAGTTGCACGCGGTGGCCTTGCATAAAGCGCGGTGATACTTGGCCTGTAACATGTACAGAGCCTGTGTTATCACGAATTGTTTCTTCTTGATTTGGAGTGGTAATAGCGACTGAGAAATTAATTCCTTGGTTAGCGTTATTATCCTGCTCAAGAATTTGCGTGTCAGTTGAGGGCATACTCATCGCAGGGGAGTTTAACTTTACCTTCTCAGCGCCTTTTCTTGGAGAGTCAGAAAAAACTAATACACCGTTCTCATCCTTCCATACATAGATGCTTTTATTGGTTGCGTTGGCGTTAAAGGCACTCAAACCCAGAACCATGAAAACGCATAAGATAGACCACTTCGTTGTCACGCTACTTCCTATTTTACGTTTATTATTCTTATAGTTAGCCGAAAATTAACCAATTACTTGGTTAAACCCTAACTTTAGTCTATTTACAACTTTTTTACCATAAAAAAAGCCTGCTAAGCAGGCTTTGAGAACACACATGATATAACTAAGTGGTAGTTATGCGGTTTTACACGCTGTAGTACATTTCAAATTCTACAGGGTGTGTAGTCATGTTGAGCTTTTCTACTTCAGCTGATTTCAAGCCGATGTATGCATCAATAAGGTCGTCAGTGAATACGCCGCCTTGCGTCAAGAATTCACGATCCGCATCAAGTGAATCAAGAGCTTCTTGCAATGACGCTGCCACTGTTGGAATTTCTGCCGCCTCTTCTGCCGGTAAGTCATATAGATCTTTATCCATGGCGTCGCCAGGGTGGATCTTGTTCTTAATGCCGTCAAGACCC
Source organism: Pseudoalteromonas sp. MM17-2 (assembly GCF_022347945.1). NCBI lineage: Bacteria > Pseudomonadati > Pseudomonadota > Gammaproteobacteria > Alteromonadales > Pseudoalteromonadaceae > Pseudoalteromonas > Pseudoalteromonas sp. MM17-2. The sequence goes on along the minus strand of NZ_JAKRFV010000005.1, from coordinate 167,952 downwards.
GCCATTAGCATCGCTGAGAAGGCAAGGTATGGGTTCGCTGTAGGGTCTGGGAAGCGCACCTCAATACGGCGAGCTTTCTCTGATGGAACCACAGGGATACGAATAGACGCTGAGCGGTTACGTGCTGAATAAGCAAGCATAACAGGTGCTTCGAAACCCGGAACAAGGCGCTTGTATGAGTTTGTCGAAGCGTTGGCAAAGGCGTTAATAGCTTTGGCGTGCTTGATGATACCACCGATGTAGTAAAGCGCTTCTTCTGATAGGCCACCATACTTGTCGCCTGCAAAGATGTTCTTACCATCTTTACCTAGAGACTGGTGACAATGCATGCCTGAACCATTGTCGCCAACCACAGGCTTAGGCATGAAAGTAGCGGTTTTACCATACAGGTGCGCCATGTTATGAATAACATACTTCATCTCTTGAATTTCGTCCGCTTTCAAAACCATGGTGTTAAAGCGGGTGGCGATTTCGTTTTGGCCAGCTGTTGCTACTTCGTGGTGATGAGCTTCAACGACTTGGCCGAGTTCTTCAAGCACCATGCAAGTGGCACTACGCCAATCTTGTGATGAGTCCACTGGAGCAACAGGGAAGTAACCACCTTTGACGCCAGGACGGTGACCGGTGTTACCGCCTTCGTAATCTTTATCTGAGTTCCAGCATGCTTCTTCAGCGTCGATTTTATACATTGACCCAGACATATCTGTTTTGTACTTAACATCGTCAAAAAGGAAAAATTCTGGTTCAGGGCCAAACAGAATCGTATCGGCAATACCTGTTGAGCGCATATATTCTTCAGCACGCTTGGCCACAGAGCGAGGGTCGCGCTCATAGCCTTGAAGAGTTGAAGGTTCAACAACGTCACAACGTACGATAAGTGTGGTTTCTTCGGCGAACGGATCAAGCTTAGCGCTTTCAGCATCTGGCATCAGCACCATGTCTGACTCGTTAATGCCTTTCCAGCCTGCAATTGAAGAGCCGTCAAACATTTTACCGTCTTCAAAGAAATCTTCATCAGCCTGGTGATGAGGAATAGAGACATGCTGCTCTTTACCTTTGGTGTCGGTGAAACGAAGGTCAACGAATTTTACGTCGTGCTCTTTAATAAAATCTAATACCGATTGTGACATGTGTCCTCCAACTATGGATTATTATTTGCTGCAATTTACTGCATTTGTGCATGGGTAAGCTTAAACCATGCCAAAAGTATAAGTGTCTGTTTAGTAGGGGGTTACTTTCTATTTGGTAATCTCAAACTTATTTTTTGCACCAATAGGGTGCGAACTTGCTACATTGTAGTGCAAATTTTTCAGGCTGCATTGTCATGTATCAAGGGATGACTCAAATAAGACAGTGAGCGCACTAAAAAACACTGATAGCACAGTCTCGGTGTCATTTTTATGTCAAGCGACTGGGCTATGTTAGGCACGGAAGTAAATTAATTAGCTGGATAAACTTTCATCTAGTGGCGTTATAAGGGATAATACGCGACCTTTTAAACTCGACACAGGTGGCCCGCGCCGCTGGGTGTGGATCATTTAGGAAATATGGGGTTAGCCTCTAAGTAAATATATGAGCATCGAAAAGTTAAGAAATATCGCGATTATCGCACACGTTGACCATGGTAAAACGACTTTGGTTGATAAATTGCTTGAGCAATCGGGCACACTACAAACCCGTGGTGGCAACGAAGAGCGAGTGATGGACTCGAACGATCTTGAAAAAGAACGTGGTATTACCATCCTAGCTAAAAACACGGCAATCAACTGGAAAGACTACCATATCAATATCGTCGATACCCCTGGGCACGCCGACTTTGGTGGCGAGGTAGAGCGCGTACTTTCGATGGCTGACTCCGTACTATTACTTGTTGACGCACAAGAAGGGCCAATGCCGCAGACGCGCTTTGTAACGCAAAAAGCGTTCGCGCAAGGGCTGAAGCCAATCGTTGTTATTAACAAGGTTGATAAGCCGGGTGCACGCCCTGATTGGGTTATGGACCAAGTATTTGACTTGTTCGATAACTTAGGTGCAACCGATGAACAGTTAGACTTTAAAGTTATTTATGCATCAGCGATTAATGGTTGGGCAACGCTCGATTTAGATGAGCCTTCTGACAACATGGAACCAATGTTTGAAGCCATCGTTAAAGAAGTTGAAGCACCAGATGCGGATCCAGAAGGGCCGCTACAGATGCAAATCTCACAGCTTGATTACAACTCGTACGTTGGCGTTATCGGCGTAGGCCGTATTAAGCGTGGTACTGTGAAAGTAAATCAGCAGGTTACTATTGTCGGTGCTGATGGCAGTAAACGTAACGGCAAAGTGGGCCAAGTGCTTACTTACTTAGGTCTTGACCGTCATGATGCGACAGAGGCAACTGCCGGCGACATCATCGCGGTGAGTGGCCTTGGCGAGTTGAAAATCTCCGATACTATTTGTGATGTCAACACGGTTGAAGCGTTACCAGCACTGAGTGTTGATGAGCCTACTGTTACCATGACGTTCTCTGTAAATACCTCACCTTTTGCTGGCCAAGAAGGTAAATACGTCACCTCACGTAATATCCTTGAACGTTTGCAAGCCGAGCTAGTTCATAATGTGGCATTACGCGTAGAAGAGACCGATAACCCTGATAGCTTCCGTGTATCAGGCCGTGGTGAACTACACTTGGGCGTACTTATCGAAAACATGCGTCGTGAAGGCTATGAACTTGCCGTGTCTCGTCCAGAAGTTATCTTGCGTGAAGTTGATGGTGAAATCCAAGAACCTTACGAAACAGTGACTATCGACTGTGAAGACGAGCACCAAGGCTCTATCATGGAGCAGCTGGGTTTACGTAAAGCAGAAATGACTGATATGTCTCCAGATGGTAAAGGCCGTATTCGTATGGACTTTATGATCCCAAGCCGTGGCTTGATTGGTTTCCAGACTGATTTCATGACGTTAACCTCAGGTTCTGGTTTGATGTACCACACGTTTGATCATTACGGCCCACACAAAGGCGGTAAGATCGGCCAGCGTATGAACGGTGTATTGATAGCGAATGCCCAAGGTAAGGCGCTGACTAACGCGCTATTTAACCTGCAAGAGCGTGGTAAGCTATTTATCGGCCATGGTGTTGAAGTATACGAAGGTATGGTTATCGGTATTCACAGCCGTGACAATGACCTTACGGTTAATGCCCTAAAAGGTAAACAGTTAACCAACGTGCGTGCTTCAGGTACTGATGAAGCGCAAACACTTGTGCCACCAATCAAGATGACCCTTGAGCAAGCGCTTGAGTTCATTGATGATGATGAGCTGGTAGAAGTGACTCCGGAAAGCATCCGTATCCGTAAGAAATTATTGACTGAGAGCGAGCGTAAGCGCGCATCTCGTGAGTCAAAGAAGAGCTAATTAGCCCTTAATTTGAAAAACCCGCACTGTGTTGCGGGTTTTTTTATGCCTAAAGCAAATGCTCTGGGTGTTGTTACCTGTGCGAAATCGTTGGAATAAAGCCTTGCTCATTTCACTCTTTTTCTAGATAGGCAAGAACATTTAGTGCTGGATATGTGGTTAACACATGTCTATGGCCAAGGGGCATGGCAATTCACCATGACTATTGAAAAGTTAGATAGTGGGGTGGGGCAGTTTACTGCAGTACAACAAGTAGAACATGCCCGCCATCAAGCGGGCAGTGGGCTATCAAAGAGAGTTAGCTTTGATTCATTTGCTCAATAAAGCGGTTAGAGTCTTCGATTGAACGATTCATATCATCAATAAGTACTTGAATGTCGCGCTTAAGATTCGTGAATTCACCTTTTATCGCGGCGATTGCTTGCGCGTTGAGGTTGTGCTTAAGGTAGAGCACGTTGTCTTGTAAAGACTCTAACACGGGCTGCATCTTCGCCTCGCTGGCGCGCATAGAACGTAGGAGCTGCTCAAATTGGCGTTCAGTGGCGCGCAACTTTTTACTGCTTTCGCGTTTTAGAGCGGCGCTTTGGTAATCTTCTAGTTCATCGGCCCATTCGTCAAATAGAGCCTCTGCCACATCTTCTACTTTATCAATGTTAGTTGAGACCTCATCAGCCGCCGCGAGACTTGACTCATAGTCATCATTGAGCTGCTCGTAGGCGTCTTGTAAATCACCGCCATCGAAGTTAATTAACGTACTTAAACGCTCCAATGCTGACTGAAATTCCTGTTGTGAATCCTGCTGTGACTCTTTAGTTTCCTCAACACGATCAACAAGGATATCTCGTTTATGTACGCCGACAGATTCCATTGCCGAATAGTAAGCGGACTGACACGCTGTGAGCGTCATAAATGCAGTAGCTAGCGCGATTTTTTTAATCATTTTCAACCCTTGTATGGATACTTGATACTGTAAATTATGTGGTCGATTGCTATGATAAGCAAAAGGTTTTTCATATTTTAGGTAACTCATGCAGTTCAACGGTGAGAAAATCAAAGCGCAACTCTCCATCTGGGTAAAAGCACAGCCGCGCTGGTGGCGGTATTTTTTTACTCGGTGTATGGAAGATCAAATCACTGTTAACGCAGGCTATCTAGCCTATGTAACCCTGCTTTCCTTAGTGCCTTTAATTGCTGTAGGTGTGGCCATTTTCTCGGCTTTCCCTGGCTTTGAAGATACCCGTATTGCTATCGAAAGCTTCATTTTTAATAACATGGTGCCTACCTCAACGGATGTAATTAAAGAGCATATCGGCGCATTTACAGGGAATGCGAATAAAATGACCGCCGTGGGGGTCTCTTTCTTGGCTGTTGTGGCGTTATTTTTAATACGCAATATCGATCTCACCTTAAACCGGATTTGGCGCATCAAGAAGAAACGCCCTGCGGTTATTTCTTTCGCTATTTATTGGATGGTGCTGAGTTTAGGGCCGGTATTGCTTGGGTTAAGTATTGGTGCCACGTCTTACATTGTGTCTTTGGTGTCTTTTGCTGATGGTGGCATTCCTGGTTTTAGTGGTTTTGTTTTAAAGTCGCTTCCTTACGTTATTTCTACTGTTGGCTTTGTGATGCTCTATACTCTAGTACCAAATACACGAGTTCCATTTAGAGCGGCGGTTCCCGGGGCTATTTTTGCAGCACTGTTATTTGAGCTGACAAAAAAGGGGTTTGCTATGTACATCAGCCATTTCCCCTCATATGAAGTGATTTATGGGGCGCTAGCGACAGTACCTATTTTATTTGTGTGGGTGTATCTGTCGTGGGCTGTGGTACTACTCGGTGCAGAGTTCACTGTGTGTATCAGTGTGAGCAAGCCTCCTATCGATGATATTGTCGCCGAGGAGAAACGCGCACTTAAGGAGTAACAATGGCATTGAGCTACCCCGTTAGTGCGCCACGAAAAACCCACCATGTCTTGGTCGGACAAGGGCACCAACTAGAAATTGAGGAACATGGCAGCGGGGATGGCTTGCCGGTGATTGTCTGTCACGGGGGGCCTGGTGGAGGGCTCAGTCGCTTTGAATGCGCACACTTTAATCCCGAGCACTACCGAATTTTACTTTTCAGTCAACGAGGGTGTGGTAATTCCACCCCTCATAGTTGCGAGCATAATACCCTGGAACATTTGATTGGCGACCTCGAATGCATTCGCCGTCATTTGGGAATTGGCCGCTGGGTTGTGTGTGGTGAGTCTTTCGGGGCTACCCTAGCGATGGTGTATGCTTTGCGACACCGTGAGCACGTAAGCGCCTTGATGCTTTGGGCCAGCTTTTTTGCTAGCCAACAGGATTACGACTGGTGTCTGGGGGAAAGTGGCGCCGGAGCACAATTTTACCCTGAATATTATCGCCAATTTAACCCACAAAACCAGCCAACGTCGGCATTGATCGAAGGTTTCCATCAGCAACTTTTTAGTGATAGCGAGCCCACGCAGCTCAAAGCCGCCAAAGCATGGGTGGCCTGGGAGGAAACCTTATGTTGCGGCACGGCACCAAGTATTAAACTGCTAGACCCCGCTGCTCTGATCAACCGAGCACAGCTACAGCTGCACTACTTCAAGCATCAGTTTTTTCTACGTGACAATATGCTCGTGGACCATGCCAAGGAGTTCGCAGGCCTGCCGGTATGGATGGTTCACGGGCGCCACGACTTGGTGTGTTCATACGCGCGAGCCCAAGCATTTGCCACGGCCGCACAAGCACATTTAGATATTTTTGAAGGCCTTGGTCACAGCTTGGCTGATGAGGTATATTGCCAAGCCCAATGTCGGGCAACCGACCATATGTATTTGAAGTTAAAGAGGCAGCAGTGCAAGGATTAATACAGCGCGTTAGTCGCGCCGAAGTCACCGTTGAAGGGCATGTAGTAGGGAAAATAGACCAAGGGGTTGTGCTGTTATTAGGCGTAGAAAAGGCCGATAGTGAACAACAGGTCGACAAACTACTCCATAAAGTGAGTAACTATCGTATTTTTACCGATGAGCAAGGTAAGATGAATTTAAGCCTAAAAGACATCGGTGGTGAGCTTTTGGTGGTGTCGCAGTTCACGCTTGCCGCCGATACTCGCAAAGGAATGCGTCCTAGCTTTTCCAGTGCGGCAACGCCACAACAAGCTAGACAGCTATATGACCTGTTTGTTGATAAAGCTAAAGCATTAGGCATCACTGTGGCGACCGGACAATTTGCTGCAGATATGCAAGTATCATTAGTCAATGATGGCCCGGTGACGTTCAATTTAGCCGTTTAACGGGATAAAAACACTAAATGATTGGAGTAGCCTTTTACTTTAACCATATCGGGTGGCTTGCCAAAACAAGTGATCAACAAATGTTTAAGTTGCTGCAACTGTGACTCATGGTGGGCCAAGAAGTTGATAAAGAGGTGCCCATCATGGTTCAACGCAGCGCGTATTTTGTCGTAAAACCGATGTTTGTAGAGGAACATTGGAGCATCGAGCTCACTGAATAAATCAATGATTATCCAGTCGTAACACCCCGGCTCACTCAGTACTTGATCGGCATCGGCACAGCGTAAAGTAGTGTCATGGCGACCACCGAAGTAGCGTTTATAGCAATGAATAATATCGGGGTTTTGCTCCACGGAAATAAGCTCGGTATCAGGGTAGCTGTGGTGTAAATAGTTGCGTATCGCCCCTCCACCTAGCCCTAATTCCAGAACTCTGTCCGGGGTGGGCAAGGTTTGCCAATACTGAGCAAAAATTTGTAGGTGCGGAAAAAGTAGGTGGTTAGGGCGACTGCGCTCAATAATGGATTGCAGTGTTTGGTTTATCAACAACCAGCGAAACTGTTTATGTTGGCGTACCTGAATACTTGTGCAGCCGAATTTGTGCCAATACAAAAGTTGGCCGATATTTGCACAATCAGCAACAAAGTGCTCGGAGACGGCTCCGCTATGTTCGATTACTGTTTCCATAACAACAGCATAGACACCTTGTGACATTTTACCTAATTGTGCACTAAATTTTACGGTGCGAGAAACCGCAGTGCTTTGGTCTTATTTTATCCCGTTGGTAAATCTTGTAAGGTGAGGCATCACTTTTTATCTGGAGTTGGCATGTTCGAAGTAACTATTCCGCAAAGTAGCGATGATTGGCAGGCCTATTATCATTTACGTTGGCAAGTTTTGCGTGCACCTTGGGAGCAGCCTAGAGGCAGCGAGCAGGATGATTTAGAACAAGAGTCAGAGCATCGGTTTATTAAGAATAAGGACGGTGAGGTGATCGCCGTGGCACGTTTGCACTTTAATAACTCGCAACAAGCCCAAGTCCGTTATATGGCTGTGGATGACGCACACCGAGGCCAACATCTGGGTAGCCGGCTATTACATGAGCTGGAGAAAATAGCTTGGAATCAGGATGCGAGTGAATTGGTTTTGTTTGCTCGCGAGCGAGCTTTGAAGTTTTATCAACGCCATGGCTACGAGCTTAAAGAAAAAGCGCATCTTGCCTTTGGTGATGTGCAGCATTGGAAAATGGTAAAGCAACGCCCTAGCGAGCCAGGTTGGTTTCGTCATCCAGATTGGACTCAGGTCTTGCAAGACACTTGGCGCGAATCGATTCCTATAAGCGATAAGATGGGAATCAAAGTAGAAACGTATACTGACTGGCAGTTTAGTGTCAGTGCTGATCTGGATGCTAATGTTAATGTGCACAACACCATGTTTGCTGGCTCTGTTTATTCTATGGCAACGCTAGCAGGGTGGGGGGCAACTTATTTGGCACTTCAAGAGTCGCAACTTATGGGGGACATTGTGCTTGCTGATGCGCAGATAAAGTACCTTAAACCTATCAACAAAGAGCCTAGAGCCCAGGTTGATTTAACCCAGTGTGAGGGGAATGTTGGCGATTTAACAACCCAAGGGAAAGCACGTTATCAGGTGCCAGTACATATTTATGATGGCGACATTTTGGTCGGGGAGTTTACCGGCCGCTTTGTTATCGTTAAAAGTGAGTCAGATTAAAAAAGCCCCTGAAGGGGCTTTCTTTTATACTACAGAAGGTCGGTGAGTAGAATACCGACACCAAAGCGCTCGGTGTCTTGGTTGTAGTCAATCAAGCTTTCACCATAACCATTAAAGTACTGAGCATAGCCACGAAGACGGCCCCACACAGGGAAAGACCAATCTAGTTGAATGGCACCGCGATTATTCGAATTTAGATTGTTGCGCAGCATAAAGCTAAACTCATGCTCTTCGAAACGGCGCACGCCTTTGAGCTCAAAGTAACCCATGTATTTATAAATATCTGGATTGTCATCACCATCGGCAACCATAGGATCTTCTTTTTCATCTTCAGGGATGCGGTACCAGGGCTTAAAGCTAAATACATAGCCGTCTTTTTCCCAGATAAAGTCGACGTATAAGCGGTTCCAGGAACGCGAGTAAGGTTGGCTACGGCCGTTGGATTGATGCACAGCACCCACAGCAATAGCCATTTCGTCGCCCCAAAGCACGTTTTCGGGGTCTAGATAATTAATCCAAAAAATTTCCGGCTCATAATTGGTTTCTCTAAACGGCGCAGAAATATCTTTGTTGTAATACTGCCAATAAGATTGCAAGGTAAAGCCGAAATAGACGGCTTGGTCCTCGTCACTGAAGTTGTCATAAAGCGGTACTTTTAGCGACAGCTGATACTTAATCTCAACATTATCTAAGTTTTCGCCGGTATCGGTGTCGCCTAAAGCACTGATATCCCCAAAGGGTTCTTCATTAGGGTGCTTCATGTAGGTCACGGGCAAAATATAGTTGCGCTTGTGCGGCGTGATCACGTTGCGGTTTTTCTCCGTCACCTCTTCACGAGCCTTGCGCTTATCAATGGCTGTAAGCTGTTTGCTTTCTTCTAAATCAGAGCACTTTTTACGAAGCTCATCCAAGGTTTGTTTACCGTCACCGGCAATCGCTTCATTAAGAATGCACTGTTTGACAATACTGAGCTCATTGTCTTGTTCGTTATTTGCATTTGTTGCAGGCTCATCCGCCCACGCATGGCCGCTCAGGGTCAAAGCCAATAAAGTGTATCGCCAATTCATAAAAATCCGTGTGCTGAATAAAAGGGACAGAAGATGAAATCAATAGTACACCTTTTTAGCAACAAGCGGGTGAATTTAGGCTGAAAAAGTGGGCGACAAAGTCGCCCACTGGCAGTGAGTAAACTCACTGACTCTCACGCAATGGTTTACAACTCGAAGGTGTTGGTAAAGAATTTATAGAGTTCGGTGCCCTGATTTACACTCGCAGAGGCAAAATGGAGAATGGCAATCGCATCGCTGTCAGCACACAAAGTGTGCAGCGGCGTTTCACTTAAATATCGCTCCATACGCAATATGTTGGCGATTGGAGTTCCCGCTGCAATCGGCTCCCCCAGTGGGGCTAAATACTCCACCATTCCCCCCATCGGGGCATAATAGGTTTTATAATCGCTGAGCATACAACCATAGCGCGTCATTTCTTTTGGGTAGAAGGGTGCGTCTTGCAACACGCCTTGGTAGTTAAGATAAGTTAAAATATTGTCGGCATCGTCTTTGGCGGCACTGAGGTCGATACGCTCTTGTGAGCCAAGCTCAACGGTAAATGCTTCCACAGGCACTTCAAAAGCACAGTCCAATGCATTGAGCTGAGCCTTAAGTTGCCACCAAGGGCAAAACGCCGCTTCATCTAGGGCACCGTCGAACTCATTGGGTATAAGTAAAACGTTAGCGATATTAAAATACTTAGCGCTAGCACGGGCATATTCAGGACAATACAAATGCTGAGTAGATATCGGTCCGGTGTGTAAATCTAAAACAATATCGGCCTGATGTGCGAGCTGCTGAAGTTGCAAAGCGATGCGCTTACCCGTTGACAGCGTGTGCGCAGGGGCCTCAAGTTGAGCGTCGACACTCGCAATTAGCGCGTGCTGAAATGTATTGCGAATTTCGCCGCTAGACAGATGCGCGCATTGCTCGGCCATGGTCTTTGGCAACTGACTATCGTAATGATACATACGATTCCAGTTAACACCGGTAATAGGATCAAAGCGGCCCAGTGTGAACTCGCCTGATTTTTGGTTGCAACCAATGGGGTTCGCATAGGGGACAAGGGTGATGTCGCCGTTAAGCTTTAGGGTCTGTAACTGCTCCAATAGTTGGTAAATGACAGCATTGCCTTGTACCTCTGCGCCATGCATATTGGCCTGAATATACACGCTTTTACCTGTGCCATTCCCCTTTAAACGGTAAACTGGAATGGTTAACGGCAGGCCATTGGCTACCTCACCCACATAAATGTTTTCTTGACTGACAGGATGCATATTTACCTCAGATAAAAACTGGCCGGTTGTGGCTCACGAACCACGCGCAAAGAGCCGTGCTCAAACACGTATTCACCAGCCAATGAGTGGCACAGAAAAAACGGCATACTCTCGGTGAAGCCATAGGCTCCGGCCTGCATAAACACGAGCCAATCATGTTCATCAATATCCTCAGGCAGCGAGTGTTGTCCTAGGCTATCCAGCGCCGTACACAAAGGTCCATGGGTACGATAGTTTACCTGTTCGGCTGTACTTTGGCGTAATAACTGCGCGGGGAAGTTTTGCCCTGCCACAGCGGGGCGTAAAAGATGATTAATACCACCTGCGACGATCAGTTGGCGCTCGCCATAATTTGTTTTTTGTTCAATGACGGGGTCTAAATAGTAACCACATTGTGCGACGGCGTAACGGCCCAACTCCATCCACAACTCTTTTACGCCGCTTTGCCGCTTAATATCGCGCAGTGCGCCGAGCACATCCTGCCACTTTAGCGGGCTGCTTTCGCTGTCATAAGGAACGCCTAAGCCGCCACCCAAATCCAGTACTTGCATGGCAAAACCAAGGCGTTCACAGAGTGCTTGTAATGGCGCTAACATGCTTTGCCATAGGTGAAGCAGCTGGGCCGCATCAAGCATGTTGCCCCACTGAAAAATATGCAGGCCAATGCAATTCAGCGCAGGGTAGTCGGCTAAGTAGAGCCCTTGCCACTGCTCTGGCGCTAAGCCAAACGGAGTCAGGGTATTGCCACCGAGCGGATTGCGCTCACCGTCTGGCCAGCGCAACTGCACTCTGAGCAACACATCCACTTCAATACCTTGGTTATACGCCAGCTCATTAAGCCAGCGAACTTGATTGATACTCTCCAACACAAAGGTACGTACCCCAGCGTCTAAGAATTCGCCTAACTGCTGGCGCGATTTTGCCGGCCCGGTGTTGAGGATGCGTTGTGCACCAACATGCTGTGAAAGCACCTGGTTGAGTTCACCGCTGCTGGCGACATCAAAGTCAAAGCCAGCGGCTGCCAGAGTATCGATAACCGCAGATAAAGGATTCGCTTTTACCGCATACCATAACTTCACCACATCTTGCGCCATCAGCTCATCAAGGTGCTTACGTAGACTGTCAAGATCGTAGACAAAGCAAGGCTCGTGGCGCTCCTGAGTGAGGGTATCAAAAGCGTTTAACAATGCGCCAGAGACAGGCATTAGCGTAATACCTCTTCTAACTCCAGCGATGCATCGCTGTGCTGATCGCGATACTTTACGATAAGCGCACAGCTCATACTGAGCCCTTGTTCGCGTCCCCAAGTGCTAGAGCTTGGGCGCGAGCCAGGTATAACGATGGCGTTGGCCGGAATCGCTTCGCCCTTATCGAGTTGTCGCTCGTTAACGCAGTCATATACTGGGATAGTGGCGCTTAAACGTACACCGGGGGCGAGTACCGCACCTTGGCGAACCACCACCCCTTCGACAATGACACAGCCCGCGCCGATAAAGGCATCATCTTCAATCACCACAGGGTTAGCGCCAATTGGCTCGAGCACGCCACCTAATTGCACGGCGGCGCTAAGGTGAACGTTTTTGCCCACTTGCGCACATGACCCCACCAAGGCATGACTGTCGACCATAGTTCCACTATCGATGAAGGCACCAATATTGACATATGCAGGTGGCATGATGATGGTGCCAGGGGCAACGTAAGCACCTCGACGCACAGCACTACCGCCAGGCACCATGCGAACATTATCTTGGGCGCTAAAACCGCGAGGAGCTAGATTGTGCTTATCAACAAAGCCGCCCGCAAACTCGGTGTTATTACCATTTTTGAAGGCTTCGAGAATGCCTTTCTTTACGTCCACATTGGCGTGCCATTGGCCGTGTTCGTCTTGTGTTGCGGCGCGTACGTGGCCGCTTTCGAGGTCATTTAGTAAGTCTAACCAACTCATAACTGAGGTACCTTGTTAACTAATTTTATCAATGTGCCCACGCAACAATGCGTTCATGGGCATTAAGAAGTGGTAGTGTGTCATTAAGCTCAAGGTGGCTTAATGGGGGTCGTAACACCGGGCTGTTGAGGCGCTCAAGAGCATGCAAAAGGCACTTAACGGGTACTGGATTGGCTGCACTGAACAGCGCATCAATTGCACTGCGCCAGGTTACAAAGGCATTGACGCTTTGCCCTTGAAGGCATTGTTGTACCAGATGCTGTGTCTGCTGTGGCCAGACGTTGGCGGCCACAGATACAAGGCCCGCTGCACCGGCCTGAGCAAAATAAGGGATCAGCGCGTCGTCGCCACTGAAAATCGCTAACTCAGGCGCGGCTTCGCGGTAAGCCTCAAATTGTGCAATATCACCGCTGGCTTCTTTAAGTGCCCAGCACAGTGGGTGCGGTTGTAGCTGTGCTAAGACCGTAGGGGGAATACTAACTGCAGCGCGTCCGGGCACGTTGTACAACATGCACGGCTTTTTGCTGGCATCCAGTAGTGCCGAGTACCAATGTAGCTGCCCTTGAATACCCGGTTTAGCATATAAGGGCGCTCCCAGAAGGTAGGCGTCTATGGGGTGTTGGTTACAAAAACTAAGCCATTGTAGTTGCTGGCTAAGGTTAAAACCGCCCACGCCAACCATCAGTGGCACACGTAAGGTGAGCGCCGTAACGTGACGAACTACGGCTTGTTGCTCATCTATACTGAGAGCCAGAGCTTCACCAGTAGAGCCAAGAATAAGAATGCCGTTTCCTGCTTGCTCTTGCTCGCGCACAAGTAGGGTTAAGGTGTTAAAATCAATGCTGCCGTCAGCATGCATCGGAGTGATCAATGCTGTCCAGACAATGGTATCTGCTAAAGAATGAGTTGTAGTCATCTCTCACGAACTTAGTGCGAGTTCGATTGAATTAGGAAGGGGTTGCCCGCCTCGCATCGAACTGGTTAAATTCGAAGAGCGAATGGGCTTAAAACACAGAGCCAAATGGGCCCAGCGTTACTAAGACCAGAAGCTCTCCACCAAAAACATAGCGCTAAGCGCTAATGGTGACAGTCGCTGGGATTCAACCCATGCGCCCGAGACAGTAAGTAGCAAACTTTACTGGTCTCTCGGCGTACATTCCCCTCGTTATGGTGCTTTGGAGTTTGCTCTCCTTCCCACAACTACCTGAATGACGCTCCTCTTCTAGCCCTTGCGACCGCAGCACATGCGGCCGACTCAATAAGGGTGCCTTTTTATTCAATCACTTTATGCTTAACGCTGTCAACGCTAAAGCGAGAACAAATTTTACAAAGGCTGATTTTGTGTCAGTATTAAGGGGTTATTGCAAAGGCCCTCTTATGCAACGTCTTACCAAACACTTACAAAAACGTTATTTCTGGGCAGCCAGTGTGCTTGTTGTTGTCATACTTAGCTCTACAGTGTATGTGATGAAAAGTATCGATATGCAGCGAAATGACGCGAAAGTAATAAATATTGCAGGTATGCAGCGGATGCTTTCGCAGAAAATTGCATTGCATAAATTGGCCGTCAATGACCGTGCTGTAAGTTTTGAGCAGCAGCAACTCGCTCGTGCCACTATGCGCTTTTACAATAACCATGAGTTTTTATTAGGCTCACAGTTGGTGCTGCAAAGCCCTCAGGTGCTGGCGCTTTATCACCAGCAGGGCTTGGATGGTCGGGTGCGCCAGTATGTGCAGTTAGCGAGTCGCAGCGATGCACCTTTAAGTGCTTTTCAGGGTCAAAAACTACTGTCGTTATTGCAGGACTTAGATGCTGTTGTCACCGTATTAGAGTCAAAATCTAAGCAAAAAATAGAACATTTACAGCTTGTTATTCCCCTTTTAACGCTGGCAGCCATTGCTACTATTTTATGTGAGTGGTGGCTCATCTTTAATCCTTTGACACGTCGAGTGTCAGCCATTCTTTATCGGCTTCGTTACCAACGGCGTCAAGCCGCGCATGCGCATCGGGTAAAATCTGACTTTTTAGCTAATATGAGTCATGAGCTAATGACGCCAATTACGGGGATTATTGGCCTATTGGACTCTCATAATGCGGCTGGTCGCGAAGAACAGCAAACGGCATTGGACTGCGCCCGACATTTGCAGGCGCTAGTGCAAGAAATGTTGGAATTACAGAAGCTTAAGTCGGGATCGTTTACTACTTTAGTGACCGAGCAGTCATTAAAGCAAACGGTGAGTGCAATATTGGCGCCTTGGCAGCTTGAGCCTGAAACCCTGCAGCGATTGAGTGTCGAGGGTGAAGATAGCCTACCTGTTCAAGCACAAACTGATCATCTGCATTTAATCCAAGCAGTTAATCAGCTATTGAGCAACGCCTTTATACATACGCGCGCTGCGGTGCATGTGCAATTTGAATACCATGAACCATCTGGGCTGCTGAGTGTTGTCGTTAAAGATAACGGCGATGGCATTACTACTGCTGATATTGAGGCTGCTCAGCAGCATGCTGTGTATTACAACACCGAGCAGGTACAGCACTTTCAGGGCGTGAAATTAGGTCTCAGCCTCGTGTATGCGTTGGCTCAAGAGGTGGGTGGAAGCCTTACGATTCGTAGTACCACAACAGGCACTGAGGCCAAGCTAACTTGGCCCGTACTTACTATCGACAAAGCCCGGTTAGAGCCAAGCAGCCAGCATGGCGATATTCTGATTGTTGAAGATAACCCAATAAATCAGTTAGTGCTTGCTAAACAAGCTCAGCAAATAGGCTTTAACACCACCATTGTTGATGATGGTGAGCAAGCACTCAATAAATTACTAGAACATCACTATCAATGTGTATTAATGGATTTAAATATGCCAAACAAAGACGGCATAAGTACCATTATTGAGATTCGTGAGCGCTTAGCGCTCAGCGTGCCTATTTTTTTGGTGACTGCCAGTCAAGATGAGCATCGCATCGCGCAGAGTATCACTGTCGGCGCCAATGCCGTACTTAACAAGCCGGTCAACACTCAGCAGTTGAGCGCGTTGTTGAAAAAACACGTTACTGAGAGGGCTGCCTTTTCGTCACCGTGAAACCTTGTTCGCGCAGTAGGTTAACGAGCCCATTTTTTTCCGGCAAATGGAGCGCACCTACGGCGATAAACAGTGACTGCTGCTGCATTGGCTGGTTAAGTTGTGCGACCCAGTTTTGATTACGCTCAATAAGTAAAATATGCTCGTTAAGTTGGCCGAATTCAGAGTCATCAAAAGCATCGTGGTAGTACTGCCTCAGTATGTCAGTATCTCCCTGCTTCCACGCGCTGATCAATCGAGCAAAATAGTGGTCGAGGTCTTTGAGTTGGCGAAAAGTATCGTTGACCATTTCATCAGCGTAATTATCTAAGGCGCTGAACATTTCTAGTTGCTGCTCTAGCGACTCGAGCTCCATTATCGGCTTACCTATTGCGTTTGCCTTAGCTAACACTTGCTTGTCGATTCCGTTTTGCTCTGAATAGCCTGCATTTTGATACTCGATTTGCACCATAGTGAGTAAAACGGCCCAAGGCTTTAAGCCCGAGAACATGGCAATATTAATACTCTTTTGTGCAAAGTAGTCACTGAGGCGTTGATAATTTTTACTGCTCAGTTCAGTTTCTAGCGTGCGGCCGTTACGCAGCATCATTAGCGGCATGGAGCGTTGTTGAATTTGCATAGGTGAGAGCGCGCTGATATCTACTTCAACGACCACTTTATCACTGCGGCTAATTGCTTGCTCAACATAAGAGGGGAGGCCTTTCATTGCTTCATCACCAACATGCACAGTGCCAAACAAATAGGAAGTAACGCCATTTTTCTCCACTTGCCACAGTGCCGGAGTGGTGTTTGCAAGGCAGAGCTGAGTGAAAAATGCAAAACAAATGTACAGCAGTGACCAGAAGGTTTTTTTCATAATGGTATCCAGAGGTAGTTGTTTTTAGCCAGTGTAACTGAGTTCGGTAATTTAGCCTATTGGCTGACCATTTTTACTAAAAATATTCAGCTGTTACAGCACACTATGTTAAATACGTTTTAATGTCGCAATGAAAAAGTTGGAATTATTTTTCTCTTAACTGGCTTTTTAGGTTTTTTTATGTGATTGGTGTCGTCATTTTTAGTTGTTTTGCATTGTTTTTATGGTTGACTTAGAAGGGCTGCCAAGGTACTAATAGAAAAAGAGCGCAGAAATGCGGTAACAAACTTAAAAAAGCGAAGTGAAAAGTACATGTTGAATACGCAACTTAGCCTAGTCCTAGTGATTAACGTCGTGGTGATTATTATTACCACGGGGGCTTTGTAGTGCGTTAAAAAAGTAATTTCGCAAAGAAGCCCCCCGCACTGAAAAGTTCGGGGGGCTTCTTCGTTTATGGGCCAACACATTGAGGAATGAGGAAAAATGACTGGCGCAGAATTAGTGATCGACATATTAGCCAAAGAGGGCATAAACGAGGTATTTGGTTACCCTGGTGGGGCCATCATGCCCATTTACGATGCCCTTTATGAATCCCCAGTCACTCATTACTTAACTCGCCATGAGCAAGGAGCGGGCTTCGCCGCCGTGGGTTACGCACGCAGTAGTGGCAAACTGGGTGTGTGCATGGCCACTAGCGGTCCGGGAGCTACGAACCTGATCACCGCCCTTGCCGATGCCATGATGGACTCCGTGCCGTTATTAGCCATCACCGGGCAGGTACCCACAGCGGCAATCGGCTCGGATGCATTCCAAGAGGTTGACGTTTTGGGAATGTCTCTTTCATGCACTAAACACAGCTTTATGGTTGAGCGCAGTGAAGATTTAGCGCATACCCTGCAACAAGCCATCCACTTAGCTCAAAGTGGTCGCCCAGGCCCTGTGCTTGTTGATATTCCAAAAGATATTCAAATGAATGAGGCGCATTACCAGCCTTGGCTAGCCGAATCAGAGCCGACGTCGCAACCTTGCCAGCAACAAGTTCAATTGGCTAATCAGTTGCTAAGCGAAGCTCAGCGGCCAGTGGCCTATATCGGTGGTGGGGTTCAAAGTGCTGGAGCCCAGCAACAACTCATGCAGTTTTTATACAAGACTAATATGCCAGCGGTGCAAACACTTAAGGCGTTAGGCAGCGTCACACCGGATTATCCACTTAATTTGGGCATGTTAGGTATGCATGGCACTAAGGCCGCTAACTTGGCGGTACAAGAATGTGACCTGCTGTTGTGTATTGGTGCCCGTTTTGACGATCGCGTGACCGGCAACCTGACTAAGTTCGCGGCGAACGCGAAAGTTGTGCACCTTGATATCGATGCTGCTGAAGTAGGCAAGCGAAAGCCTACAGATGCATCGCTGGTGGCGGATTTAAAAATATCACTGCCGCAATTGCAATGTTTTGTCAGCGAGCCGCAGTGGTGTAACCATGTTGAGGAGCTAAACCAAGAGCATGCGTGGCGCTACGACTACCCCGGTGAAACCGTGTATGCACCAGCTTTACTTAACCAACTGTCGCAGCAGCTAAGTGCCGATGCAGTGGTATGTTGTGACGTTGGTCAGCACCAAATGTGGGTCGCGCAGCACATGCAATTTAGCCACCCGAGCAACCACTTAAGTAGCGGCGGGGCCGGGACCATGGGGTTTGGTTTACCTGCTGCCATTGGCGCGAAAATCGCCCGCCCCGAAGATACCGTGGTGGTGGTCTCTGGTGATGGCTCCATCATGATGAATATTCAAGAGCTGGCCACCATCCGCCGTAATAATTTAGATATTAAAATCGTGGTTATTGATAACCAAAGGTTGGGTATGGTGCGGCAATGGCAGCAGCTATTTTTCGCTGAACGTTACAGTGAAACGACCCTTTCTGACAATCCAGATTTTGTCGCTTTAGCGCGCGTTTTTGGCATCGCAGGGCGCTGCATCACTTCCCAGGGGCAAGTACAAGCTGCGCTTAGCGAGTTGCACAGCAGTGACGGCCCGTATTTGCTGCATGTGTGTATTGATGATGCCGATAACGTCTGGCCATTGGTACCGCCAGGTGCCGCGAACGATCAAATGCTGACGCAAACAAACCAACAGGGGCAACCATGAAACATCGCTTAACCTTACATCTTGCCAATCAAACCGTCGCCGTTGAACGCTTTTTACGAGTTGCTCGCCATCGTGGTTTCAAGCTAACGGCGTTGGAATTAGCCAGCAGTGAAGAGCATTATGCTATCAATATGACTGTCGACAGCGACAAACCCATCTATCTTTTAACGCAACAACTGAATAAGCTGGTAGATGTGCAAAGCGTGACTTTGCAACAACGGCAACAACAAGCGATTTAGCGCTGCGACCAGCAAGGCGCACAGCAACACGGATTTATAAGAAGGTATTAACACATGACACAAACATCCGAATTAATCTGGCACAACGGCGAGATGATCCCTTACCAGCAAGCCACCACGCACGTATTAAGCCATGCCTTACATTATGGTAGCTCGGTATTTGAGGGGATCCGTGCCTATGACACCGCTAATGGGCCGGCTATTTTTCGTTTAACTGACCATATGAAGCGGCTCTTTGATTCGGCAAAAATCTACCGCATGGAAATCCCGTTTTCACTGGAAGAGTTAAATCAGGCGTGTAAAGAAGCGGTGAAACAAAATGGCTTTAGCGATGCTTATCTGCGTCCGTTTGCCTTTTTAGGTCACGTTGGCTTGGGGTTAAACCCCAAATCACACCTAGCCGATGTCACCGTAGCGGCCATGGAATGGGGCGCCTATCTCGGTGAGGACAGTCTCGCTCAAGGCGTTGATGTATGTATCTCTTCATGGAACCGCCTGGCGCCTAATACCATGCCCACGGCGGCAAAAGCGGGCGGCAACTATTTGTCTTCGCAGCTTATATCTGGTGAAGCCAAGCGTAACGGCTATGTTGAAGGCATTGCCTTAGACACCAATGGGTGTTTGAGTGAAGGAGCAGGCGAAAACCTCTTTGTGATTAAAAATGGTGTGCTATACACGCCACCGACCACCGCCTGTATTTTACCTGGCCTGACTCGCGACACCATTATGACGCTTGCCAAAGAGCGCGGCTATGAAGTCCGTGAAGAGTCAATTGCCCGTGAGGCATTGTATCTTGCCGACGAATTCTTTATGACCGGTACGGCCGCCGAGGTCGTTCCGGTGCGCAGTGTCGACCAAATTCAGGTTGGCGAAGGTCAGCGTGGCGCTATCACCGAAGAGCTGCAAACCGCCTATTTTGATTTGGTCAAAGGGCGCAGTGAAGACCCGCGCGGCTGGCTAGAGTACGTAAACGACTAACGACGAGGTGCCACTAGCACCAATATTTTGGGAATGAGGTAAGTCAAGGCAGCCACGGCTGCGCTTGCAAATATATAGAGGTAAACATGGCAAAACTGCGCAGCGCAACAACCACCGAAGGACGCAAAAGAGCAGGGGCTCGGGCGCTTTGGCGAGCGACCGGCATGAACGACAGCGATTTTAAAAAACCGATTATCGCGGTGGTTAATTCATACACTCAGTTCGTGCCAGGGCACGTGCATTTGAACCAGCTCAGCGAGCTAATGGCACACACCATTCGTGATGCCGGTGGGGTGCCACGTGAATTTAATACCATCGCCATTGATGACGGTATCGCCATGGGTCACGGCGGCATGCTGTATTCTCTGCCGTCACGAGACCTCATTGCCGATTCGGTGGAGTATATGGTTAATGCTCACTGTGCCGATGCCATGGTATGTATCTCTAACTGTGACAAAATCACCCCAGGGATGATGTTAGCTGCATTGCGATTAAATATTCCGGTGATCTTCGTCTCTGGCGGGCCGATGGAAGCGGGCAAAACTCGCCTTGCGGATATCGACATTAAATTAGATTTGGTTGATGCCATGGTCAAAGGCGCCGACCCTAGTGTCAGCGATGAAGATTCAGAACAAGTAGAGCGCTCTGCGTGTCCAACCTGCGGCTCATGCTCGGGTATGTTTACCGCTAACTCGATGAATTGTTTATTGGAAGCCCTAGGCTTGGCTCTTCCAGGAAACGGCACCACGTTAGCAACGCATAAGGATCGGATGCAGCTTTATGTTGAAGCCGGTCAACGCATCGTTGATTTATGTCAGCGTTACTATGGCCAAGAAGACGAGTCGGTGCTGCCGCGTAATATCGCCAATCAGGCTGCCTTTATGAACTCAATGACGTTGGATATCGCCATGGGCGGTTCATCCAATACGGTGCTGCATTTATTGGCCGCCGCCCAAGAGGCAGGGGTGGATTTCGATATGAATGACATTGATAAGCTCTCACGCAGCACCCCATTTTTATGTAAAGTCGCTCCTGCGACGCAACAATACCATATCGAGGATGTGCATCGCGCTGGCGGGATTATGGCCATTCTCAACGAATTGGCGAAAGCGGATAAGCTGGATTTATCCGTCGGCCACGTCGGGGGGGCCAACCTTGGCGAGGTGATCGCTCGCTATGATGCCAGCAAAGAAGAGAACACGGCGGCGCGCACATTTTACCGTGCAGGTCCTGCTGGCATCCGCACCACCAAAGCCATGAGTCAGGATTACCGTTGGCAAGAGATGGACTTGGACCGTGAGCAGGGCTGTATTCGCAGTGTCGAACATGCCTTTCGCCAAGATGGTGGGCTGGCGGTGCTTTATGGCAACTTAGCTCCCAACGGCTGTATTGTGAAAAGCGCAGGCGTCAGTGATGACATGTTAGTGTTTAAAGGCACTGCTAGGGTGTTTGAGTCACAAGACGATGCTGTTGAAGGCATTTTAGGCGGCCAAGTACAAAAAGGCGATGTGGTGGTGATCCGCTATGAGGGTCCCAAGGGCGGCCCAGGCATGCAGGAAATGCTGTACCCGACTAGTTATCTAAAATCCATGGCCTTAGACAAGGACTGTGCGCTTATTACCGATGGCCGCTTTTCCGGTGGTACGTCGGGCTTTTCTGTGGGTCATGTTTCTCCTGAAGCTGCCAGTGGCGGTGCGATTGCTTTAGTCGAAGATGGGGATGAAGTGGTACTCGATATCCCCAATCGGGGTATCAATCTGAGTTTATCGCAGCAGCAGCTTGAGGCGCGGGCACAAAAACAGCAGCAGCGTGGCAAAGATGCATATAAGCCGCTCAACCGTAATCGTCCTGTAACAGCCGCGCTCAAGGCGTATGCGCTGTTGGCAACCAGTGCGGATAAAGGCGCTGTTCGCGACCTTGAAAAGCTTGAGGAGCTAAGCTGATGGCCGCCTCCGAGCTTGACTATTTTCGCGCTATTATCCAAGCCAATATGGAGCCTTTGGTTAAGTTTACTGAGGTCAGTGAACTGACTGCGTTAGAGCAGAAACTAGGGTGCAAGGTGTGGCTTAAGCGTGAAGACCAACAACCCGTTTACTCCTTTAAGTTGCGGGGCGCTTATAACAAGCTAAGGCAGCTGGAAAAAGGCAGCAAGGTGATCACCGCCTCAGCTGGCAATCACGCACAAGGAGTGGCGTTAAGTGCCACCGAGTTAGGGCATCAGGCCATTATCGTGATGCCCCTTACCACGCCGCAGATCAAGGTCAATGCAGTGCGTGGCTTCGGCGGTGAGGTGATTTTACACGGCCATCACTTTGATGCTGCAAAAGCCCATGCCTTAAAACTGGCCGAGCAACTGCAGGCGGTATTTGTGCCGCCATTCGACGATCCCGATGTGATCATTGGCCAAGGGACGATTGCCCGTGAGCTAATGCAACAACTACCGCAATTGGATGCGGTGTTTGTCCCGGTTGGCGGCGGCGGTTTGTTAGCCGGTATGGCGGTGTATATTAAATCGCTGCGCCCTGATATCCGCATCATTGCTGTAGAGGCCGAGGAAAGCGCGTGTTTGCAAGCGGCTATGGCAGCCGGCAAACCTGTGGAGTTAGAGCGGGTGGGCAGTTTTGCCGATGGCGTTGCGGTGAAGACCATCGGCAGTGAAACCTTTCGCCTGGCGCAGCAGTTTTGCGACGAAGTCGTGACCGTCAGTGGTGATGAAATTTGCGCTGCGGTACAAGATATTTTTGTCAGCACGCGCGCTGTGGCGGAGCCCTCTGGCGCGCTGTCTTTGGCAGGGCTAAAAAAATGGGCGACAACACAGGCTCAGCAAGGAGCTAATTTAGCGGCGGTGCTCTCCGGGGCGAACTTAAATTTTGACCGTCTTCGTCACATCGCCGAGAGAACGGCGCTCGGTGAGAAGAACGAGGCGTTATTGGCGGTGACCATTAAAGAAGAGAAAGGCAGCTTTAAGCGCTTTTGCCAATGTTTAGGCGGGCGTGCGATCACTGAGTTTAATTACCGTTATGCCGGCCCGGGTGAAGCACAAATCTTTGTCGGTATCGGGTTGCGTCAAGGTGTTAGTGAGCTTGAAGAACTACTCGGTGAGCTTGAACATCAGGGCTATCACTATGTTGATATGTCCGACAACGAGCTTGCTAAATTACATGTGCGTTATATGGTTGGCGGCAAGCCAACACAGCAGCTACAAGAGCGGGTACTGCGCTTTGAATTTCCCGAATACCCTGGTGCGCTAGCGCGGTTCCTCGATACTTTGGGGAGCAAATGGAATATTAGCTTATTCCACTATCGTAATCATGGGGCTGCGCTGGGTAATGTATTGGCGGCATTTGAAGTACCCGGGCAAGATTATAATGCCTTTGATGAGCACTTGAAACGCCTTGGATATGGGGTTGTAGAAGAAACAGGTAATTCATGTTATCAGCAGTTTCTCGCACACAACGGCTGCGAAGAGGAGGGTAAAATTGCCCAACAAGCTGGTATTTAAGCCTAAGCTTTAATATAGTATTAATAGCATTAGCACAAGGAAGTACAGTGAAGCAGCGCATGGAATGGAAAAAGGGCCTACTGAGTTTATTTTTGCTTTTTGGCCCTTTTTTTTCAGTAATGGCCAGCCCTACTAAAGTGACCTTACAGTTAAAATGGCGACATCAATTTCAATTTGCAGGTTATTATGTTGCCAAAGAGCTGGGTTATTACCGTGATCTGGGCTTAGAGGTCGACATTGTCGAGGCTGTTGGTAACGACACTGACAGCGTGGCCAAGGTGCTCGATAATCATGCTCAGTTTGGTATCAGTCACTCCGGTTTGCTTAAGCATCGTCTGCAGGGTCAGCCTGTAGTCGCAATGGCCGCACTGATGCAATCCTCCCCCTATTGCTGGCTAGTAAAGAAACACTCACCAATATTCGCTCCGCAAGATTTCGATAGTAAGAAAATCAGCTCGCTTAGCGCCAGTGAGAATGCTGAGCTTATCACTATGCTTGCCAATGAAGGCATACAGCCAGAGGTTGTTGATATTGGTGCTCAGGAGCCATTGGCTGCATGGATTGAAGGGCGCCTCGATGCCATTCAGGTGTACATTACCAACGAGCCCTATACCTTGGCGCAGCAAGGTATTGATTATCGTCTCGTATGCCCAAAGCAACATGGCTTCAATGTATATGGTGACGTGTTGTTTACATCACAGACCTTCCTTGATGCTCAGCCTGAAGTGGTAGCGCGTTTTTATCAAGCGAGCATGCGCGGTTGGCGTTACGCGTTACTCAACCTACAGCACAGTATTGCCCTTACTAAGCGTCATTATGCCGTTGACAAAAGCCTACAAGAGCTGGCTTTTGAAGCAGACCAACTCAAACCTTTGATGATGCGAACTGGCAGTACGCTAGGTGCAATGTCTGATGCGCGATGGCGACTGATTGCAGAGCTTTATGCACTGGATGATAAGCCTATGCAGGAGTACTTTCGCGGTTTTATGTATCAGCCAATGCAACAAAGTGGTATGCGCTTGTCGTGGATGTTCATTCTGGCTATTGCCATCATCTTAGTTGCCGTTCCGACTTATGTTCGACTCGTGGTGCAAGCGCGAAAATCTAAATAGTATAGTGGCGAGATAAAGTTTTCTGCGCTTGAGCCAAGTGATTTGATATAATCTAACAATTGCAGTCCGTTAGTCTTTCTCATGCCATCATTAACATCGCACTTTCAACGCCTAGATCAATTGCTTAATGACACTCGAGATTACTGGCAATGTGTGGCATTTTCATGCGAGCACTACCCTTGGCCTGAACTGACAACAGTGCTGGAGAATCTCAGCGATGAGCAAGTGGCTGAGCTTGATGCCCAGCCATCACAGTTAATAGACTACTTCAGTGCTCATATTGACCAGCTTTCGCAGTTGCCAGAACTAACCGATTTACCTACCAGCACACAGGCACAGCCTCAAGCGCTACCATTTTGGCTAAGTAATGGTATTAAAGGCCGTAAATTGACCCAGCTACAGAGCTTTGTTGATGGACTTGCTCCTGCGCAGGAAGGCAGTACCGTCTTAGAGTGGTGTGCGGGTAAAGGTCATCTCGGGCGCCTCCTCGCGCACCAACATCAGGTGCCCGTGCACAGTGTGGAAATTCAGCAGCATCTATGTGAGCAAGGTGAACATCTAGCGGATAAGCTAAACTTACCGATTCACTTTCACCAAGGCAATGTACTGACAGATGATTTTAGTGCCCTAATTGAGCAGTGTGATCACGCTGTTGCTCTGCATGCTTGCGGAGGCTTGCATCAATCCTTGTTACGTCAGGCCTGTCAGCAGCAAACACCGCGTATTTCAATTTCTCCCTGTTGCTATCATCTGTTTATTGATGGCGACTATTACCAACCAATGAGCGCAGCTGCACAGGCAAGCTCATTGCGGTTGACCAGCAGTGATCTAAAACTTGCGCTGCAACAAACTGTGACAGCACCACAGCGAGTGCGGCGCGTGCGGCAAAAAGAGGTGTTATGGCGACTCGGGTTTGATCAGTTGGTGCGTGAGCAATTTAAGCGCTCACAGTACACGCCCGTGCCTTCGGTTGGTAAGCAAATATTCAGCGGTGAATTCTCAGATTTTTGTTTGTGGGCGGCACGAGAAAAGGGCTTAACCCTGCCAGAAAAGTGCGATTTTACTCGCTATTTGAAGCTCGCAGAGCAAAGGAAGCGCATGACGGAGCGAATCGAACTGGTAAGACATCTCTTTAGAAGGGCAATAGAAGTTTGGCTGGTTTTAGATCGTGCTTTATATTTGCAGCAACACAATTATCAGGTGGACCTCAGTGAGTTTTGCGAAACTGAAATCACACCTCGTAATATCTTAATTGAAGCCAGCATAAACAGTGAGATGCAATGAAGAATCTAGGTCACCTTTTTGAAAGTAATAGGCAATGGGCTGAACGAACTACGGACCATGACCCAGAATTTTTTCAAAAGTTATCGCAGCAGCAAAGCCCTAAATATTTGTGGATTGGTTGTTCAGATTCTCGCGTCCCTGCAAACCAAATAGTAGACCTTATGCCGGGCGAGTTATTTGTTCATCGCAACGTCGCGAACGTTGTGGTGCACACTGATCATAACTGTTTGTCGGTGATGCAATATGCAGTAGAAGTTTTGAAAGTTCAGCATATTATGGTGGTGGGTCATTATGGCTGTGGCGGCGTTAAGGCAGTGCTCGATGAGGCCAAGCTGGGGTTAATTGATAATTGGTTACGCCATGTTGATGACGTTAAAGCCCAGCATTTATCACTGTTAAATAGCGCACCTGAGGCTCAGCGTCTGGCTCGCTTAATTGAGCTTAATGTGATTGAACAAGTACGTAATGTTTGCCGTACCAACATAGTACAAGATGCATGGGCTAGAGAACAGCCGTTGACGGTGCATGGTTGGGTGTATGGGCTTGAAAACGGCCGTTTACATGACCTCGATGCCGTGGTTCGCTGTCATCAAGAGCTACACAGCAGCTACAAAGAGGCGCTGCACAACGTTGCCTTGCGCGTGAGAGCTAATGCGCAATAACGAATAGTTGGGCAGCCAATCTCGCCTCGAATTAACCTTCGTCTTGGTTTTCTTGGTTACCCTGTATTTGCGCTTCTAAAAGCGCCACTTTTTGCTCTAGCGCCGTCAGCTTTTCACGTGTTCTTACTAGCACTTGGCTTTGAATATCGAACTCTTCGCGGCTCACGAAGTCCATCTCTGAGAGTTTATTTTGCAGTACTTGTTTAGTCTTACTTTCAAAGTTTTCGGCCATATCGCGCATGCCTTTAGGCATGTTACTGCCAATCTGGCGAGCAATTTCTTCAATTTTTGCAGGGTTTATCATTGCACAGCTCCTTTTCTCACATACTTAAGTGTAACTAACCTCAAGCACAAATAACAACTTGTTTGCCTTAGGGCAGCGTTTATATACGCTGTATCTAACCCAAGTCACAATATAGTTTGCGTTAGTGCATACTTATTTATTTGTCACGGCCCTGATATCGCGGCTGTATCACTTGCGCTAATAAGATAAAATACGTAGCCCACGGATACTCAGATTAGGTTTTATGAAGCTCAACCCTCAACAAAACGAAGCAGTGAAATACATTAGCGGGCCTTGTCTCGTCCTCGCTGGTGCGGGCTCTGGTAAAACCCGCGTGATCACTAATAAGATAGCTTATTTGGTTCAGAAGTGTGAGTACCGGGCCCGTAACATCGCGGCGGTTACCTTCACCAACAAGGCTGCCAAGGAAATGCGTGAGCGCGTTGCGCAAACTTTAGGTAAGCAAGAGGCCAAAGGGCTGTGGGTATCCACCTTTCATACCCTCGGCTTAGAGATAATTAAAAAAGAGTTGAAAACCTTAGGTTTCAAAGCAGGCTTTTCACTCTTTGACGACCAAGATACGAATCAGCTTCTCAATGAGCTGACCGCAGACGAGCTCGATGGTGACAAAGACTTACTTAAGTTGTTGAAAATGCAAATCAGCGACTGGAAAAACGAGCTGATCTTGCCACAACAGGCAATTGCGGCTGCTCGAGAGCAGCAAAAAGCCCTTTTTGCACAACTTTATGCCCTCTATCAAACCCAGTTGCGTGCTTACAATGCGCTCGACTTTGACGATCTGATTATGATCCCGACGTTATTGCTCAATAGCCATGCCGAGGTGCGTGAGCGTTGGCAAAACCGCTTTCGTTATATGCTGGTGGATGAATATCAAGATACCAATACCAGCCAATACCAATTGGTCAAGCTATTGGTCGGACAGCGGGCGCGCTTTACTGTCGTAGGTGATGATGACCAATCTATTTATTCGTGGCGCGGGGCAAAGCCACAAAACCTCGTACAATTGAGTAAAGACTACCCACATCTGCGTCTTATCAAGCTAGAGCAAAATTACCGTAGTGCTGGACGCATTCTTAAGGCGGCTAATATTCTCATCGCCAATAATCCGCATGTTTTTGATAAAAAACTGTTTAGTGAGCTGGGCTTTGGTGATCAGATTAAAGTCATTGGTACTCGCGATGAGGAGCACGAAGCCGAGCGTGTGGTAGCAGAGATTATTTCCCATAAGTTTACCAAGCGCACAAGCTACCGCGACTACGCTATTTTGTATCGCGGTAATCACCAAGCGCGGGTGTTTGAAAAGGCGCTGATGAGTAACCGTATACCCTATAAAATCAGTGGTGGAATGTCCTTCTTTGCGCGCGCTGAGATCAAAGACATGATGGCTTACCTGCGATTGCTGGTAAACCAAGATGACGATAATGCGTTCTTGCGCATCGTAAACACTCCCAAGCGTGAAATTGGTCCTATGACCTTGGAGAAGCTGGGTTCGTTGGCGAATGACAAGCACATTAGCTTATTTGCTGCATGTTTTGAGCCCGAGCTTGCACAGCGTTTACAAGGGCGAGGGTTTAACGCGTTAATGGGGTTTGCTCGGTGGGTCGTGGAGTTAGCCGATAACTGCCAACGTAGTGACACCCTTGAGGCGGTGAAAGATTTAGTGCGACAAATTAATTATGAAGCCTATTTATATGAGACTTCGACTAGCGCTAAAGCCGCTGAGATGCGCATGAAGAATGTCTCTGAGTTATATCGTTGGATCACCGACATGCTCACTGGTGATGCTGACAATCCACCCCTTACCCTACCTGAGGTGGTAATGAAGCTCACCCTGCGCGATATGATGGAGCGCAATGAAGAGGAAGATGACAGTGATGCAGTGCAACTACTGACACTGCATGCCTCTAAGGGCTTGGAGTATCCTTATGTATTTATGGTAGGTATGGAAGAGGGGCTCTTGCCACACCAAACCAGTATTGACGAGGACAATGTTGAAGAGGAGCGTCGCTTGGCCTATGTGGGGATCACCCGAGCGCAACAAGAGTTAGTGATGACGTATGCCAAAAGCCGTCGTCAATTTGGTGAAACCATAACCCCAGAAATTAGCCGTTTTGTGGAGGAACTCCCGCAGCAAGATTTGGCTTTCGAAGCACGAAAAGCACCACAAAATCAGCAACAACGCATGGAGCAAGGGCAGGCCCGAGTGGCTAATTTAAGGGCCATGCTTAAGAAGGAATAGCGTGCAGTGGTTGTTGCTCGGCAATGGCGTGTTGCTGACCAATAAAGTGATGTACACCGTGATGCTCAAGCAACGAGCGATAATTAAGAATACAGGGCCCTTTAGCGATCACCATACAGTCATTTAGTTGTGTGACTGCCAACACGCCTTGCAGCATATGATCGTAACGTGGGTCCTGTAATACTCGACGGCTAAAGGTGGCATTGAGTAATACACAGAAGTAGGGCAGCTGGGTCAGTAAGCTTAGCTCGCAGCGATCTTTACCAAACTCATTGAGCCCAATATGCAACCCCTGCTGGTAGAGCTTGTCTAAATTTCTCATTTGGTTAGCGCTACAAAAGCGCAGCTCGGCTTCACTGAACAACAGGCAGAGTTTATCTTTATTCGTCAGTTGACCGACCCAATGACTAAGCCCCTCAAAGTGTTTATCATCCAGCAACAAACTTGAGCAATTGAGTAAACTCATAATTTCGCTTTGGTGTTGATTAAAGCCATATTTGAGCAGTTTGAGCTCCACCTTAGCGAGCTCGTAATTATCACTGGCAAAACGCTTAAGTTGCTCAAAACTGGTACTCCCGAGCACCGGGTGCTCGCCATAAGCATCAAGTAATTGCGCGTGAGGTTGCTGCTGGTCGAAGTTTACGATGTCGCTAGCACGAAAATGGGTGTGTAAATCCATTAGATGATGACGTTGATGTGGCTCTTGCTGATCGTTGCCATAGCCTAGCAGTGGGTGATAAAACTCAAAGCGGCCTTTGCCAGTTTGTTTGGCATAATACATGGCGGCATCGGCATCACGAATGATTTCATCGGTATGGCTGTAGTCGCGCTTGCTGTAAGTAATGCCAATACTGGCACCGCTTTGAATACAAACCCCTTGGTTGCAGAAGGGTTGCTGCATCACTGCAATAATGCGCTTGGCAACATCTTCGGCTTGTTGACGCTCGTTGAGTTGGGTGAGCAGAATGACAAATTCGTCGCCACCAAGGCGGGCGATCAAATCATGATCGCGAATACATTGCTTAAGCTTATCCGCCACTTCAATGAGGAATTGGTCGCCACACTGATGACCCAGCTTATCATTGATATCTTTAAACTTATCTAGGTCGATGAACAATACGGCAAAGTCTTTTTCAGGAAAGCGCTGATATTGCCCCAATGTGCGCTCAAGCTGAGATAAGAACAAACTGCGATTAGGTAACCCTGTTAGGGAGTCATGATGAGCATCATGATAAAGCTGCTGCTCTATTTTACGGCGCTCATCAATTTGTAGTTGTAAATGTAAGTTGGCTTGACGTAGCTCCCGCGTTTTTTCGGCCACACGTAACTCTAATTCTTGGTGACTCTGTCGCAGCGCTTGCTGCGATAAATGGTTTTGCAGCACGTTGGCAATTTGGTTGGAGACGTAAGCGATGAGCTCAACATCTTCTTGCACGAAGTCGTACTTGTTGTTGTATGCCTGGCAAACAATGAGTCCAATCACTCCTTGCGCTGTTTTTAGGGGAGCTCCTAGCCAGCTAGTACAGCGACAGCTTGGGTCTAATTTACCTTGGCGCTCAATGATGCCCTCGGCAATCAACTGCTCGCTGCGAGCCCTATCTATTAATTGGCACTGCTTGGATGTTAGTACTAACTCACTAAAGCCTTTTGCAAAGGGTCGCGGACCAAAGTCTTCGCTGCACTCATCGACGGCGTAAGGGAAGGTAAGCCAATTATTGTCTTTATCATACAGCGCAATATAAAGGTTTTCCGCATAGGTGATGGACTTCATGATCTGGTGAACATGGTAGTAGACATCATCAATATTGATCGACTGGCTCGCCAGTTCCGATATTTGGAATAACGTTTGCTGTCGTTCTAAAGCTTTTTTACGTTGGCTAATTTCGTCATTAAGCGCTTGGTTGCTAAGCGTTAATGCTTGAGTACGTTGCTTTACTTGGCTTTCAAGTAATTCGCGCTTTTTTACCCGCTCAATGGCCGTTGCTAGATACAGCGCGATGACCTCAAAAAGCTCAATTTGCTCTTGGCTATAGCCTTGCTTGGCATCATAGCTTTGCGACACCATGACACCAATCACATCGGTATCTTGATAAATAGGCACACCAAGCCAATGTTCGGCTTGCGCCCCTAAAATTTTGAACTTGCCTTGTTGCTGCGCCGCCGTCATGGTTTCACGTGTGAAGTAAGCGGTTGCCCGTGAACGAAATACGTAGCCAGTCACACCTTGCTCAAAATGCTGATCGGTGACTAGGGGAGTTTGTATTCCGTCTTTCTGATCAACGAAGTAGGAGAGCTCCAGTAGCCCTGTATCTGGGTTACGCAGGACCACATAAAAATTTTTACTCGGTACGTAATCGGCTAGCAGACGTTGAATTGCAGGGTAAAAAGAGCACAGCTCAGGAATGGTACTGGCTTGTTCTGACAGTAAAATAAGGGCATGTTGGAGGTGGTGTTGCTGCTTGTATTTTTGCAGCAACGCCTTCAGGCGTTTATTCTTTTTCTGGAGCTTATTGAGCTCCTGCGGGGACCACTCATCCACTGAACGTGCCATTTGTTATTTTTGTTTATTTATTAACCGCCAAATATTCCATCTTTTTTGGTTCAGGTCAAGGAGTATCGACCTCTATACTAGGAACGAAAAAGGGAGGCTATTGCCTCCCTTTTTTAACTCTTTAACAAGTCGTTGTTACTGCTTAACCATAAAGTCGATAGCAGCTTGGATTTCCTCATCCGAACAATCCATACAAGTACCGCGCGGAGGCATTGCATTGAAACCATTAATCGCGTGATCAAGCAATGTATCCATGCCTTTTGCTAGGCGAGGTTCCCAGTCAGCTGCTGTTTTTGGAGCGCCGAGTGCACCTGAACCATGACATGCGAAACAGGCCGCTTGATATACTTGTTCGCCACTGCGAGGGCCGCTTGGCGCCGCATCGGCAGCAGCAGTTTCACCGGCAAGGTAAACATCACCAACAGGTTGCAGGCGCTTTTTGATAGCTTCCTCGGTGAGTGAGTTGTCGTAAGGTTGCGCGTAAACAGCAGTGGATAACAGTAACAGTGCAGCTGATAGTTTCTTCATGTTTCTTTGCTCATTCGGGTGCTAACGGTCTATACGACCTGGTGACGAAATATCGGCAAATTATAACCGCAGCGAGCGATTTATAAAATGCCTAGATTTCATTAATGCGTTAAAAAGTAGCCATTTTATGCGCTAGCGCAAAATATTGTCGCCGTTGCACATCGCGTTAAACCCAGCTCAACAGCTTATTCACGGCTTTTTCGATACCGCTGGCTGCCTCTTTGACGGAACCCGCAAGCATGTATGCAGGCGTGGAAACGACCTTCGCTTTTTCATCAGCGACGATGTCATCCACGGCACAGTCCACATGCTCGGCGCCGAGTGCATTCATCGCCGAGGCAGTATCGTTGTCGTTACCTATGGTCGCTTTTGTGCCTTGTGGGTAGATGTGCGCAATCATTGCTGGCGCGATACACAAATAAGCCGCTGACTTGCCTTGTTCGGCAAAGCTTTTACAGACCCGCTCTACCTCTGAATTTAATGAGCTATCTGCACCTTTTAGAGCGAAGTCGCATAAATTTTTTGCGGCGCCAAAGCCTCCGGGCAAAATAAGGGCGTCGTAGTCGCTAACATTAAGCTCTTTGAGATCAAGAATCTCCCCTCGGGCAATACGCGCCGCTTCTTCCAATACATTGCGCGTTTGCTGCTGCTCTTCCCCAGTTAAGTGATTAATCACATGGTGCTGGTCTATATTGGGGGCAAAACATTGATACTGCGCGCCCGCTTGCTCAAGATAAAGTAAAGTCAGTACTGATTCATGAATTTCGGCGCCATCAAAGACCCCACAGCCACTTAAAATTATCGCCACATTCGCCATTGTTTTGCTCCTTGATCAGATGAAAGATAATATTCTCTGCCCTAGTAAGGTAACGATCCTAGGTAGCTCCCGTCAACGCTGATTTATGCTCAGCTCTCATGCCACTAAGAGAAAAAAGTTATAAAGGATCACTAGGATCTTTGATCCTTTATGCTAGAATGCGTAGCTGGTTATCGAAAAGGACGTTGTACACGCATTCTTAACGCCTCTTAGAAAGCCACTTTCCACATCGGATAAATAAAATAAAAAAGAAAACCGAATTACGCAGTCTTTTCTTTTTCTAACTAAAACAATGAGTTGCAAGCCTATCTGGATTCGAAAAATGAACCTGGAGGGTAAGTCATGGTTTTTATCTACAAAGTTATCCACAGGTTTTTAGTTCATTACTTTTACTCTATTTACAGCGCTTAACAGCAATTGCAACTCGTTTTCTTAAGCGCCTTATGGCATCCTTGCGTTATTAAAAAACTGACATGTTTGAGTGTTGAAAAATGGCGCAGATCGCAGAAAATCCGCTTATCCTCGTTGATGGTTCCTCTTATTTATTCCGTGCATATCATGCGCCACCACACCTAACTAATTCTAAAGGGGAAGCTACGGGGGCTATTTATGGCGTAGTCAACATGCTGAAAAGCCTAGTCAAGCAGTATGACCCTACGCACATGGTGGTGATTTTTGATGCCAAAGGGAAAACCTTTCGCAACGATATGTACAGTGAGTACAAGGCTAATCGCCCACCGATGCCGGATGACTTACGTACTCAGATAGAGCCGTTGCATAATATTATTCGTGCGATGGGTTTTCCTTTGATTAGTATTGAAGGTGTCGAAGCGGATGATGTTATCGGCACCTATGCACGTATTGCCAGTGAGCAGCAGCGTCACGTTTTGATATCCACAGGCGATAAAGATATGGCGCAGTTGGTCAACGAACACGTGACCTTGATCAACACCATGACAGGCAGTATTTCCGATCCCGATAGTGTAAAAGAAAAGTTCGGCGTGGGGCCCGATCGTATCATCGATTATTTAGCCTTGATGGGTGATAAAGTCGACAATATCCCAGGTGTAGAGGGGTGTGGTCCTAAAACCGCAGTTAAGTGGCTCGACAAGTACGGCTCTCTCGATGCAGTGATTGCCCATGCCGATGAAGTCAAGGGCAAAATAGGCGACAAACTGCGCAATGCCGTGGAGCACCTGCCACTGAGCTATGAATTAGCAACGATCAAGCTTGATGTTGAACTCGACAGCGATTTGGAGCAGCTAAAACTGCAGCAACCTGATACCGATGCCCTGATTGAGCTCTATGGTGAGTGTGAGTTCCGTCGTTGGTTGGCTGAAGTGCTGGATAAAGGCAGCAACACCGACACTCATCTTGATGCCCCCACCGATACTCAAGAAGTGCCAACCCGTGATGCTCATTACGAAACGATTTTAACCGAGCAGCAGCTGGATACTTGGGTGGAAAAGCTTAATCAGGCTGAGCTCATAGCCTTTGATACCGAAACCACAAGCGTGAACTACATGGAAGCGCAGCTAGTCGGTATGAGTTTTGCCGTGACTATAGGTGAGGCTGCTTATCTGCCGCTTACCCATGACTACCCTGGAGCACCTGAGCAACTGCCTCTTGACCTTGTATTGGAAAAAATTGGGCCGATTTTGGCCGACGCTAACAAGGCGAAAGTAGGACAAAACCTTAAATACGATAAAAGTGTGTTAGCCAATGCTGGTATCGAGTTTAATGGTATTGCCTTCGATACCATGCTCGAGTCCTATGTGTTTAACAGTGTGGGTACTCGCCATGACATGGATTCCCTCGCATTGAAATATCTGGGCCATAAAACCATTAGCTTTGAGGATATTGCTGGCAAGGGTAAAAAGCAGCTGACTTTCAATCAGATTGAGTTAGAAAAGGCGGCTCCTTATGCTGCCGAAGATGCTGATATTACCCTGCGTTTGCACCAGCATTTGTGGCCAAAAGTTGAGGCGGATAGCAGTTTAAAAACCGTGTTTAGCGATATAGAACTGCCTTTGGTTAATGTGCTCTCTGATATTGAGCGTACTGGCGTTGCTATTGATTCAACGATGCTGGCAAAGCACTCGCAGCGCCTTGGTGAGCGTTTGCAGGAGCTGGAAAAAGAAGCCTTCGACATAGCTGGCGAGGAGTTTAATCTAGGCTCGCCAAAACAGCTACAGGCGATTTTGTTTGAGAAGCTAGAACTGCCGGTGATCAAAAAGACTCCTAAGGGAGCTCCTTCAACCGCAGAAGAAGTCTTGCAAGAGTTGGCGCATGATTATCCACTGCCCAAAGTCATTATTGAGCACCGAGGGCTGGCTAAACTGAAGTCAACTTACACCGACAAGCTACCGCTGATGGTGAACGAGAAAACTCAACGTGTGCACACTTCTTATCATCAAGCGGTGACCGCCACCGGACGTTTAAGCTCGACCGATCCTAACTTGCAGAATATTCCTATTCGTTCAGAAGAAGGTCGCCGTATCCGTGAGGCTTTTGTTGCCGCCTCTGGCTATAAAATTGTCGCTGCCGACTACAGTCAGATAGAGCTGCGCATCATGGCTCATCTTTCACAGGATAAGGGCCTGCTCAGTGCCTTCGCTGACGGCTTAGATGTGCACAGTGCCACTGCCAGCGAGGTTTTCTCTGTACCATTGGAGGAAGTGACCAGTGATATGCGCCGTAAAGCTAAAGCCGTTAATTTTGGTTTGATTTATGGTATGTCGGCATTTGGCCTCTCGCGGCAACTTGATATTCCGCGTCATGAGGCTCAGCATTATATGGATAAATACTTCGAGCGTTTCCCTGGCGTTTTAGAATATATGGAACGCACTCGGGAAGGGGCCGCTGATAAAGGCTATGTCGAAACGCTATTTGGTCGCCGTTTACATTTACCGGAGATCAATGCTCGTAATGGAGCGCGGCGTAAGGCAGCAGAGCGGGCCGCAATTAATGCACCGATGCAGGGAACTGCTGCGGATATTATCAAAAAAGCGATGATCACCGTACACCAATGGGTGCAACAACAACCCGAGGGTACGGTCAAACTATTGATGCAGGTACACGATGAGCTGGTGTTTGAAATCGCTGAGCAACATGTAGATGCCTATACCAAAGAAATCTGCAATCTTATGGCCAAAGCCGCTAGCTTAGATGTGCCGTTAATCGCCGAGGCGGATAGCGGAGATAATTGGCAGCAGGCACACTAGGACCAAGCAGCTTGAGTACTTTGTGCTCAAGCTGAACTTAGTTAAAACCCTGTAAAAGAGTATAAGAAATAGTTTTATTTGGTTTATATAGGATTAAATAAGCGCTGTTACGCGCGCTTTGCGTTTATTTCTTGATATTGATTTGCTACAGTCCGCGCGTCCTCATCCTGTAGGACATCCTGTTGATGATGTGCCACTCGCTTTGCGATGGTACAGCGTATTGATAGCTTCTCCCCAGATTGCTATACCGGCTTACCGTTTTGGTAGGCCGGCTTTTTCTACTCCTTTGCTGTTATGTTTTTATTCTCTTTCCTAGCATTTTGCTGGCTGATCCTTTACTCATTTTCTTAAGTATCCTTGAGTAGTTAGTTCACCTGTAGATAGTTTATTGCTAGCATGGTGATAATCATTCTTATCGAAGGAAAGCGTAATGTTTAATAGTTTTGTTCGTACTTTAATGTATGGTGCGCTGCTTGTAGGCAGTACCAGTGCATTAGCTGCGTGGCAGGTAGATAATAATCACAGCCGCGTAAATTTTGTCTCAGTAAAGAATAACGCTATTGCGGAGAACCACTTCTTCAAAGACGTTTCAGGCAGCGTTGATGAGAGCGGCATGTTTAAGCTAGCGATCGATCTCAACAGTGTTGAGACGCAGATCCCGATTCGCAACGAGCGCATGCAGAAATTTCTTTTTAACACCGTCGAGTTTCCCGCGATGGAAGTTACTGCGAATGTCAGTGAATTAATCGCACAAGCGAAAGATACCGGCGTGGCTCAAGGAAATGTTCAAGCACAGCTGGCGTTACACGGTAAAACTAAAGCTCAGCAAATAGCTGTGAGCGTGGTGGCAAGTCGTGCCGATGACCTGGTGGTTAGTTCTATGATGCCAGTGTTAGTAAGTCCTGCTGACTTTGCGTTGCAACCGGGGATCGACAAGCTGAAGTCATTAGCCGGGTTAGACTCTATAACTCGCGCCGTTCCTGTCTCTTTTGTACTGACCCTAAATGAGCAGTAATGAGCAAGCGCTAGCGGCTCTGTCGCAGCAACTTGAGGGGCAAATTGCGCCTTTAGATCAATGGTCGCCGCAGCAATGCGGCACCATTGACATTCACATTACTGCAGATGGTCGTTGGTTCCATCACGGCACTGAAATTAAACGTGCTCGTTTAGTTAAGTTGTTTGCTTCGGTGTTATGGCGTGAGCAAGGGCAGTACTACCTAAAAACCCCTGTTGAACAGATGGCTATCAGGGTGGACGATGCGCCGCTATTAATTGTCGATTGGCGTCTAGCTACAGCGCAAAACGCAGCGCATTCAGCGGTTATTTGTATCGATAATATTGGCCGTGAATTTGTGCTCGGCGCACAGCATCCGCTGCTTATACATGCCGATCCGCAAGGGCAGAAGCTGCCTTATTTGCAGCTGCCTTATGGGGTGCAAGCGAAATTAGCGCGTACGGTGTATTATGCGTGGGCCGAGCAGCTCGCTCAGCCCCAGGGTGAGGAGTTTATAATCTATTCGGCAGGAGAGTCGTTTTCACTCGGCGGCTGAGTGACAACAGGCCCTAAAAACCACTCATCTAGCTGCTTTCTTAACTCATTCAAGCCGGTACCTTTAAGCGACGAGAATGCGTGTACGGTGATGTTGTCTGCTACCTCAGCAAGCTCGCGGCGCACCTTTAGCACCTCAGACTTACGTTTGCCTTGCTTGAACTTATCAGCCTTAGTCAGTAGCGCCAACACAGGAATGTCGCTGGAGCTGGCCCACTCGATAAGTTGACGGTCGAGATCTTTTAGGGGATGACGTATGTCCATCAACACTACTAAGCCTTTTAGACTCTCGCGTTTTTGTAAATACTCACCTAAAGAGCGTTGCCATTTTAGTTTCATCTCCATTGGCACTTTGGCAAAACCATATCCAGGTAAGTCAATTAGCCGCTGATCCTCTTGCAGCGCAAAAGTATTGATCAATTGTGTGCGTCCAGGCGTTTTACTAGTACGAGCGAGTTTTTGTTCGGTCAGCGTATTTAGTGAACTGGATTTACCGGCATTGGAGCGCCCTGCAAACGCGATCTCAATACCTGTGTCCTCCGGTAATTTACTGATATCCGGGGCACTTGTTATAAACTTAGCTTGCGTATAATCAACGCGGGATTTGGCCACATGAACTCCTCAGTGAGGCACCAAAATTAGATTAACCGCTAGTTTATATCAGAAAGCGGCTAAGCTAAAGGTGCAAGCAATGGGTCAGGAAAGCTCGGCAAAACTATGCGCTGAGACAAATTTTCCTTAAAACCCCGCATTTTATAAGCTTAATGTGGGCAGAAAACGTGCCAGAGAAATTTTTATCGTGTAGAATAGAGCCATTGCATCGAAAAGATTGTAAACGAATACAGGGTCCGAAACAGAGAATTTACCATGAAGAAATTAGCACTATCCTTAACTATGTTAGTTGGTGTGTTGAGTGCAAACAACGCAGCAGCATTTGATGGCGACGCCAGCGCAGGTAAAGACAAATCGGCGACATGTGCTGCGTGTCATGGCGCTGATGGTAACGCGCCTGTCACCATGTACCCTAAGATCGCAGGTCAGCACGCTGAGTATCTATATAAGCAGCTTAAAGAATTTAAATTAGGCATGACCTCTGGGGGCGAAGAAGGTCGCGCGGATCCAGTCATGGGTGGCATGGCAATGCCTTTGAGCGATCAAGATATGAAAGACTTGTCTGCTTATTTTGCCTCGCTCAATATGTCTGAGGGCACAACCCCTGAAGATGTTGTCGAGCAGGGCGAAATGCTTTACAAAGCAGGTGACGCTGAACGTGGAATTCCTGCTTGTGCTGCGTGCCATGGTCCTCGTGGTAATGGTACATCTTTAGCTGGATTCCCAAAAATCTCGTTCCAGCATGCGGAATACCTTAAGGCACAGCTAGAGAAATTCCGTGATGGTGCACGTGCAAATGACCACAATGGAATGATGCGTGACATCGCTAAGAAATTGACTGATGAAGATATCGAGGTCTTATCAAAGTACCTAGGTGGTTTACACTAATATTCAGCCTCGTCCAAATGGATGAGGTTTTGAAAAGTGACTAAGAAAGCAGCATTAGCTGCTTTTTTTGTGCATGTTAATTAAGTTGACGATATCTCCACCTGCTTGTGAGACATTGACCATATGTGAATGTAATCTATTGCTCATTTTAAATCACTAAATAAACCTTAACTTAATGAAATTAAAAAATTTACCTATTTTGGTACAACAACAAAACTACAAAAAATAGTTAAACCAGTTGTAACTAAGTTATGAATCAGTAAATTAGTTGCTGTCGCAACAAACAATAACAACAGGGAAATTCGTAACGGAATCGCGGCAAGTTTGTGCGCTAGGGGAGCATCGAAAGATGCAC
The DNA here is from genome assembly GCF_022347945.1 of Pseudoalteromonas sp. MM17-2. NCBI lineage: Bacteria > Pseudomonadati > Pseudomonadota > Gammaproteobacteria > Alteromonadales > Pseudoalteromonadaceae > Pseudoalteromonas > Pseudoalteromonas sp. MM17-2. The sequence goes on along the minus strand of NZ_JAKRFV010000005.1, from coordinate 128,320 downwards.
AACCAAGGAAGAATAACAAAGAGTTAGGAAGACCGAGAAAAATAAAACACCACACGGAAGATAATAAAAACAATACGGAAAGTGATAACAAAAATAATAAAATAAGACTTAAAATCAAGTCGAAGGGAGAAGTGTCCAAATTCATTTTGGCGCTCGAGTTGCGAGGCGGTAGAGGTTAGCTCTACCGCCTTTTTATTTGTCCTGTTACAATAGTCGCTATGAAAGCGAATACCTGCCCGCTGTGTCAAAGCTCAAACCCAAATCACTACTACCGCGACAAAGTACGCGACTACTGGCAATGCCAGCGTTGTGCATTGGTGTTTGTGGCGGCATGCCAATACGTAACGGCAGCACAAGAGAAGGCTATCTATGATCATCATGAGAATGACCTTGATGACCCAGGGTACCGTCGCTTCCTAAGCAGGGTCTTTAATCCGTTGCAGCAACGTTTAGTTGCTCGAAGTAAAGGCTTAGATTTTGGCTGTGGGCCAGCGCCCTTACTCGCTACTATGTTGCAAGAGCAAGAACATACAGTGGCATTGTATGATCTCTATTACTACCCTGATCAATGTGTGCTTAATGATCGTTATGACTTTATATGCAGCACCGAAGTAATAGAGCATTTGGCCGAGCCTCATATTGTCCTTGGACAATGGTACGAATTATTACGCCCAGGGGGCACTTTGGCTTTGATGACCAAGTTAGTTATCAATGCTGATCGTTTTGCCACCTGGCACTATAAAAATGATCCAACACACATTGCCTTTTATAGCAAAGATACCTTTGCTTATATCGCCGAGCAGTTTGGATTTAATGTGGAATTTATTGCGGCTGATGTGATCTTCTTAACACGGCCGCGCGATAGAGATTAACTATGACGAGAAAGAAAAAGTCCCGCAAGGTCATCAATAACGGCACTGCGCGTTTAAGTAAAGATAAGCTCAGAGAGCTTCGAGCGATGAAAGAGCAGCGCAGCAAGAAAAAGAAAAAAGGAGCCGAGCCTGGTAACCGTAATTCACAACTTTTAAAAGTTGAGGGTAGCGAGAGCAGTGAGAGCGGCAAAACAGATAAGCGGGTGGGCAGCAAAAAGCCTGTGAGCTTAACACCACAGGCGCCTAAACAGAGCAAGCCTGAGTCTAAGCCTCGGCGCAATCTTCAACCACAAGCGACTCTGCGCCAAGCGCATGAGCCAGAATTGAGTCCGCAACAAGAGTTGGCACAGATTGAAGCGGATGAACGCCTGTTAGCGCTTATTGAGCGCCACGATCAGGGCGAAGTTTTAACAGGTAAAGACGCCAAGTATTTTAATGCCAAAGTCGCACGTCATGAACAACTATGCGAGATACTGGGTATCGATGATGAAGACTTTGCGGATGACGAAGATCTGCTTGATAGTTATATGAATGACTCGTTGGCGGATGAGTGGCTAGACGAAGAGGATAAAAAATGAATTCCATGTGGATCATTGCCATCGTAATTGGGGCGCTGATCATTGCTGGGTTGGCTTTTTACGCAGGGCGCTTGATTTGGCAAGTGAAGGAGCAAAATCAGGCGATTGCAGCTAAACGAGCGGAGCTCGCCGAAAAGCGCTTAGCCCGTAATGCAAAATTGAGTGATAGTATCCACCTGCTCGCGAAAGCGATGAAAGAAGGTCAATGTGAATACTCGGAAGGGTGTTTACGAGTGTGGGTACTTATGAGTCAGTACAGCTTCGATCAAGAGCGCGACTTGCAGGCGCACTATCCGGGTGTCTATGCCATGTACGATGCGGTCAAGGACTTACCTACTCACGAGGCGCGTAAAAAATATTCGAAGAAGGAAATATTCAAGCAAGACAGTGCGCGCTGGCGTAAAGAAAAAGAGTTGGAAGCGGATATTCTTGAGGATGCAGAAAAAATCCTCAGTGAATTTACCGCTGACCCCAACAGTAAGCATGTGTTTATGTAAGAAAAGCCGCTGTACAGCGGCTTTTCTTATCGCTTCTATATTACTCGAGAAAAGCGTTGTTGGTTGAGTTTTTGTTGTAAGTATTGATCAAAACACATACAGATAATGCGAATGAAGAGAATGCCTTTTGCAGTTACGCGAATATGCTGCCCACTAACGCTAAGCATGTCATCGTTAATAAACCCCTGTAACTGCGCCAACTCGTTGGCAAAGTGCGCTTTAAAGTTTATATCGTATTGATTTGAGAATGCGTCCATATCTAGCTCAAAGTGGCAAATAAGCTGCTTTATTACCGCCGCGCGAATATGGTCTTCATCGTTGAGTGTCAGTGCTTTACAGGCACTCAGAGTATGGTGTTCTAACGCTTGGTAATACAGCTTCAACTCTTTGTGGTTTTGAATGATGTGATTGCCCAGTTGCGAAATGGCGGACACGCCTAAACCCAGTAGGGGAAGGTCGCCGCCGAGAGTGTATCCTTGAAAGTTCCGGTGCAGATGACCTTGACGCTGAGCGACAGCCAGTTCATCGTCCGGCTTGGCAAAGTGGTCCATACCAATGAATTGGTAGCCAGCCGTGAGCATGGCGGAGAGGGTTTCTTTAAACATCGTCAGCTTGGCTTGGGCGCTGGGCAAATCGGCGTCTTTAATTTTGCGCTGCGCGGCAAAACGCTCTGGCAGATGGGCATAATTAAATACCGAGACGCGATCCGGGCCAATATCAATCAGTCTGGCAATCGAGCGCGCAAAGGAAGCCGTTGATTGTTTCGGTAATCCGTAGATCATATCAACATTGACCGAGGTAAAGCCCACCGCTTGCGCGCGACGAACCAGTTGTTCTACATCCTGTGCGCACTGTGGTCGATTAACGGCGTTTTGTACCTCATCATTGAAGTCTTGAACACCAAATGAAATACGATTAAAACCGAGCGTCTTAAGCTCATCGATGCGCTCTAGCGGCAAAGCGCGGGGATCAACTTCAATGCTGCGCTCACTGTCGCTGGCAATATTAAAGTGCTCATTAATGAGAGTCATTAAGCGGTGCATTTGTGCGCTATCTAAAAATGTTGGCGTGCCGCCGCCCAAGTGCAGCTGTTTAACTTTTAAGTGGCGGCTATGCTCACTTAATAGCGCCATTTCCTGGCCTAGATAATCTAGGTATAAATCCGCTTTATGTTGGTGGCGGGTGACAATTTTATTGCAGCCGCAGTAATAGCAAAGTTGGTGGCAGAAGGGGATATGAATATACAACGATAATTCATCGCCCTGACACTGCTGTAGTGCGTTTATCAGCGTATTGCCATCGGCCCCATCGGTTAATTGCAAAGCCGTAGGATAAGAGGTATATCTCGGGCCAGAAACGTTGTATTTGTTTATTAGCTCATTGTGCCATTGTACTTGTGCTATCACGACGCTCTCTCACACAGGTGGAAGTGCGGCTAGTTTACTTAACATGCACAGCGGTGCTTTGATCTACAGCAATTGAGCGTGAACTATTCCAAAGTCGGGGTATTGCGTGCCAGTTCAGCCAATAGTGCATGGGCACTATCGCCGGTCATTTCATACGGGTTAAAGTCGCTTTTGCCGCTAAAGCGCATGGTGGTCTCGCGAATAATGCTTGAAGCGGGAATATAGCCCATGCTCCAACGGCCAAAATTACGTTCAGTGATCTCACCATAGCTCAGCAGCAGTATATCCTGATGCCGTGTATCGCCCAGTATGCGCTGGTACAAAGCATTTACTCTGGCTCTTGAGCCTTCTAAACACTGTAAAAAGTATTCATGGTTGAAACAGAGTAATCCTGATACATCGTTACTTCGGTTGTTGCCTCGCGAGTGCTCTAAAATTTGTGCCACATCGTCAGTGCTGAGAGAATCACTGACACGGGAAGCGTAAACTAAACGAACTAAAAACATAGCAAGTTGAATTCCTTGGTGTTGTACTGTGCAAAGTGTAGATGGCGCTGAGTTAATTTGGGAGAAAATATGACAAAAAAAATCGTGATTATCGGAGCCGGTTGGCTTGGTGAAGCGCTGGCACAGCGCTGTTTATCGTCAGGGTGGCAGGTACAAGCAACGCACCGTCGTCGTGGTGAGCAAAGTCACGAACGTCAATTTGTTATTAACGAGCGTGGTGAACTTGAGCATGACCTCGATTTAACTGATGCATTTTGGCTATGTGCAATGACTCCGGGGAGTCGAAATCCTAATAGCAACTACCTACAAAGCCTTGAGGCGGCGCTGGCGCTCTATCAAGCATTGCAAGGTCGAGGGTTCGTGTTGTGCTCAAGCTCGGGTATCTACCCTCAACAGAGTGGCGACTACAAAGAAAGCAGTGAATTGACGCTAAGCAGTGAACGCCAGCAGCGTTTGTTTGCAGCCGAACAGCGCGTGTTAGAACAGGGTGGCCGGGCATTGCGTCTAGGGGGCCTTATAGGGCCGAAGCGCGAACCGGGGCGTTTTGTTAGTGGTAAAGCGCTATCATCACATGGCGATGATGTGGTGAACATGGTGCACCGTGACGATGTGATTGACGGCATTTTGCAGCTACTGTCGCACTATGAGCAAACGCAAAGCGTTTACAATTTGGTTCATCCACAGCACCCTACGAAACAGCAATATTACCGTGATCACTGTCAGCGTTTGGGCAATGAGCCTCCGACCTTTACCAGTCAGAGGCCCATTAAACGGCGTATCGATGGGAGCGCCATCGAACAATTAGGGTTTAGTTATCAGCAACCTATTTAGGCCGACGGTAACACCCCGTCAATCAGAGCACATAGCGCGCGCTCTTTGAGTAATTGATTAGCGCGCTCAATATCGGGGGCGAAGTATCGGTCCTTGTCATAGTAAGCGACGCGTTCTCGCAAAGTGGCCTTGGCTTGCTCAACACTAGCTGCGGCTTTTAGCGGAGCGCGAAAATCAAGCCCCTGCGCACTAGCTAGATACTCTACTGCGAGTACACCGCGAGAATTCTCGGCCATATCTTGCAGTCGTCGCGCGGCAAAGGTGGCCATCGACACATGGTCTTCTTGGTTGGCCGAGGTAGGTAGACTATCGACCGATGCTGGGTGAGCTAAGGATTTATTCTCCGAGGCCAAGGCTGCAGCGGTGACTTGAGCTATCATAAAACCCGAATTCACGCCGCCGTTTTCCACCAAAAATGGCGGCAATTTAGATAAGTTCGAATCTATGAGTAGGGCGATACGGCGCTCGGACAGCGCGCTGATTTCGCTGATCGCTAAGGCGAGGTTGTCTGCCGCCATGGCGATGGGCTCGGCATGAAAGTTGCCCCCGGAAATGATTTCACCTTGCTCGGCAAAGACCAGTGGGTTATCTGTGACGCCATTGGCCTCGACGAGAATGACTTCACTGGCTTGGCGAATTTGCGTTAAGCACGCCCCTAGTACTTGTGGTTGGCAACGTAAGCAGTAAGGGTCTTGCACTTTTTCACAGTCGATATGGGCACGGCTAATGGCAGACTCTTTATCTAGCAGTTGCCGAAAAACTTGGGCGCTGTCGATTTGCCCTTGTTGGCCTCGGGCGAGATGGATACGCTCATCAAAAGGTGCCCGTGAGCCCATCGCCGCCTCAATGCTCATGGCGCCGATAACCGCACTTTGTGCCCATAAATCCTCGCCCTGAAATAGTCCCTCTAAGGCTAATGCCGTCGACGCTTGAGTGCCGTTGAGCAGCGCCAAACCTTCTTTCGCGGCAAGGGTGATGGGGGTCAGGTTAGCTTTGGCGAAGGCTTGCGCTGCTGGCAAGATATCACCTTGATAGCGCACTTCTCCTTCGCCTAATAGCGGTAGGCACATATGTGCTAATGGCGCTAAGTCTCCAGATGCGCCCACTGAGCCCTTAATGGGAATGCACGGGTAAATACCAGCATTAACTTGGGCAATTAAGAGATCGATAACGCATTGTCGCACGCCGGAAAAACCGCGTGATAACGAGTTGATTTTCAATAACATCATCAAGCGGACAGTACTATCTTGCATCAACTCACCAATACCGGCGGCATGTGAGAGCACAATAGAGCGCTGCAGCAGTTCTAATTCCGGTTCAGCAATTTTGGTGTTCGCAAGTAAGCCAAAGCCAGTATTAATGCCATAAACGGTTCGCTTATCCTTGATCACTTGTTGCACACAGGCGGCGCTTGCGGCGATAGCGCTCAAAGCACTCTCATCTAAGGTGATGTGGATAGGTTGTTGCTGCGCTTGACGCAAAGTCGGTAAATCGAGCTGACCGGGGTGCAGATGAACATTAATCATGGCGTTGCTCCTTATTGACCATAGGTAAATCTAAGCCTTGCTCAGCAGCACAGTCTATGGCGATATCGTAGCCGGCATCAGCATGGCGCATCACTCCGGTAGCGGGGTCGTTCCACAGCACTTTCCCCAGTTTGTCGTGTGCTTCATCGCTGCCATCGGCAACAATGACCACCCCAGCATGTTGGCTAAAGCCCATGCCTACGCCACCACCGTGGTGTAGTGACACCCAAGTGGCGCCGCCAGCGGTGTTCAGTAACGCGTTTAATAACGGCCAATCCGATACCGCATCTGAGCCATCGCGCATTGCTTCTGTTTCTCGGTTAGGGCTTGCAACTGAGCCAGAATCAAGGTGATCGCGGCCAATGACAACCGGGGCTTTTAGTTCACCGTTTTTAACCATAGTGTTAAAGGCTTGCGCTAAGCGGGCGCGATCTTTGAGCCCTACCCAACAAATACGAGCCGGTAGACCTTGGAATTGAATGCGCTCTCGGGCCATATCAAGCCAATTATGCAGATGCGGGTCACCGGCAATAAGCTCTTTCACCTTGGCATCGGTTTTATAAATGTCTTCTGGGTCGCCCGATAAAGCCACCCAGCGAAAGGGGCCAATACCTTGGCAAAAGAGTGGGCGAATATAAGCAGGCACAAAACCAGGGAAATCGAAGGCGTTATTAACGCCCATATCTTGTGCCATTTGGCGAATATTGTTGCCATAGTCTGTGGCAGCGGCGCCTGCGTGTTGCATGGCGAGCATGGCACGTACCTGCACCGCCATGGATTGCTTCGCTTCGCGTACCACCCGCTCTGGGTCTTGCTGGCGCAGCTCATGAGCTTGCTCCAGAGTCCACCCCTGTGGCAAATAGCCATTTAATGGATCATGGGCAGAGGTTTGGTCGGTGACCACATCGGGTGTAACTTGACGCTCAACCAGCTCGCTGTAGACATCGGCGGCGTTACCTAGTAACCCCACTGAGATTGCTTCACCTTGAGCGCAGGCGCTGTTAATCATTGCTAAGGCTTCGTCTAAGCTACTGGCTTGTTTATCCAGGTAACGGGTTTTTAGGCGAAACTCAATTCGGCTTGGGTCACACTCAACCACTAAGGCACTAAAGCCTGCCATGGTTGCTGCTAACGGCTGGGCCCCGCCCATGCCTCCTAGGCCGCCGGTGAGAATCCAACGGCCCTTCGCTTGACCTTCAAAGTGCTGTTTAGCCATTGCCACAAAGGTCTCATAAGTTCCTTGCACTATGCCCTGAGAGCCAATATAAATCCATGAGCCGGCAGTCATTTGTCCGTACATCATCAGACCTTGTTTATCGAGCTCGTTAAAGTGCTCCCAATTAGCCCAATGAGGCACCAAATTTGAATTTGCGATGAGCACTCGAGGAGCATTGCTGTGGGTGGTAAAAACGCCAACAGGTTTTCCTGATTGCACCAATAAGGTTTGGTCATCCTCAAGGCGGTCTAGGGTGCGAATGATCTCATCAAAACAAGGCCAGTCACGAGCTGCGCGGCCTATCCCGCCGTACACAACCAGTGCTTCAGGGTGCTCGGCAACCTCTGGGTCGAGGTTATTCATTAGCATGCGTTTAGCAGCTTCAGTTTGCCAGCTTTTAGCGGCGATTTTATCACCGTGCGGGGCGCGAATAACGCGGCTATTATCTAATCTGTGTGTTGTCATAATGTCACCTGTTGATAGGTTGTATATACAATTGGTTTTTATAAAATTTTTTAACTGCGTTTAGTGAATGTTAAATGGCCACCCAAGCGATATTTGCTGCCCGGAGATACAAGCCTAGCGAAGCTAACAATGCCTCTTTGTGACCAGGTACGACGGATCACTTGTAAGCAAGGCTCTTCGTTATAGAGGTTTAACCAAGTACACATTTGTTGGTTTGGAGTGATAGCCTCGACCGTATGTCGCGCCTCGGTCAGAGGGGCAACTTGAGATAAATACTCATGTGGCGTCAGGGTATGGAAATCCTGCTGCAGGTAGTTAGGTGCCAGCTCCGGGTTAACAAAGCGTTCTTCTACTTGCAGGGGCGCATCGTTTTCAAAGTGCACTAATACTGAATGATACACCTGATCGCCGGGCTCAACGCCTAGCGCTATAGCGATGGGGGCAACGGCATCAATGGACTCTAGGGTTACCGGCGCACAACTGTAACTATGGTTACGCTCACGCACCTCATCGGCGATGTTACGGATCTCCAGCAGTGATGACTGTGATTTAAAACTGGCAACGAAGCTCCCTAAGCCTTGGGTGCGAGTGAGTATGCCGGCATCGGTAAGCTCACTTAGAGCCCGGCGTGCGGTCATGCGGCTGACTGCAAACTGCTGCGCGAGCTGGTTTTCTGATGGCACACGTTGGAACTCTTGCCATTGTCCGCTGCGGATCTGGGTTAAAATATGATCTTTAATTTGATGATACTTAGCTGACGACATGGGGGCTCCTAATCAATACCATCGCGGCACTTTGCACTGCCTTGGTTATTATGTAAACATGGCATAAATATCTTGTATATACAAGTTTAGCAAATTACTCATTAGGAGCACGTCTAATGCACGCGGATCACATTATAGTAGATGTAAATATCGCCACTATGGAGCCTCAAGGTGATGACCTTTACGGTGTTATCGAGCAAGGAGCCGTGGTCATGGGCGAGGGGGTTATTCAATGGCTTGGGCCGATGAGTGAGCTCCCAGAGCTGGATTTATTAAGTATTCCTGTGACCTCGGCAAAAGGGGCGTGGGTGACTCCAGGGCTTATCGATTGCCACACTCACTTGGTGTTTGCCGGTAATCGTGCACGAGAATTTGAGCGCCGTTTGCAAGGAGAAAGTTACCAAGCTATTGCTGAGCAAGGGGGAGGGATTGCGACCACTGTGAGCGCAACCCGCGCGGCAGAGCCGGAACAGTTGTACGTTAGTGCCAAACAGCGCCTTGATGCGCTCTACGCTGAAGGGGTGACCACAGTAGAGACAAAATCAGGGTATGGTTTAGACCTAGCTGCCGAGCTAAAACTGCTGGAGGTCGCCAAGTTACTTGATAGCCATCACCCTGTATCAATTCAGAGCACATTTTTAGGTGCCCATGCATTGCCCAAAGAGTATCAAGGAGACAGTGATGGTTATATCGATCTGGTATGTGAACAGATGCTCCCTGAAGTGGCGGCCAAGAAACTGGCCAATGCGGTAGATGTTTTTTGTGAGCATGTTGGTTTTTCCTATGCGCAAACGGAGCGGGTGCTTAAGGCGGCGCAGGATTTAGGCTTCAAACTTAAGCTCCATGCCGAGCAGCTCTCTAATATGGGCGGTACTGCCTTGGCTGCGAAATATCAGGCGTTATCAAGTGATCATCTTGAATACCTTGACGAACAAGGGGTTAAGGCAATGGCGCAAAGCGGTATGGTTGCGGTATTGCTCCCGGGGGCATTCTATTACCTTAGAGAGAGTCAGTATCCACCAATAGCGTTGTTGCATCGTTATAATGTGCCTATCGCAATTGCCACTGATTTTAATCCCGGCACATCCCCGTTGTGCTCATTGCAGCTAATGATGAATATGGCCTGTACTTTGTTTCGACTAACACCAGCGCAAGCGTTACAAGGCGTGACATGTCATGCGGCACGAGCGTTAGGGCTTGCAGATAGAGGTACGCTTGCACCGGGGATGCGTGCCGATGTGGCGTTGTGGGACATTGAACACCCCGCACAATTAAGTTACGAATTTGGAACCAAGCCCTTGAAACAACTGTGGATTCAGGGAGTGTTAAGCAAAACTTTCTGATCATGGGCGGCTAAATTATAAGCGGCTATACTTGGCTTATTAACAAGCGTCAGCCGCGTCAACAATAACGATAATAATCATGATCACCAGCATTCATTTGAGCGCCTTTATTAGCGGACTGTTTATGATGGCGCTAATCGTCAGCGTTGTTCTCGTCAGTGAGCGCCGTGATGGCTTAAGTGCGATGTTCTACTCAATCGCTGGGCTGGCCTATATCAGTGGCTATTGGCAAGTCGCCAGCGCCATTTTGTTAGGCGCTTATGGCGTTCGTTGTTGGCTTGTATACCGGCATCAAAATAAAAGATTACTGCTTGGCAAGGGTGGGTTAGTGCTATTGCAGAGCTTGCTGATAGCAACGCACCTCTCTTTTGAGTTGCACAGCGCTTGGTTATGCATCGTCCCTTTGTTGTTGCAGCTTAGCGCTTATATGGAGCTGAGCTTTAGTGAGCCGGAAGTTGCATCCAACCAACAAGCTAATACACTTGATAACCACTCTCTCCCTATTATTTCTTGGCCGCAAGCGTTAGCGCAATATCAAGATTGGAGCGCCAATAATCGTGCTGATATCGCCTTGATCTTAGTGCAAATAGAAGGCTATGAGCCTCTTAACCGTCAGCTCGGGCAAGAATTCGCTGAGCTATTATTGATGCAAGCTTTAACGCGGATGAATCAAGTCATCGACCACCCGCAAGTGTTAAATCTCAATGTGCCGCGACGACAAGTGCAACAGAGCGCGCAACTTTTCCAAGTTGCTCCGCTGTGTTACGGCACAGTGGTGGTCTTTGACCAAGAGCGACACGTACATGAGCAAGTTGCTCAGCAGCTAGCCGATGCCGCTCAGCGGCCGTTCAATTCTCAGCAAGGTATCGTCGAGCTAAAACCGCATATCGCTATCGTACAAGGGGCGAGTTCAGCATCAAGCCTTGATGACATGTTGCAGTGCGCGTTTAAAACGCGTGACTTTTATCCCGAGCAACGCATTAGTCATTACAGCGCTGAGCTAGAGCAGCAGGTGCAAGCCCACGAAGTACAACTGAAAGAGTTAGAAAAGGTCGATTTTGAGCAAGACTTTGCTCTTTATTTTCAGCCTGTGATTGGATTGCCCAAACAAGAGCTCTTGTATGTAGAATTATTGCTACGATGGCAGCACCCAGAAAAAGGGTTATTAAAAGCCGAAGAGTTTATTGCTGATCTGCGTGCCGTCGGACGTGGTTATAAGCTGGCATTCCATGTGCTTGAACGTGCAGCGGAAATGGCCTTGGCATTAAAAATGGACGGGCAGCCGACCCCCATAAGCATTAACTTGTATGGTGAAGAAGTCCTGCATGATGAGTTTGTTGATTTTGCTGAGCGTATGGTACGAGAGCACAACCTTGCTCATGGCGATTTAATTGTTGAATGTCCTCTGCCAGTGCTTATGTCGCTGGATAATCGCGCTTTATCATTGTTAACTCGGTTACACCAGGTAGGGGTTCACGTTTGTTTGGATGGTCTTGGCGAAACGCCATTATTTTTAGCGAAATTGCCGAAGCTTAAGCTAAGTTATGTCAAAGTAGACCCCGCATTGACCGAAGATGTTGATTATACCAGCGCCAACAAAGCGCTACTCAATGGCCTTATTGACATGCATCGCCACCTAAAGGCGCAAGTGATTTGCCAAGGTATTGAAACCGAAGCCCAGCTTAGTTATATCAAAGAGTTCAATGTGCAAGGCGCGCAAGGTTTCATTTTTACCCAGCCTTTACCATTAGAAGGGCTATTAGGGTGGGGGCGACAGTGGCGTCACCAACAATCTTTCAGCTAGCGTTGGTATCTTGCACGTAAAAAAGCAATAACTAAGGCAGTGAGAATTTGCCCAGCGGCATTCGCACCAGCGTCATAACCATTAGGGTCTTGCTCTGGAGCCGCTTCGCACAAATGAATGTACGCCAGCGCCGAAGTGCGCGCAGCGCAAAAGACATATTGCTCAGCTTCGCTAAGGCTTACACCTCGGTGATTAAACGCACTGGCTGGCGCGCAGGTAATGGCATCGACATCCAACTCTATGGCCAGTGGGCTATTAAGAGTAAAGCTGTGTAGGGCGCTATTCACCGACTCTGCTATTGATGTGGTCGTGGCTACTTTAAGAGCATGATAACTGGTATAGCTGGCGTGATGTTCATGCAGTGCGGCTAATATATCTTGGTTATTTTTCTGTTCATCCAGAGCAATGACATGGTAGCCCTGTAAATATCCCCGGCGTGCAGCGTAGTGAAAACCATTGCCACTGTGGCGTCCCTCAAGTGCACGAAAGTCACCGTGGGGATCTAGGTTGAGTGCATTGATGGCGCAGCCGAAATGCTTGCTGCTTGCGCTCAGCAACGGGTAACAATTATTGTGACCGCCACCTATCACTATCGGGATTAGTCCGGCCGCTAGAATAGCTGCTACTACAGGCTCGACTAACTGATCTATATTCTCACACAAGGCCCGCAGGCGTACGGTGTCGTCTGGATTAAGATTATCCAAAGCCTGGCTTTGCAGCTGCAGCGCTTGGCAGTCTATTTCCCCTAGCAGGAGTGTATCTTGTACGGGGGTAAATTCATTGACAGGAAGGTTTAAAAACTTTGATAAAAAAGCGCGAAAACCTTGTTGAGCACCGCCTTTACCTAAGTTTGCCCGAGGGCCTATATCTTCTGGAATACCGAGAATAACGTAACGTATGCCAAAGGCATAAGCATCTTTGAGGGCTTGACTGAACTCCAAACGCGTATCGAGCAAGGCCATGGCCTGCCACACACGCTGTTCGCCGGAGCGAGCAGCCACTATGCCTTGTAAGCTCTGCTCATCATAAATAGTGACTGCATGGTTCATATAGTGGATTAATCCTCTAATACATCAAGCTCTTCGTCTTCGATGTACTCCAGCTCTAGCTCCTCGGCGGACAATATAATGCCGGTACTATCAGCATAAATATAATCATCTTCGTAGAAAGAGACCCCGGCAAAGTTAACTGGAATTCCTTCCTCACCCGGAGCGAGGTTGTCTGCGCCCACAGGAATTGAGGCAATCGCTTGGATGCCTAGCTCCAGTTCTTCAAGCTCATCAACATGGCGTACCGCACCATATACGATGATTCCTTCCCAATTATTCTCGACGGCCAGTTCTGCAAGCTCGATGTCTACCAGCGCGCGGCGAGTCGACCCACCACCATCAACGAGCAGCACACAGTCAGTACCATCTTGTTGCAGTACCTCACGCAGCAGTTGGCTACTCTCAAAACATTTCACCGTTCTTATACGGCCGCAAAATGCACTTTGACCACCAAAATTAATAAACATGGGTTCAAGCACATCCACTACATCGGCAAAATGGTCGCAAAGTTCAGAAGTACTGTATTCCATTGGGCTCTCCTACGGGCACTTTTGCATCAAGTATACCTAGGTTATGGGGCTTAGCAAGCGAAGCGCAAGGTCATCGTGAGGCGACATATTAGTGTCTAAAAAACGTCATGTAATTGTTATTTTCGCTCACTATAGTCAAAGTAAGTCAGCTAGTTAGGTGAAAGCGAATGATCTTATCGCACATAGATCGCATAGACAGGGCACTGTTTAAGGTGATATTTCGCCCGCGTTACCGACGCTGGTTACATCACTGCATTCGCATGACTTCACGTTCAGGAGACGGCATTTTATATGGGGCCTTTGCTCTTTACCTAGTGGCATTTAGTACCGCGCAGCAACAGACGTTAGTGATGGTACTGTTGGTGGCTTACCTAATAGAGAGACCAGTGTACTACGCTACGAAAAACCTGTTTCAGCGTGTAAGGCCCTGTGATGGCGTGATAAGCCATGCGCATATTCGCCCAAGCGACAAATTTAGCTTGCCTTCAGGGCACAGCGCAGCGGCTTGGGTATTTGCGACTGTAGTCAGCCACTTCTATCCACCACTAGCTATATTTCTTTATGCGTGGGCAAGCTTGGTAGCGTTATCGCGGGTGTTGCTCGGGGTGCATTATCCCCTTGATGTAGTCATCGGCTCGTTGATGGGTTACGGCTGTGCACTTTTAGCACTTATTATTACAGGGACTTTATGAGAATTCTTTATGGCGTTCAGGGCACAGGGAATGGCCACACCACACGCGCTCGGGTTATGGCCAAGGCATTTGCCAAGGCGGGTATCGAAGTGGATTACTTATTTTCTGGGCGCAGCAAAGCTGATTATTTTGATATGCAGGAGTTTGCTGACTTTCAAACACGAACAGGGCTTACCTTTGTCACCGAGCGGGGGCGAGTCAATGGTTTTAAAACGATTAAACAAGCGAAAATACGAGAATTTATCAGTGATATTCGTGAACTCAACTTACGCCATTATGATTTAATCTTTAATGACTTTGAGCCTGTTACCGCGTGGGCTGGGCGTCGGCAAAAAATTCCTGTTATTGGCATGAGCCATCAAGCCGCATTTTTATCACCCCACGTACCAGTGACTGGCGATAACCTCTTTACCAAAGCGATGATCCGCAACTTCGCTCCAGCGGATGTTTATCTCGGAGTGCACTGGCAGCCTTTTGACGATTCTATTATTCCTCCGTTTATTGAGCATGGCACTGCGGTTGATAGTGAGTATGTTGATAACAAGGTATTGGTGTATCTGCCTTTTGAGGAGCTGGAGGAGGTCATACATTATCTCAAAGATTTTCCTGGCAAAGAGTTTTACTGTTATCACCCACACGCGCAAGACCAGTCACTTGCTCATATTCATTTGCGCCGCCCGTCTCGGGCAAACTTCCTGCGTGATTTGGCAAGTGCGAGCGGAGTTATAGCCAATGCCGGTTTTGAGCTCGCCAGTGAAGCGCTTACATTGGGTAAGAAGCTCTTGCTTAAACCTCTGAACGGTCAATTCGAGCAATACTCAAATGCGTTGACGTTGCAGCAAATGCAGCGGGCGCAAGTGATGCACTATCTTGACCAAGATGCGCTCGAAGATTGGGTCAATATTGCGACCCACTCTCGGATTAACTATCCTCAAGATCCTGCGCCTTTGGTCGATTGGTTAGTACAGGGGCAGTGGCATCAGCGTAAAGGCTTAAATGAGCAGTTGTGGCACAACGTGTTGTAATTTTTGTTGGTTCTGGTCGCTTGATTAAGATATAACTGCCTTGATTTTAAGAAAAATCGACAAATTTTTTGCGACATATCATATATGGCGGCTAAAATTTGAAGATAATGACGCTGCAGTTACTTGGAAGGTCAAAACCATGAACTTTATGAAAAAGCTCACGATTAAACGTCGTTTACAGTTAAATGGCGCAGTCGTAGCAACAGCTTTGCTGGTGTTATTCGCTGTAATTATCTATGAATCCCGCATAATGGGGTTACTTAACTCCACACTGGAAAATGCTGAAGAGCTCAATGTTCATGAGCTTACCTTACGTAAGCATGAGAAAAACTTTCTATTTTACAAGCAAGAACAATCATTGGATGAGTTCGCCAGTGAATATCAAGCGCTTGAAGCGCGGGTAGCGAAGCTGCGCGAGCAGTTTGTGACCCTCGATGGTGATACTCAGCTGATTGATAATTTCGCCTCACAGGCGCAGCAGTATCGTGATGACTTTAACAACGTCGAGGCTTTACAGCGCGAAATCGGCTTGCACCCAAAAGATGCCCTTTATGGCGCTCTACGCAGCGCCGTACATGAAGTCGAAACTCTTCTTAAAGAGCGACAAAACTTTGAAATGCTGGCGCTGATGTTACAACTTCGCCGGGCTGAGAAAGATTTTATGTTGCGCCTTGATGTGAAGTATCTAGGGAAGTTTGACACCCATTTCAGCGCATTGAAAAACAAAGTGCAAAGCGCGGGGTTTGATGCGCCATATCGCACTAAGTTAATCACCCTCCTTGATGACTATCGCAGTAAATTTAAAAGCTTGGTTGATGCCCAACAACGCTTGGGCGTTGATTTAGAGTCTGGCGCGCTGGGGCAATTGCGCCAGTCCGTTGAGCAAAGTGACAAGTATGCTCGCCAAGTGCTGGGCGCCACGAAAGAGATGATAGAGCAAGAGATGCGAGTGACTCAAATCACTGCTCTGACAATTTTAGTGATTGCTGCAATCTTGGTGGCGGCGCTGCTGACAATGACCAGTCGCGCGATTATTCAGCCAATTGATAGAGCGGTCAGTGCCATTACCCGTATTCGTGAGACCAATGATTTAAGTATTCAAATTGATACCCATGGCAATGACGAAATTGCGACGCTGACCAGTAATATCAATAACCTCACCGCCGGTTTTAGAGGGCTGATTTTTGATGTGAATAATGCCTTAGCGACACTGAACGCCGCAACAGAAGACTTAGCTAGCACCACCGCATCAACCAGTACTGGCGTACAAGAGCAGTTGCAAGAAGCTGATATGGTGGCCACAGCGGCCACCGAGATGCAGGCAACCATTCATGATATATCTGGCAACACAGAGGAAGCTGCGAAACGAGCGCAAACAACTAATGAAAGTGCTTCTCAAGGGCGTCAGGAAGTGGATGCCACCGTATCTCGTATTGCCCAGCTCTCTGACTCGCTTGGTAATGCCTCTGGGGTGGTTGGTGATTTAGAAAAAGATGCTGACACCATTGGCTCGGTACTGGATGTTATTCGCGGTATCGCTGAGCAAACCAACCTCTTAGCGTTGAACGCTGCCATAGAAGCTGCACGGGCAGGTGAGCAAGGGCGTGGCTTTGCGGTGGTTGCGGATGAAGTACGTTCATTGGCGCAACGCACACAAGACTCCACACAGGAGATAGAAAATATTATTTCCGGCCTGCAACAGCGGACCCAACAAGTTGTGAGTATTATGCAACAGTGTCGCGACCAAGGAGGTGAGAGTGCAGAGCAAGCTTCTCGTGCCGGCGACTTACTGAGCTCGATTACTCAAGAAATTGAAACCATAATGGAAATGAGTACGCAAATCGCGGTGGCCATTGAACAGCAATCACAGGTTGCCTCTGAAGTGAATCAAAACGTGGTGCGTATTCGTGATATTGCTGAGCAGGCCAGCGGCCATGCAAGTAATAATGCCCATACCAGTGAGGAAGTAGCAGAGCAGGCTCGGGTGTTGCACGATGCCGTGGCTAAATACAAGGTTTAGAAAAAGCCGAAGACAGTAACATAAGAAAAGGGGGCGAGAGCCCCCGTTTCTGTATTCACCCACCCTAGGTAGTGGCAATGCACTTAGCTTAAGGCGTCACCTTAATCGCAATACTTGCATCACGCTGGGCATTCGCTGCTTTAAGTCGCGCCAAATAACTCTGCCAGAGATTATCTTTGTTGCTGGTCAGTTCGGCTAAGTAGCGAAAGCTGTATAAGCCACTGAGATGGCCATCATCAAAAATTAAGCGCACGGCATAGTGGCCAACAGGTTCGATTTTGTTGATACCAACATCCCGTTTGTTGGTAACGAGGTTTGGCTCGCTTTGATGGTGGCCTTGTACTTCGGCAGAAGGGGAGTGTACACGCAGGAACTCAGCACTGAGCTCGGCGCTATCGCCATTGTCAAAGTGAATGTCTAAGGTTTTTGAACGCTGATGATAGTGTAAGGTTGTTATCAACATAAACCAGCCTCAATAAAAAGGGCTTGGGTGAAGTTGCCCAAGCCCATGCCGTTATAGAATAAAGCGGCTTAGGTCTTCGTCTTGCACTAAGTTACCCAAGTGCTGGTTGACGTATTCGCCGTCAATGGTAAGACGTGAGCCTGCCTTATCGGAAGCATCGAAGGATATTTCTTCCATCAATCGCTCCATGACTGTGTGCAGTCGACGAGCACCAATATTTTCTGTCTTTTCATTCACTTGCCATGCTGCTTGAGCAATGCTGTCAATGGCATCGTCGGTGAACTCAATAGTCACTTCTTCGGTATTCATAAGCGCGATTTGTTGCTCCGTTAACGAAGCATGCGGTTCAGTCAAAATACGCTTAAAGTCATCGGCGCTGAGGGCGTCCAACTCAACTCGGATCGGTAAACGACCTTGTAGTTCAGGGATTAAATCCGAGGGTTTGGCCATTTGGAACGCGCCAGAAGCAATAAATAGAATATGGTCAGTTTTCACCATACCGTGCTTGGTGCTCACACTTGAACCTTCAATAAGCGGCAGCAGGTCACGTTGTACCCCCTCACGGCTTACATCTGGGCCATTTGCTTCACCGCGCTTACAAATTTTGTCTACTTCATCTAAGAACACAATACCGTGTTGCTCAACAGCTTCAATAGCGAGCTCTTTAACATCTTCGGGGTTAACCAGTTTGGCGGCTTCTTCCTCAACAAGTAGTTTAAAGGCTTCTTTAATCTTCAACTTGCGCTTTTTGGTTTTGCCGCCGGACATGTTTTGGAACATGCTCTGTAGCTGGTTGGTCATTTCTTCCATGCCGGGCGGTGACATGATTTCAACATTAGGCGCTTGCTCAGCAACATCGATTTCAATTTCTTTATCATCGAGCTGACCTTCACGTAATTTCTTACGGAAACTTTGGCGGGTACTGCTATTTTCACTTGGTTGTGACTCGCCCCAGGTGTCTTTAGCTGGTGGCAGTAATGCGTCTAAAATACGTTCTTCTGCAGCTTCCTCAGCACGGAAGTGGTGTTTCTTCGCCTGCTGCTCACGAACCATCTTAATGGCAATGTCGACGAGATCGCGGATAATAGTTTCTACTTCTTTGCCAACATAGCCAACTTCAGTGAACTTAGTCGCTTCTACTTTCAAAAAAGGAGCATTAGCAAGTTTGGCTAATCGGCGTGCTATTTCAGTTTTACCCACACCGGTTGGGCCGATCATAAGGATATTTTTCGGTGTTACTTCCGGGCGCAGGCTCTCGTCGAGCTGCATACGGCGCCAACGGTTGCGCAGGGCGATAGCCACCGCTTTTTTAGCATTGCTCTGACCAATAATGTGTTGATCAAGCTCGTGAACGATTTCTCTGGGAGTCATAGCTGACATGGCAGCTCCTTTTACAATTCTTCGATAGTTTGGTGGTTGTTGGTAAATACGCAGATATCGCCAGCGATTTTTAAGCTGCGTTCAACGATTTCACGCGCACCAAGCTCGGTGTTTTCTAGTAATGCAATCGCGGCTGATTGGGCAAAGTTGCCGCCGCTACCAATCGCAATTAGGTCATGTTCAGGCTGTACCACATCGCCATTACCAGTAATAATTAGTGAGGTGGTTTCATCAGCAACAGCAAGAATGGCTTCGAGTCGCCTTAAGGCTCTGTCACTGCGCCAATCTTTGGCCATCTCTACAGCGGCTTTGGTTAAATGTCCTTGGTGCATCTCTAATTTACTTTCAAAACGCTCAAAAAGGGTAAACGCATCGGCTGTACCGCCTGCAAACCCGGCGATCACTTTACCGTTGAAAAGACGACGCACTTTACGCGCGTTGCCCTTCATTACCGTGTTGCCGAGCGAAACTTGGCCATCGCCGCCAATAACAACCTTGCCTTCACGGCGTACAGAAACGATTGTGGTCATGTGTGTCCTTATACCCAGTCTGGGTGTTTGTAACTGTCTAATAGCGAGGAAATATGGGCATTAAAAAGGGATTTCAAGGTAAACTTGCAATCCCTTTATGTGATTTGCTGTGCCTGCTAGGTTATTTACATGGCGATAACGGCTTTCGCTTTGCCTAATTCCACAACCAGATGCCACAGCCCATGATTTTTGCCTGACGCTTAAGCTTGTTCTTATCGCTCTCTGCGCCGCGCTTGGTCGGATAGGGGCCTAACCGTACTCGAAACCAGACGCCATTGCTGCCTTCAGTGCGCCTGATTTCTGATACTAGCCCGACAAAGGCTATTTTGGCCTTGAGCGTTTCCGCCTGCGCATAGGTTCTAAATGACCCGCATTGCATTTGATAAGGGCCTTTTTGCTCAATTTCTTTAACCTCAACCTCTATCTCGGCTTGCTTTATTTCGTTAATAAATTCGGGCGTTTGCGGTTTTTTAATTTCTGGCTTGGAGGCGCTTGGTTTCTGCTTAACTTGCTCAACAGCCTCAGGATCAGCATTGGTTTTTATATACCAGAGGCCGTAAGCGAAGCCGGCGAGTAACAAAATGGCCAAAGCAATAAGCACAAGCGGCAGAGGCTTTTTTGCTGGGGCTTTTTTGTTCTTACCACGCTGAGGTCGTTTGCGATTTATATAGTCGTGCTGCGCCATAATTGTTTTTGTGTTCTCTTTACATCATGTCTATGGGATCAACGTCCAAATTCCAGCGTACTTTTTGTGCCAGCTTATTACTACCGAGGTAGTTCATTAGTTGCGCCAAAAAGCCGTGTAGCGCGCCTCTATCTTGCCCTTGAATATGCAATTGATAACGGTATTTGCCAGCGACTCGTTCGAGCGGTGCGGGAATCGGACCCAGCAATTGTATCTTAGGCACGGGGGCTGCGGGAACTAAATCCGATAAAAAGCGCAACAGTAGTGATAAATCATGCGCTTCCGCCCTTAGCAGGGCTAAGTGCGAAAACGGTGGCATTTCTGTTTCATGGCGCTCTTGCAAAGCATAACGAGCAAAGTGTTGGTAACCATTGTTGACTAAATCTTGCAATAGTGGGTGCTCTGGGAAGTGAGTTTGCAGTAACACGGTGCCTGGTTCGCCACTGCGACCTGCGCGTCCTGCTACTTGAGTCACTAGTTGTGCTAAGTGTTCGGTGGCACGGAAATCACATGAGTATAACCCGGCGTCGACATCAAGAATAATGACTAGGCTGACATCAGCAAAGTGGTGGCCTTTGGCTAGCATTTGTGTGCCCACCAATAGGCGCGCGCCGCCGCGATTGATGGCAGCCAGTTCTTCCTCCAAACTGCCTTTACGTCGTGTTGAATCTCGGTCGATACGGCTGATGGGTGTGTCGGGAAATTGCTCGCTTAATGCTTCTTGCAATTGCTCGGTGCCCAGCCCCACCGGGTTTATTTGTGTGCTACCACAATCCGGGCATTGCATGGGCGGTGCACTTTGCTCGCCACAATGATGGCACACCAAACGACGCATGGCCTTGTGGTAGGTCGCGCTGGTGCTACAACGCGAGCAATCGCTGAGCCAGCCGCACTCATGGCAAATGAGCGAAGGGGAAAAGCCGCGACGATTCAAAAACACCATCACTTGCTTTTGTCTCGCCAGCTCACGCTTGATATAGGCAAGGGCGCTATGGCTGAGTCCAGCCTCAAGGTGCTGACCTTTAATGTCTATGAGTTCAAATTGATTGTCACTGCTGGTTTGTGCCCGTTGAGTGAGACTGAGCAATTGGTACTTATCGGACAATGCACGGTTGAGTGTTTCCAGGGCAGGGGTCGCGCTGCCTAGAACTAAGGGAATGTTTTGCTGTTGCGCACGGTAAGCGGCCAGATCACGGGCGTGATAGCGTAGGGTGTCTTGCTGTTTGAATGAGGCGTCATGCTCCTCATCGACAATAATCATGCCTAGGCGTAAAAACGGCATAAAAATCGCCGAACGTGTGCCGATCACTATAGCACAGCTACCTTTTTGGCAAAACCGCCAGGTTTGCAAACGTTCATTATCTGTCAACGCTGAGTGCCAGAGCATAATTGGCGTATTGGGGAAGCGGCGGCGAAAGCGGTTTACCGTCTGTGGTGTTAGGCCTATTTCAGGGACCAAGACTAAGGCTTGTTTGCCCTGTTGCAAAACCGCCTCTAAGCACTGCAGATACACCTCGGTTTTGCCGCTGCCTGTGATCCCCTCAAGTAAAAAAGCGGCAAAGCCTGGGGATTGGTTAATGGTTGTGCAGGCGATGGCTTGTTCGCTGTTTAACCTTGGTTTGTTGGCCACCTGTAATGGCTGCTCGCGCCATTGACTATCAAATTCAACTGCTTGAGTTATTAGTTTTTTATTGATGAGGGCATCAATGGTGGCTTTGGAGTAGCCCAGAGCTTTAATTTCCGTGGTGGGCGATTTCCCTGATTCAGCTAGCTGCTTAAGCAAGGCTTGTTGCTTTTTCGCCCGCAGTGTCGGTTGTTGTTGCCCTTGCTCGGTGAGTTGCAGGTAATTAATGCTGGTTTTATCAATATCCGCGCCTTCACGCAGCGCTTTTGGCAAAGCGGTAAAGACGGTTTCACCTAATGGATAATGATAATAGCGAGCAGTAAATTGCAATAACTGTAGGTGACTGTCATCAATAATGGCAGTGCTATCGAGCACGGCTTTAACGGCTTTGACTTTATCTTCCGGCATCTCTGTGCTGGCTTTTACCTTTAACACCATACCGGTCAGGACACGCGAACCAAAAGGAACACTGACCCTTACCCCTACAGTCACGGCGCGAGAGCGCAACTCGATGGGCAATAAATAGTCGAAGCTACGGTGTAAGGGCACCTTAAGTGCTACTTCAAGGTAGCACGGGGTCGCGTTGCTACTGTGGCTGTTGGAATCGCGAGATGATGGCAACAAAAATCAGGCCCCAAGAACTAGAATATAGCGCTAATGTACTAAATTCATGGCGCAGTGAATAGCCGCAATTAAAGCTTGAACATTAATCAGGAGTAAAATAAAATACGCGGCCTTAAGGGTGCTGAGCGGGTTATATCCATGCTTTGGCACATTGAAACTAACGCGTATGGTGCCAAACTTCGGGTTTGGAGAGCGATACGGCCTATTTAGAGGTAACCCCCATGAAAGAAGGTATCCACCCTAAGTACGAAGCAATCAACGCAACGTGCTCTTGTGGCAACAAATTCCAGACAAGCTCTACCCTGTGTAAAGACATTCACCTAGACGTATGTTCAGAGTGTCACCCTTTCTACACTGGTAAGCAAAAGATCCTTGATACAGGTGGTCGTGTAGATCGCTTCAATAAGCGCTTCGGTGCGCTTAGCAGCAAGAAGTAATCTTTGCTTGTCGAGAAAAGCACCTTCGGGTGCTTTTTTTGTGTCTATGATTTTTATCCATCCCCATTATTCATACTAGCCATTTCACCTTAAGCTCTAGCTCATTTAAAGTGACAAAAAAAGCACAATAATGACGCTAAAGTTCACTAAAATTCACTTACTTTGTTATTAGCGAACAATAAGATTCGTTATCCGAACGGTATTCTTTTTAGTTATATTAAGTTATTTGGATATAGCATTATGCATGGCTTTAGGTGGTTTTTTATGCATGCATAAGTCCCTATAGTGCATGGAATATCAAAATTTACACATAAAGCTTTAGATAATGTGCATGAATTTGGGCTTAAAACCCTTTAATTTCGTACAACAGGATAGACCTGATATTGCTTGAATATATTTAGAAAAGCGGTATGGTTTGCCTTAACTAGCTGAACTCTCACATACATTTCTAGCAGGATACTCGTTCATGTCTGACTTTCGTGAAAAAGCCCTCGATTACCACGCTAACCCCGTTCCAGGAAAAATTAGCATTGAACTCACCAAAAGCGCCGAGACCGTTAACGATCTCGCTTTAGCCTACAGCCCAGGTGTTGCAGAGCCGGTGCGTGAAATCGCTGCCGATGCTAACAATGCTTATAAATACACGGCCAAAGGCAACATGGTTGCTGTGATCTCTAATGGCAGTGCCATTTTAGGGTTGGGTAACTTAGGGCCGTTAGCGTCTAAGCCGGTCATGGAAGGCAAGGCGCTACTGTTCAAGCGTTTTGCTAATCTTGATTCCATCGATATCGAGGTGAAGCATCGCACCACGGAAGACTTTATTAACACTGTAGAAAATATTGCCGATACCTTTGGCGGTATTAACCTCGAAGATATTAAAGCCCCAGAGTGCTTCGAAATCGAGCAAGCGCTCATTGAACGCTGTAATGTGCCAGTATTTCATGATGATCAACACGGCACTGCTATTGTCACTGCCGCAGGCATGCTAAACGCCTTAGAAATTCAAGGTAAAGATATTCGTGATGCCTTGATCGTGTGTTTGGGAGCTGGCGCAGCGGCAGTTGCGTGTATGGAGCTGCTTATTAAGTGTGGCGCTCAGCGCGAGCATATTTACATGCTTGACCGTAAAGGGGTGATCCACACGCGTCGTGATGACTTAAATGAATACAAGCAATTATTTGCTAACAACACCGATAAGCGCACCTTGCAAGACGTTATTGCCGATGCCGATGTGTTCGTTGGTGTTTCTGGCCCAGATTTGCTCTCAGCTGAAGACCTTAAATTGATGGCCGACAAGCCGGTCATTTTTGCCTGTTCTAACCCAGACCCAGAAATTAAGCCGGATGTGGCACACAGTGCGCGCAAAGACTTAATTATGGCCACTGGGCGCTCTGACTACCCGAACCAGGTGAATAACGTACTGTGTTTCCCATTTATTTTCCGTGGTGCACTGGACGTGCGTGCCACCGCTATCAATGATGAGATGAAAATTGCCGCTGTAGAGGCTATTCGCAGCATCGCCAAGGAGCCAGTACCTGAGTCAGTGTTAACGGCATCTGGAGTGAGCGAATTAGAGTTTGGCGCGCAATACATTATTCCCAAGCCCATGGATCCACGATTATTGCCACGCGTAGCGAAAGCCGTGGCGCAGGCGGCTGTGGACTCAGGTGTTGCGCAAATTGATATGCCAGCGAATTATATGGCTGAGTAATCACTTTACTACTCAGCGCTAGAAAAAAGAAAACCCAAGCTTAGTGCTTGGGTTTTTTTATGGCTTGCAAAGAGCAATTGCTTCACTAACCGCTTTTCATACAGGCCGACTTGCGACATGTATGAACAACACTAAGCTAGCTCCTGCAATGAGGCCTAATGCTCAGGGGTTAGTTAAACTTGCTTGTCTTTGTTAGTCCTCTCCGATAACAGGCACTTCCACACCCATTTCTTCCATAATTTTTCTCACCTCTTCAGGTACCTTCTCCGGATTATCTTTTCGGAGATCTTCGTCATTTGGCAGCGGTTGACCAGTAAAGGCATGTAGAAATGCTTCACACAGCAACTCACTGTTGGTGGCGTGACGAAGATTATTCACCTGGCGGCGAGTACGTTCATCGGTTAATACTTTTAAAACATTGAGCGGGATGGAAACGGTAATTTTCTTTACCTGTTGGGCTTTTTTTCCATGCTCCGCATAAGGGTGAATGTATTCACCATTCCACTTGGCCATAATTTGCGTCTTATTTTTGGTCACTTAGGCATCAATAAGGGCGAAATTTTATCGCGTTGGTAAGGATAGTCAAATATTCATAAATTAGCTATTTAGACGTATAAATGTTTTGACTTCTAAATTGTGTTAATTTAACCTTTTAGACGTCTAAACATCTATTTTCTTGATTGGGGGCAAATATGTCACAACTAAAAAAAGACACCATCGCCGTGCGCCATGGTATTGATGCCGATAAGCACCACGGTGCGGTGGTGCCACCCATTCATTTATCGACCACCTATTCCTTTGCTGATTTTGATAGCAAACGCGAATATGATTATGGTCGTAGTGGTAATCCCAATCGGGATATTTTGGCGCAAACCTTAGCGCAACTAGAAGGGGGAGAGCACGGAATTATCACCGCGACAGGTATGGCCGCAGTGCATCTAGTGACGCAGCTACTGACACCCAATGACACGCTAGTGATCCCCCATGATTGTTATGGCGGCAGTTATCGCTTATTTACCTCTTTAGCCAAGCGAGGGTTGCTTAAGGTCGAGGTTATCGATTTCACTCAATCAAACTGTTACCAACGCTTAGTGGCCGCCAAACCCAAACTGGTGTGGATTGAAACGCCCAGTAATCCCATTTTGCGACTCACGGATATCCGCGCAGTGTGCGATGCCGCGCAGAGCATCGGCGCGCTGGTTGCAGCCGACAACACGTTTTTATCTCCCGCCTTACAAAACCCGTTGTTATTGGGTTGTGATGTGGTGGTGCATTCGACCACTAAATATATCAATGGTCACTCCGATGTGGTCGGTGGTGCGGTGATCACCAAAACCAAAGAGTTAGGTGAAGAGCTGGCATGGTGGGCTAATAATATTGGTATTACCGGCGCCGCTTTCGATAGCTATCTCACCCTGCGTGGTTTGCGTACTTTGAAAGTGCGCCTGAAGCAGCATGAAGAAAATGCCTTGGCGATTGCTCAATACCTTGAACAGCATCCTAGTGTGCAGTCAGTTTACTACCCAGGGTTGAGTTCGCACCCACAACACGACTTGGCAAAAGCGCAGCAACAGGGCTTTGGCGGTATGGTGAGCTTTGACATTAAAGGCCAGCTGCAAGACAGTGCAAAATTCCTCACCTCAGTACAGCAGTTTACCTTAGCGGAATCGTTGGGCGGGGTGGAAAGCCTTATTTGTCACCCCGCGACCATGACTCATGCGGGCATGGACAAGGCCGCTCGACTTGAGGCTGGGGTCGGCGACACGCTTATCCGGATTTCTGTAGGTATTGAAGATAAGCAAGATCTTATCGATGACTTAGATGCCGCTTTTAACGCGTTAGCAAGCAAATAAGAGGATACTATGACTCAGGTTGTACATAAGTTTGGTGGTTCGAGTCTCAGCAACGCGGCGCGTTACCATGCGGTCGCCAATATTGTTATCGGCAACAGCCAACTCGGTGACGTGGTGGTGGTCTCTGCGGCGGGCAAAACCACGGATACGCTAGTGAAGTTGTGGCAGGCCTATCAACAGCACGATAGCCATGGTTATCATGATGTCTTGCAGTTGCTACGCACCCATCAGCATGAGCTTATTGATGAGCTATTAGCAGCGCACCAAGCACACGCTCTGCAATCACAGCTTAATAGTGAGCTTCAGCGCATAGCTGAGCAATTGCAGACAAACACCTTAGATGAGGCGTCCTTATTAGCCCATGGTGAACTGTGGTCGGCCCGCTTGCTGGCGACCTATTTGCAGCAGTTAGGCTATGCTGCGCAAGATCTTGATGCGCGGCAGCTACTGTGTATGCACCAAGGGCAACTACTGCATTTGGACAATGAAAAGCTCTGCGAGCGCCATATTGCCAGGGATAAAATCAACGTCGTAACGGGGTTTATTGCCGCCGATAGCAACCAGCAAACAGTCACCTTGGGACGCAATGGCAGTGACTACAGCGCCACTTTATTGGCCCGTTATGTCAACGCCAAACAAGTTTGCATATGGACCGACACGCAGGGGGTTTTCAGCACCGACCCACGTAAAGTAGCCGATGCCTTAAAGTATCAAAAAATTTGTCGTGGCCAAGCCAACCGCCTTGCCCAGTTAGGTAATCCGGTATTGCATGCGAAAACGCTGTCGCCTTTGCAAGGTAGCGCGATTAAGCTATCGGTGCGTAGCTCCTATGACAGCGATGCCAGTGGCACTGAGATTGTCCGCGAAGGTTACTGTAAGCATAAACGTTTTTTGACCACCATAGAGGGCGTTGACCTATATCGTGTGTCGAGCCTTAAAGTGGATGAACTGGCAACGTTAAGCCAGCTTATACAGCACACCATAGGCCATTTTCAGCAGCAGGGTATAGACTTTTTGATTGTACCCAGCGCCCATAGCACTCTTATTTCCCGTGAGCTGGGAGAGCGTGGACAACTCGTTGAGTCAAATCTCAATGGGTGCGCCTTAGTCAGCCCAAACCAGTATACTCAGCAAGGCTACCAAGAAATGCTGGCATGCTTAGAGCAACTTAACTTAACTATCCGCTTTAGCCACTGCGATCAAGACTACGCCTTGGTACTGACCGATCAAATCATTGATGCCGATAGTTTAGGCAAGGTACATCGCACTTTAATTGGCGCACATCAGCAAATTGCCGTGATTGTCGCCGGCCTTGGAAATGTGGGCAGTGTGTTTTTACAACAGTTTACGCAGCAGCTAGCGCGTTTAGAGCAGCATTTTGAGGTAAAACTGGTTGGTCTACTGCGAAGTCGCAGCATGTTGTTTGACCCCTGTGGGTTAGACCCGCAGAATTGGCAAGGTCAATGGTTAGAACAAGCGGTTCCCTATCAAAGCGAGCAGTTGTGCGAACGCCTCAATGAGCTTGATTACGAACACAAGGTGGTCATTGATATAACCGCCAGTGAGTCATTCAGTGTCCTTTACCCTGACTTTGTGCGAGCTAACTGTCATTTGATCAGTGCCAACAAGTATGCCGGAACAGCGCCACATAGTTGGTATCAGTCGTTACGTAACGAGCTGGCAGAGCGCAATCTCAAATGGCGTTATAACACCAGTGTTGGCGCTGGGCTACCCATTAACTTTGCATTAGCTGATTTGCAGCGTAGTGGCGATGACATCACCCGTATTCAAGGTGTGTTTTCTGGGACGTTATCATGGCTATGCAGTCACTATGATGGCAGCCAAGCTTTTTCTGAGCTGCTTTTTGCGGCGCAAAAGCTAGGTTTTACCGAGCCCGATCCACGTGAAGATTTATCCGGCCGAGATGTACAACGTAAGCTGTTGATCCTCGCACGCGAGTTGGGTTTGCAGTTGGACATTGACGATATTGAGCTAAGCCCACTGATGCCAGAGTCTTTAGCAAAAGGGAGCTGGCAGGATTTTCTCGATAATATTGCCTTACTTGATGACTTTGTTAGCACCCACGCACAGCAGGCGCAAGCCGAGCAAAAGGTACTGAGGTACAACGCTGACTTACGCATTGTTGATGGCAAGGTAAAAGCCCAAGTGGGTCTTGTTGCAGTGGCACAATCCAACCCGTTAGCGGGATTAAGTCCGGGCGACAATATCTTTGTCATCAACAGTCGCTGGTATGCGCAGAATGCCTTGGTTATTCAAGGCCCAGGTGCAGGGAAAGAGGTCACCGCTGCAGGTGTCCACTCAGATCTCTACTGGCTTATTGAGAGTCTTAGTTAATGCGGTAACAGGGTAATAAAAAAGCCAAGCATTATTGCTTGGCTTTTTTTATTTAGAAGAGTTCGTCTTCAGTGGGCAGCTCAGGTTCATCATGCCCTTGAGTTTCGAAGATCACCGGCGGCGCTTTTTCCACATACTTAGTGGGGGCAGTCCCTTTTATAAAGTATTCAAAGCGGCTGGTGTGGTCGTTTTGATGACTTAATAATCCTGATTTTAGATCAATTCGTACTGATTCCAGTCCTTCGGGTGGCTCGATAGGGGCCGCAGGCTCATCTTCAAGGGCCACACGCATGTAATCAATCCAAGCCGGTTGCGCTGTTTTTGCACCAGATTCGGCACCAAAGGTTTGTCCTTTCCCTAAGTTGTTGTTGTAACTGGTACGTCCTAGCGGATTACCTGGGTTATCGAAGCCAACCCATACTGTGGTCATAACATTGGCGTTAAAGCCACTAAACCAGGTATCGACCGAGTTGTTGGTGGTGCCGGTTTTACCTGATAAATCACGGCGCTTTAACCGCGTCGCGCGCCAGCCAGTACCATTCCAGCCGGTGCCATGCTTCCAGCTGCCACCACCCCAAATTGCACTGGTCATCGCATCGGCAATTAAGAAGGCATTCTGTTTAGAAATAACCCGAGGTGCGCATTGCGGTAACTGGGTATCAGTAGCCTCAGCGCTGTCAGTGTTGTCGGGGTTACTCTCACTGGCGCCGCTGGGCTCAAGCATTGCCAGCTCTGCAAACATTTCATTGCTGCGCTTTTGCTCTTCAGAGCAGGCCTTATAGGGGCGAGCTTGCATTAGCACTTCGCCTTCGGCGCTTTGTATTTCGGTAATAAAGTAAGGCTCAACTAAATGCCCACCATTTGCGAAAGCACTCATACCGCGAGCTAATTCTAAAGGTGTTAATGACGCACTCCCCAGCGCCAGGGTTTCATTGCGCGGAATATCTTCATCATGAAAGCCAAACTTGAGTAAGTGTTCAGCGGCAGGGTCTACACCGACGCCGCGCAGCAACCTGACTGAAACCACGTTTTTTGACTGCGCTAAGGCACGTCTAACACGGATCGGGCCGACATATTTAGCTGGGCTATTCTTGGGTCGCCAAGCAACACCTTGGCTTTTATCCCAATGATTTATCGGCGCATCGTTAATAATGGTTGCTAAGGAGTAACCATGCTCTAACGCCGCTGAGTAAATGAAGGGCTTGATGTTAGAGCCAACTTGGCGCTTTGCCTGAACCGCTCGGTTGTACTGGCTTTGTTCAAAGCTGTAGCCACCGACAATCGCCTTTATGCGGCCATCTTTAGGGTCAATAGAGACCAGTGCACTGGATGCTTCGGGAACTTGCGCTAACAGCGGGCGGCCGTCATTGTCGAAACGATACCAAATCTGTGTACCTGCAGAGAGAATATCGGCTGCGCTCTTCGGAGCGTAACTTTGACGAGACTGGGTAATAAATTTGCGCGCCCATTTTAATCCGTTCCACTCTATGGTGAACCGTTCACCTAATTCATTAAGTACTTCAACGGATTGTTCGTCCACACTCATCACCACTGCACCATGTAAGTCGGCGAGTGGGTTAAGGCCCTGTAAGTGGGCAATTAACTGTGGTTCGTCAAGAGGAGCTTCGGTTTCGCTATCCCATAGCACGGCCTCGGGGCCGCGATAACCATGGCGCATATCATAAGCATATAGATTATCACGCAATGCTTGCTGAGCTGCTTGCTGCACTTTTGACTCTACCGAGGTGTAGACTCGCATACCTGAATTATAGGCTTGCTCCTCGCCATACTGAGCAACCAACTCGGCACGCACCATCTCAGAAATATAAGGCGCATAAAGCTCTATCTCGGCGCCGTGGAAACGGGCGGTAATCGGTTTGTTAGTTGCCTCATCAAACTCAGCCTGAGTGATGTAGCCCTCATCTAACATCCGGCCTAACACGACGTTACGACGATTTTTAGCACGCTCAGGGTTGCGGATAGGGTTAAGTGCAGAAGGCGCCTTGGGTAGGCCCGCAATCATAGCCATTTGCGCTAAATCAAGCTCTTGTAGAGGCTTTCCATAGTACACTTGTGCTGCAGCACCGATGCCAAAGGCACGATTACCAAGCTCAATTTTGTTGAGATAGAGCTCGAAGATTTCGTCTTTGGTCAATAATTGCTCAATATGCAATGCGATAAATATTTCTTTCACTTTTCGGATGTATGCTTTTTCCCGAGTAAGAAAGAAGTTTCGTGCCAGCTGCATGGTGATGGTACTTGCGCCTTGGCGCTTTTCACCAGTCGAGATAAGAACGATTGCACTTCGGACAATACCGATAGGGTCGATACCGTAGTGATCGTAGAAACGATTATCTTCAGTGGCCAGGAATGCATTCAGCATAGGCTGAGGTACTTCGCTGATTTTTACGGGAATTCGCCGTTTTTCACCAAACTGGTTGATAAGTTTTCCATCTCGGGTAAATACTTGCATTGGAGTCTGCAATTTTACGTCCTTTAGCACCGCCACACTGGGGATGTCAGATCTGACGTAAAGGTACAGCCCAGCTAGTACGATGCAGCCCAAGAGGACACATATGCAAAGGATTTGTAAAAATTTTTTGAATATTTTCACGGATATTTCCCTGTTTGGACTCCCAATTGAGCGAAGAGATTGGTAGTATATCTTGATTGAATAGTGAATAAAATTTTTTCATCGATAATTTATAAGTCTATTATAATTATAAAAAAAGGTTTCACGTTGCTCTTATGTTAAATCGACTTCTTAAAAAGTCTGTGCCTGCTATGGTCGGTATAGATATTGGCTCGCACTCTGTAAAAGCGGTGTTATTAACACAGCATGAGCAGGGTTATCGCCTTGATGCTGTTGCTATAGAGCCCATGCCTAAAGGGGCTATGGCCGAGCGTAACATTCAAGACATTGAGGCGATTGGACGAGTTATTGCAAAACTTAGACGGCGCATTCCAAAGTCTGTTAGCCATGCCATTGTTGCAGTTTCCGGTCAAACAGTGATCACTAAGATGATCTATATGGATGTGTCTCTGAGTGACTCTGAACTAGAGTCACAAATCGAAATTGAGGCTGACAGCTTAATTCCTTATCCACTTGATGAAGTCAGTATCGACTTTGAAAAGTTGGAAATAAATGAAGCTGATCCATCCAAGGTTAATGTTTTACTCTCTGCTGCGCGCACTGAGAGTGTTGAAGCTCGTTCCGGCGCCGTTGAGGCCGGTGGCTTTGATACTAAGGTGGTTGATGTTGAAACGTACGCATTATCACGTAGCTTGGATGTGAGCTATGCTGCACTGCCAGAAGATGCGAAAGACAAAGTTGTGGCGCTTGTGGATATCGGCGCGGTGATGACGCTAGTGAGTGTGGTGCAAAAGGGTGAAACTATCTACACCCGGGACCAAGTCTTCGGTGGCGAGCAGTACACTAATACTATTGTCTCCTACTACAATAAAAACTTTGACGAAGCTGAGCGCGCTAAGTGCACCAGCGATTTGCCGCCAAACTACACGTTTGAGGTACTTGCGCCGTTCCAGACCTCATTGCTACAGCAAGTGCGTCGAGCCGTGCAGATGTTTCTTACGACCAGCGGGAAAGACCAAGTGGATTACATTGTTCTCTCTGGTGGAACGGCAATGATCGAAGGATTAGATAGACTATTAATCGACGAGTTAGGGATCCACACTGTTGTCGTTGACCCATTTGCGAGCATGGAGATTGGTTCCAAAGTGGACCAAGAGCTAATGCAAAAGCATAAGGCACAGTTCGCTGTTGCTGCGGGTCTTGCATTGAGGAGTTTCTCAGCATGCCACATATAAATTTATTGCCCTGGCGTGAGGCCGCGCGTAAAGAAGCACAACAACGTTTTGTAACTATTCTAGTTGTTGTCTTAGTTGCCGCTTTTGCGTCAATGTTTGCTTTAAGTTCATTCTACAGCGCACTCAAAGATGGGCAGAACGTTCGTAACAACTTCCTGAGCCGGGAAATTCAGATCTTAGATAGGCGCATCGCAGAAATTCGTGAGCTAGATAAGAAGAAAGAAAGCTTGCAACAGCGCATGCGTCTAATTGAAGAGCTGCAAAGTAACCGAAATCTCGGTACCCAAATAATGGATGAAGTAGCGAAAATTGTACCTTCAGGTGTTTATTTCACGACCTTAGAGCGTCGCGGCGATGCGATTCAAGTAACGGGTAAAAGTGAGTCAAACAACCGTTTATCGACTATGATCCGTCAGGTAGAGAGTTCATACCTGCTTGAAAATGCCTCATTGCAAGGCATTGTAGCCGGTGAAGAGCAGTCACGATTACTTAGCGATTTCAATATGCAATTCAATGTGAAGTCTTTCGATGAAATTGGCGAGGCACAAGAATGAGTATAGATCTTAAATCCCTCAACGATATCGATTGGAATGAGCTGGAACTTGATAATATCGGGGATTGGCCGGTAGCCGTAAAAGCAATTGTTTGTGTGATTGCTGCAGCATTGGTGTTGTTTTTCAGCTATAAACTATTGGTTGCTGACGAGATAACTGCGTATGAGAGAGTGCAGAAAAAAGAGGCTGAGTTACGCAGCACTTATCGTACCAAGTACGCAGTGGCAAGTAGGTTAGAAATCTACAAGCAACAAATGCAGGAAATGGAAGAAAAGTTTTCGCAGTTGTTGAAGAAGCTGCCAACGTCGAATGAAACTCCAGGGTTACTTGATGACCTTTCTTATGTTGGGACAACAAGTGGCCTGACCTTCGTAAAAATAGGTTGGCTTCCCGAGATTAAGAAAGAGTTCTACACCGAGCTTCCGATCAAAATCGAAGTTGAGGGTAGCTATCACGAGTTTGGCGAGTTTGTTGGCAAAGTGGCTCAACTACCTCGTATTATCAGCTTACATGACTTTGAAATTGAAGCGACGGGTGATGACCAGCTGGTATTCAGTGTGGTTGCTAAAACCTATCGCTATGAGGGGGTCGAATAATGAAAAAACTCCTCACAATTACCACCGTGGCGGTGTTATTGAGCGGTTGTTTTGATGATACAACTGAACAGCGCGAATTTATTAATCGGGTAAAAGCCAGCACTCAACCTAATGTAGAGCCTATCCCCGAAGTCGCGCAGTTTGAACACTTTGCTTATGATGCCTCGAGCTTGCGTAGCCCATTTGTGGCACCCCGCCCGGAAGTTATTCAAGATAAATTGATACAAGTGCAAAACTGTTTGCACCCCGATCCACAGCGTAAAAAGGAACCGCTGGAGCGTTATCCGTTGGATAACTTATCAATGAAGGGAACTTTAGGCTCAGGTGAGCAAACGTGGGCGTTAGTGAAAGCGTCGGATGCAACATTGCACCGTGTATCACGCGGCAACTATGTTGGCTTGTATCACGGTAAAGTGACACAAGTACGCAGTAACTATATAGAATTATTAGAGTTAATCCCTGATGGAGCAGGATGTTGGAAAGAACGCCTGACCAAGCTAGAGATGTTGGAGGCAGGCGATGATTCCAGTTCATAAAAATCAAGGTAAAAGCACAATGCAAAAACACGGATTCAATATGAATCGTATTTACTCTTTGGTACTCGCTTTTGCGACCCTATTTATGTCGAGTTTTGCGACCGCAGTGCCGCTGTTGTACGACGTTCGCTATAACCCTTTGCTGGAAGGTGAAACTGAGATCGAGTTCGTTTTTGACGAAGAGATCTACATCGAACCGCAGATTCAGGTATTCAGTGAGCCAGCGCGAATTGAACTGTTTTTTGACGAAGCCGATTATGAACAAAGCCTTGAAGAGGTCTTAATCAATAAAGCAGGTGTTGAAAAAGTAACCAGTGAGTTCGTAAACGACGGCTTTAAAGTGACGGTGTATCTTGATCACTTAAAGATTTATCAAACCCGTATCGATAAAAACCTGTTCTACTTGCACGTTTCCGATAACCCTACGCAAGATGCTGCACAAACAATTGCAGAAGAAGATGAAGGCACAAGCTACATCAACCGTATCCAAGCGTTAGATTTTCGTCGTGGCGAGAAAGGCGAAGCTCGGGTGCTGGTATTCTTGCAAGAGAATATGGCGGCTATCGACGTAAGAGAGCAAGCGGGTAAGATTGTTGTTGAATTCCATAATACGGACATTATCGATGATCTGTTGTATCAACTCGATGTTATGGACTTTGGCACTGTAGTGAGCATGATTGAAACCTTCAAAGATGGTTCCAACAGTCGTATCGTTATCGATACCACAGATGCCTTTGATTACAACTATCAGCAGTTAGACAACATCTTTACTATCACTGTTGAAAAAGATGAGTCGAAGCGTAGCTTCTTGGGTAATGGTAAAGAATACCAAGGCCGCCCAATGTCTTTGAACTTCCAGGACATCTCAATTCGAGCTGTATTGCAAATCATCGCTGACTATAACGGCTTTAACCTCGTTGTTAGTGACTCAGTAGCAGGTAACATTACTCTTCGTTTAGATGGTGTACCTTGGGACCAAGCGTTAGACATTGTGCTGCGAGTTAAAGGCTTAGATAAGCGTATGGATGGTTCCATTTTAATGGTTGCACCGACCGAAGAGCTCGCTGCGCGAGAAGCAAAAGAGCTTAAGGCCAAACAGCAAGTTGAAGACTTGGAGCCGCTTTACAGTGAGTATATTCAGCTTAACTATGCTAAGGCGCAAACCTTTGCAGACCTACTGAAAACGG
Organism: Pseudoalteromonas sp. MM17-2; assembly: GCF_022347945.1. Taxonomy (NCBI): domain Bacteria; kingdom Pseudomonadati; phylum Pseudomonadota; class Gammaproteobacteria; order Alteromonadales; family Pseudoalteromonadaceae; genus Pseudoalteromonas; species Pseudoalteromonas sp. MM17-2. Next base: position 92,833 of record NZ_JAKRFV010000005.1, on the reverse strand, counting down.
AAGTAAACAGTATTATTTCTCAGCGTGGCAGTGTGTCTGTTGATGAACGTACCAATACTTTGCTTATCAAAGATACGGCGAAGAGTATTGAAAACGTGCGTCGCATGATTGAAAACCTCGATGTGCCAGTTAAGCAGGTTGTGATTGAGTCGCGCATGGTCACCGTTCGTGACAATGTTCAAGAAGACTTAGGTATTCGTTGGGGTTTCAGTGACCAGCAAGACAGTGACGGTATTTCTGGTAATCTTGATGGTGCCAATGCTATTGCTAACGGTCAGCGCCCAAGTATTGGCGACCGTTTAAATGTTAACTTGCCTATCGCTAACCCTGCGGGAAGCATTGGTATGCATGTAGCGAAGTTAGCAGACGGTACCTTGATCGACCTCGAGCTCACAGCGCTAGAGCAAGAGAACAAAGGTGAAATCATTGCTAGCCCGCGAATCACAACGGCTAACCAGAAAAAGGCACGAATTGAACAAGGTACCGAAATTCCTTATGTTCAGGCCGCCTCAAGTGGTGCGACTACCGTAACCTTCAAAAAAGCGGTGTTGAGCTTAGAAGTGACGCCTCATATCACCCCAGATAACAAAGTGATTCTCGATCTTGCGATTACCCAGGATACCCGAGGCGACACCGTAGACACGCCAACTGGCCCTGCGACAGCGATCGATACACAACGTATCGAGACGCAGGTGTTAGTAGAAAATGGTCAAACAGTGGTGCTTGGTGGTATTTACCAGCAGCAAATTATTAACTCTGCTAGTAAAGTACCTTTGTTGGGTGACATTCCTTACCTAGGTTACTTATTCCGCTCAACCAGTGAGCGTAATGAGAAACGAGAGCTACTTATCTTTGTTACTCCGAAGATCATGGTAGAAGACTCGATTTAAGCACGAGTTAGATAGCAAAAAGCCACTTCAAACGAAGTGGCTTTTTTGTGTGCGTTGATAACGACAATGCGAGTTAATTAACCCGATAATAGGCGCTCACGTTTTTACATGTATTCGAATACCTTAACGACGCGCTCCACGCCTGAAATATTGCGAGCGATATTGACCGCTTTGTTTGCTTCCACGTCTGCTACCAGCCCCATTAAAAATACCTCACCGTTTTCCGTGACTACTTTAATATTGTTGCCACTGACATCCTCAGCTGCCAGCAACTGGGTTTTTACCTTAGATGTTAGCCAGGTATCGTGGCTTTGTGTGGTGATGCTGGTAGGAGAGCCAATACGTAATTGGTTATGAAGCTTTCGCGTGCCATCGATGCGCTCTGCTGCGCGTTGTACAGTGGTTTTATACTGTTCACTAGGCACTTGCCCTAGCAGTAATACAATACCGTTATAGCTGACGACAGACACGTTGGCATTGGCATTTTCGCCTAACGCCTCTTTAATCGCCATGGTGGTTTTTATTTCAATATTATTGTCATCTATCTGACTGCCTATAGTACGGCGGTCGTTGGCTGCTGTGACTGCGCCAGCGGTGCCGGCCACTACGGCTGCGGCGCAGCCTTGCAAGAGCACAGTACCAACCAAAATAGCTATAAGGTTCTTATTCATTAGCTTTCTTCCTGTGGGAATAAGGTCATATCAACAAGTTCTGTCAAACAGTGTATGTTGACTAAATGAGATTCCAAAATACGACTTGGACGCTTAGCTGGTACGCGAATCTCGACGTCACTTGCACTGAGCAGTCCCGCCAGCTCGCCGCCATCATCGCCGACTAACACGATAACGGTCATGTCTTTAGTCAAAGCGGCTTCTACGGCGCTGACGACATTCTTTTCATTGCCATTAATAGCAATGGCAAGTAATAAATCCCCTTGCTCGCCGAGCGCTTTAATCTGCCTAGCAAAGATATCGCGGCTGGGTTGTGATGAGCCAGCCGGGCTTAAATTTAGTGCATGCGATGACAGTGATACCGCAGGTAAACACGGGCGCTCGGTCTCAAAATGGTTCACCAACAGAGCGGCAAAATGGTCGCTGAGCATATGGCAACTAGCAGCGCCACAACATAATAATTTGCGGCCGTTAATCAATGTCTGTGCAATACTCAACGAAGCGGTTTCAAGCACGCTAGGTAAAACTTCCCCTGCGGCAATTTGCGCCTGAATGCTTTCGGTAAAAAGTGCTTTAACTTGTTCCTGCATTTATAATACGTTCTTTATCCAGTGAAACTCTGGCTCTTTCTCACCTTGTATTGCGACAAAATCAGCACGCAATACGCAGCCTGCTAAGCCCTTTTGTTGCACATAGTGTGCAATGGTTCTTTGTAGTCGCTGTTGCTTGGTGTGGCTAAGCGCATGCAGAGCCCCGCCATAACTACTGTGGCGACGAAACTTTACTTCAACAAATACCCACACCTGACCCTCTTTCATTATCAGGTCCAGTTCGCCATAGCGACAATGGTAATTGCGCGCCACTGGCGTCAGCCCTTGCTGAGTTAGGTATTTCTGTGCCTGCAACTCAAAGTGCTGGCCTTTTTCTCGGCTATTGCGCCACGCTTTCGGGAGCCATGACATTACTCGATTCCTCAAATTGCTTCTTCATGAAAAGCGGTGTGGGATCGAGGTGCTCAAGACTCACTTTGTTAATGCTTCTTGACTGATAGCGTGCCCACGCTAAATGGCGAACAATCTCGCCGTTACTTATTACACTTAGCTCTCCAGTAAGACCGGTTTGGCTTTTTCCTGGCAGCATACTGAGCTGTCGCAATTGCGGGATCAGTGAAATCGCATCATAGCCCATGGCAAATAGACGCTGCTCAATATCGGCAACGTCAGGCCAGAGGCTATCAAAGCGCTCTCTGAGCTGCCGAGTATTCAGGTTAGCTAACCCCTTTGTCGGTAGCATCCACGGTAACTCAGTGAAGTATAAGCCATTTAAATCACGTTTATCGGTGCTATCAATGCGCGTGCTGTGGCTTTTGGAACTTGCATACAGGGGAATGCGCTCAACAAAGGTGCTCACGTTAACATCAAGATAGGGCTTTAATAGCCGAGTTTGCGTGGCATTAGCGAGTAGATAAACCACATCTATGTCGCGACGAGAGCGGGTTTCACTCTTTACGTTGCGCTTAAAAATGCCCTCGATGGCGTCTATGCGTGCTTCACTATCGTCGACTTCAAGTAACTCAGTGATGACTTTTTCCATTTCTTTATTGTCATCGAATAACCCCACAAGTGGTGGCTGCTCATTATAACGTTGCCACTGACTGCTAAAGTGCTCACTCAATCTTTGTCCTGAGCGCTCATTTGGGGCCAAGATCAGCGGCTTTTCAAAGCCTTTAGCCATAAAGTGTGTTAAGGCCTGATCTAATTCGTGCTCCGGGGCTAGAGCAAAATAATAATGCTGTAAAGACTGGCGTTCGATATCGCTGCGGTTCAGGTATATGCTGGGTATTCCCTCTAGCAGGTTGTGCTGCTCAAAGCGGTTAATGTTGCTTTTCAGTAATGGCCCCACGGCGAAATCGATTTGCTTGTCATTGAGCTGCTGCGTTAGTTGCTGATTTTCTAAATTTGCATCAATGAAATAAATGTCTTCGAATTGATAGTTATCTAGGGCCGCCAATACACCTGACTTTACGGCTTCACCCAGGCCCTTATTAGCGCCACTTAAAGGTAAAATAACAGCTAATTTAGTGGCGTTATAGGGCTCAACTTTCATCAGCTCAGCCACTTTTTCGTCTAGGGCAAAGCTCGCCGGGTGTCCTGGATAGCGGCGTTGCCAGTTATTGGAAGCTTGGTGTAACTCAACTGGAGAGCCCAAATAAAGTTGTTTTATTTTAGCAAGTTGTACCCAGCCTTTAGCGATAGCTGAGCCGGAGTCATACTTTGTTAGCTGTTGCGGGCTCAAAGATTGTAAAGACCGCCACAAAATGGGGTTTAACTGTGATGCTTCTATTTGATAGCGGTTTGCGGTTTCTGAAGCACGTAATAAAAATGGTGCGCTTTGTTGTGGCATTTGCATTCGCATGTAGGTGGTGCCTTGCACTAACTGATGCCAGTAGAAATGCTCTGGCGTTTGCAATTGCGATTGCACTGAGCGTGAGGTTTGCAAAGCACGTTGTGGTTCGCCCATTTGCGCTTGCGCGTAAGACTTTAATAACACCGCTTGAATTTGTTGCTCAGGGTGGCTGCGTAACAGGGTGTCGCTGGCTTGCAATAGTAGCGACCAATTTTGCTCATTAATAGCCTGATTTTGAGTGCGGTTAAGTAACTGTACGCGAGTAGCGCCTTCACTATTTTGAGCTTGTTGGTATAACTGCTGTGCACTGAGTGTCTGAATCGGCTCAGGCTCACTCACGTTAGTTGTAAGATTTTCACTTTCTTGTGGCTTTTGTGTTGTGCTGCAGGCCGATAAGCCTGACAATAACAGCATAAAAGCAATCGATTTGAGTCGCACAGTCTTTGTATTCCAATTGGCCTTAGTGTGATTCGCTTATCTTACTGACTGATGCAGGAGAGCTCAATGTCCAATGCGGATATTTCAACCGACCCCCAAGACCAAGGTACCTTATTTATTGTTGCCACACCCATTGGTAACTTGGATGACATCAGCCAGCGTGCTATCAAAACCCTAAGTGACGTCGACTTAATCGCTGCTGAAGACACGCGCCACACTGCCAAGCTGCTGTCGCACCTAGGACTCAGTAAGCGTACCTTTGCCTTGCATGATCATAATGAAAAACAAAAGGCTCAGCAGGTACTCACTTGGCTACAACAAGGGCAAAACGTAGCGCTGGTGAGCGACGCTGGAACACCACTGATAAGCGATCCTGGTTATGTCTTAGTGAGTTTATGCCGTGAACAAGGGGCTCAAGTAACCCCAATTCCCGGCGCATGCGCAGCTATTGCGGCGTTGAGTTGCTCCGGATTACCCACCGATCAATTCCAATTTATTGGTTTTGCTCCAGCAAAATCCAAAGCCAGACAAAGCTTTTTCAGTGACGCGTATAACTCAGGCATGACCAGCATTATTTACGAAAGTACGCACCGTATTATGGCGAGTTTAGAGGATTTAAGTGCCGCGCTAGGAGAGCAAGCTCAAGTCGTGCTTGCTAAAGAGTTAACGAAAAGCTTCGAGACCTTCTTCAGTGGTACGGTCACTGAGTTACAACAGTTTTTACAGCAGGACCCAGCGCGACAAAAGGGTGAAATCGTGTTGATGCTGCCAGGGAAACCGAATAAGGCCAGCGCCGTAAGTGAAGAGGCACTGCGTTTGATTGCCTTACTGGAAGAGCACATGCCACTGAAGCAAGCTTGCGGTGTGGCTGCTGACTATCTCGGACAAAAGAAAAATGCACTGTATAAGGCCGTGATAGCGCAAAAGCAATAAAGTGCTGGGCAAATCACTTGGCATGCGTATAATGGCGCCCCTGAGTCAGCCGGATAATCGCTGCCTGTGACGAAAATGATCAGGGGGAGGAAAGTCCGGGCTCCACAGGGCAGGGTGCCAGCTAACGGCTGGGGGGCGTGAGCCTACGACAAGTGCAGCAGAGAGAAAACCGCCTAAGTCCTTCGGGACCGGTAAGGGTGAAAGGGTGCGGTAAGAGCGCACCGGGCCACTGGTAACAGTTGGTTGCAAGGTAAACTCCACCCGGAGCAAGACCAAATAGGGTTCCTTATGGTGTGGCCCACATCGGAACCGGGTAGGTTGCTTGAGCCATAGAGCAATTTATGGCCTAGACGAATGATTATCGATCTCCTTCGGGAGAGAACAGAACCCGGCTTACAGGCTGACTCAAACAATTCAAAAGAAGACCTGCTTAGCGATAAGCGGGTTTTTTATTTCCTTCACGCCTTACTTCCAGCAAGATTAACTCCTGTCTTTTTCAAGTAAGCCCATGAGCCCTACCATAGCGGCAAATAAAACGCTGGCCACTGGCCAAATGATCCAGGTTACTCCCCAATTCATGGTCCATAAGCTCCAGCCTAGATATATGGCAACAGTTAGTGGCCAGTAAAATGGCGCGAGTTTCAATGCATGTCGCTCACTTCTAGTCAGCTCGCGGCCTTTATCACCTTCATTCAATATGTGTTTATAGGCTTCATATTGGGCTGACGCCGGAATGATAATCCACAGCCCTGCCGTTACTATAAACAGTAGGGCGGCTAACATCAGCAACACTAAATCGACTCGACCAATAAATATATTAACCAATAACATCGGCACCGAGCTGGTAATAAACAAAGCAATTGCTAGGGATAACCTATTGTTATAGCTTGGAGTAAAGGCTTCCAACTTTTCACTGCAAGCACTGTGTACACCATAGGCTAGTTCAAAAGGCGTCTTTTCAAAAGGGACTAAGGCGCGGTTATATTGATTGGTTGAGATCACGAGTCTAATTCCGGCTGGGATCATTAGAAAAATAGACACTAAGCCCAAAGCAACCGCCATATTCACATCAAAATCTAGATTTTTCATATTCGACAACGCCAAGAAGAAAAACAAAGGAGCTGACGAGCAGACAAAAAATGCGACGCCCTTAGCAGTTAATTTGGCTTGTGCTTTTTTGTTGTCGATATAACTCAGCGCTTGTTCCAGGCTTACCTGAACGGTGTCGGCATCAGCGCTTTCATTCAAGTACTCAGTGGTGTCGATATCATCTTTCAGTAAAAAGTCGGTTGATACATTAAATAATCCGGCCAGCCTGATAATTTTATTAAGGTCTGGAATGCTATTGGTGCTTTCCCATTTGGATACGGACTGTCTGGAAACGTCCATCTTTTCCGCCAGCTCTTCCTGTGACCAGCCAAGCTGCTTTCTTAATTTTATAATTTTCTCTGATAGAATCATGCTTTGTTCTCAGTTATTAAAATCGCTCTCAGATTAGAAACTACGGCGGTTGCAAACCAGCAAGCCTGCTTGGTATTTTGTAAACTGATGGTTGCTATTCGTAATTTTATAGAGAAAAAGCTAAAGTAACAGCAGCTTTCTTAAAGTGTTTATACCCTAAGTAGCCAATGCTGTTTGACGGCGCAAAGTTAAAGAGGCTGACTCAAAGTATCCTCAAATCCCTCCAACGCGAGAGACTGTGTTGCCTTATAGGTGACTCAAACCTAAGTGCGTTATTTTTAATCACCCCTTTAAGAGCACATCTCTTACTCAGACCTCTTGTTAATTGAAAAGATATGCTTTTTCTTAATACTTTTAAGTGTAGTGAATTGTCTAAAGCCACAGTCTATTCTAGAAACTTGGCCTAGTTCTCCGTTAGCAGGCTCTGCGTTTGCGGATACAATTTTGCAGTGAAGGCGTCAATCATACGACTAACACCTCTTTGTTGTTTGCACTGTCTAGCTTGTTAACGCGGCGTTTTGCTATAAGGAGCAGGCCAACGGCTAGAAGCAGCAACCAGATTAAAGGCGTGTAATTGTTCACTGGTGTGGCAAAGTTACTACTAAATTGAGGAATATCCGCAATGTTCGTGAGCGTTGGCTTTGCGCTACAACCCTCACAAGGTGCAAAATCGCCTCTTTGATTGGCTTTGGCAATTTCGCTGGCAAAGAAGCGTTGTAGTGCTTGATGATGAGCTTCAACTTCTTCCATAAAGGCGTGATGACGTGCTAATCCATTGCCCGCTAAATCAACCAACAGTGTTTGTACGATGAGTGCGGGGGAGAGATATTGTAGCTTTTGCGCGTTATGTTGCTGTGCTTGTTGCGCCTTTAAAAATCGTACATCTTGGGCTGCCATTGCGCGTTCAACAGAATTAATCGTAGCAATTTTTTTTGTGGCGTAATCGCTGGCACCACTGCCATTTTTTGCAAGCTCTGGATGATCTTGAAAATACTGAGCCAAGGTCTTTTCACTCGCTTTTTGAGCATTGTCACTGGCGGCACGCAGGCTATCTATATAGTGAATTCGTGAAGGCGTTGGGTCGAGTAAGGCAATGCTGGTATTGACCAAGGCTGGAACCACAATCACCAAGGCGAGCCAACAGGTGACTAAGGTGGCTGCATTGTTTGCCGCACTTTTGGCTCTGCTATTTACCCAAGCGGTTAAGGCAATCCAAAAGCCACAATAACATAGTGCGATAAGGTTATAACTCAGCAGTTCAATCACCCCTAGCTGCTCTCGTATTGTTATTAAAAGCAGGCTACTAATACTTAAAAATGGCAGCACAATTAACGCGCTTCGTAGCAATAATTGATAAGTCAGAAGGCGGGTCGCACTGCCTCCTTGAAGTATTAGTAATCTTAGCTGCCCATCTTGGCGTTCACTTGCCAAGGCATTAAAGCAAATACCAATAATGAGCAGTGGCAATAAGTAGATAATCACAAAGCTTAAATCGAACTGGCCTAACAACAGTGATAGCGGGTGAACATAGTCATATTGATGAACAATATGCTGCTTCTCTTTGATTAGCATCTTAAAATAGTAAGGTAATACGTCTGCTTGCCCTGTTGCGATTGGCGACGTTGCAAGCGGGGTTTTGGTGGCGTAATTTTGCATCAAGTAATAAGCCTGCCCACGCAGGTCGTATGGGTCTTCCCACCACTTATAATCTGCTGTACTGGCGAGTCTTTCTGGTAATCCAGCTTTGGCATCTTGGATAGCCTGTTGCTGCATTTGCTGCGCGGCAAGCACCACACCATGCTGTTTTTTAGCAAAGTAATGGGCGTTAAAAAATGCCACTAGTGCAAGCACGCTGGTGGTCAAGAACAGCGCAAGTACGAGCTTTTCTCGCCAGAGATTTTTAAACTCAGTAGCTAACATTAAGCGTTTCATCTTTGCTCCTCCAAACGCAGTTTTTTAATCGCGAAGAAACTCAATAACACCAGAGTGATTAGCCAAAAGCTCAGGCTAAACAGGCTGATAACGTAGTGAGGCAGGTAACGAATAAAGTTGGGGTATTGGAATGCGAACTTTGGGATCTGCTGCCATAATTCCTCGCCTGCCGTGTAATGACCGTTGGCTTTGTGACCGTGATCTCTTTGATTAAAGTTCAGCACCTCTTGCATTAGGCGACGGTGCTGCTCTGCCGCATTCTCAAATGCTTGTTGGTGAGCAAAGTCGCTGGCGGCGGTGGCCATCGACAGCGTTTGTATCGCGATGAACGGCGTTAACATCCCTGCAAGTTGATAGCTTTGTGATTGCGCTTCTAGTTGAGCTAAACGCGCTGAAAATAAGCGGTCAAAGATTTTATCAGCGTATTGTTCACCAAATTGGAGTTGCGCTCCGGCATAGTCAAAGGGCAAGTCTTCTACATTGCTAACGCCATACTGAGTCAATATTTGCTGTTTGAACTTTGCGATTGCTTCAACTCGTGCTTCGGTATAAACCTCACTTTCAAGCTTAGCTTGAAACGCTTGACCTGAACCTTGTGGATGAATGGTGGTCGCGATATTCATCGCCAGTTTTGGCAGTAAAAGCGTGGTGAAGGCCCAAATGGTTAATAGCGTGATTAATGCGCGCCTTGCCGTTGGAAATAAACTTGAAAGCGTGGTGGTGAGTAACGACCAAAGTAATAAGTAAACTAAATAAAATAGTAAAAATAGTCCACTTCTAAGTGCATGAGGCTCCGTGCTTGTTACTTGGCTATAAAGTAAAAAAAGCGCGACAGGCAATAAAAATAAGCAAGAAATAGCAAAAAGCAGCGCACATTTGGCGATAAACAACTTAGCTGGGCTTGCGCCCGATGCGAGCAGTTGTTTTAAGGTGCCTTGCTCACGCTCTCGGGCAAGTAGTGGGTAGCCAATTAATATAATTAACAGCGGCAGTAACACTTGCAGCACAAAGGCGGGTGATAAGCTGCCAAAACGTGACATCGGCAAGTTATCTTGCGCACTTCGAAACATACTATCGTTGCGAATATGAGCCTCAAGCCTTAACACATTCCCTTGGTATGCTTGTAACCCTGCGTCAAGTGCAGCCAATGGGGTGGTGGGTTTGACCACATAAATACCGTAGTGGGCGGCGGAGTGAGGGCCTTTTTCACCTTGATTTAGCCAGCGTAATTGCTCTGATTGAGACATCTCAGTAACGGCTTGCTGATAGCTTTGGTGGCTTTTAAAACCAGTCAAGCAGGCAAGCAAGAGCAGTAATATTGCAATGCCCCCAAGCCAAAGCGCTTGTCCCTGCCGCTTGGTATCGAGCCATTCCTTTTTTAATGTCGTTTGAAACATCAGACACCCACCTTGATATGTTTGAGGTAAACGGATTCAAGTTGGACTTCTTGCAGTTGTTCATAGACTAAGGTGTCGACTAATTGCCCTTGATTAATAATTGCCACGCGATGAGCATCTTCTTGAGCGCGGTATAAGTCGTGGGTCGCCATTAAAGTCGCGACGCCTTGCTTTGCTAAAGACTGGATGAGCTGGCTAAATTCATGGCTGGCTGAAGGATCAAGACCTGATGTAGGCTCATCTAAGATCAATGCCTTGGCTTGTTTTGCGAGGGCAATGGCTATGCCCACTTTTTGTCGCATCCCTTTTGAATAGGTTGCAACGGGTTTGTCTACAGCGTGACTTGGCAGTTTTACTTCACTGAGCAGTGTGCGAAAGGCCTCGTCAGTCTTTTCTATGCTGGCCATTTTGCTGAAATACGCGAGATTCTCAAGTCCGCTAAGTCGCGGATAGAGCGCGACTTGTTCAGGAATATAAGCCAGCTGCTGCCTTGCCGTGACTACGTCATGCTGTGGATTAATTCCGGCGATGGTGATCTCCCCGGCATCCGGTTGTAAAAAGCCCAGTAAGCAATTAATCGTGGTGGTTTTGCCTGCCCCATTTGGGCCTAGCAGCGCTAGGATTTCACCTTGATGTACGCTCAAGCTTAGTCCCTGTAGCGCTTGGTATTCACCAAAGCGCTTTTGCAGGTTATTGATTTGAATAACAGGTGTAGTCATAACTTATCCTTAAAAGCTCACGCTTAATGAGGCGATAAAGGTACGCCCACGACCGGGAGCGACCCCCCAATCTATGCCTTTGGCACCGCCAGATAGCCAATATTCTTTGTCGAACAGGTTTTCGGCCTTGAGTCGCAGCGTGGTGTTAATATCAGTAAAGTGGTATTTCGCACCTAAATCGAAGCGCGTGTAGGCTGGTAGCTTTAGCGTGTTATTGACGTTTTGTTCGCGCTCACCAATATGGAAAATACCCGCATTGATGCTTAACGCCTCCCAAAATGGCAGCTGATAGTCGACGTAGAGATTTGCTTGAAATTCAGGCACATTGGCTGGGGTGTTGCCATTAAGCGCGGGCTCGCCGTCAAGTTTATCTAAGCTGGGGTTCATCAAGGTGATAGATGCTACGGTTGCAAGGCCCTGAGCCAATGAACCACTGGCATTGAGCTCAATACCTTTATGTGATTGGACCCCGTCTTGCACGAAATAGTTAGTAATGTGATTGTGATACTCCAACATCTTTTCTATTTCGAAGACGGCTATCGAGTAGTTCATGGTGTCCGTTTGGTATTTTATACCGGCTTCAATTTGTTCGCTTTCTTGTGGGCCGAGAGATTCGCCCTCGTTTATTGCACCGCTGCCGATGACAGCAACGCCGCCTTCCCCCGCGCCTTCTGAGTAACTGGCATAAAAAGCGAGCTGAACGCTTGGGTTGTAGTTAAGACCTATGATGGGAGTATTAAAAGTTCGGTCGTCTAGCATGGTTTTAGTTTGGCCAGGTAGAGTTTGCTCTTTTTTGTATTGAATATGACGCAGCCCTAAGGTGGCATAAAATACATCGTTAAAGTGCAAGGTATCTGTGATAAACAACGCGCTTTCAGAGGCTTCAGTTTTGGTTGGTTCTGGATAATCAGGGAATTGCGGTTTACTGCTGTGAATTGGATTGAAAATATTGCCAACGGGGTTGGTTAACTCAAACCAACGCCCATCCTTAGACTCATAATCACGAATACTAACGCCGATAACTAGTTCATGTTCAATTGCTGCAGTGGCAAGCTGACCACTAATAAAACTATGTGCCGAGAGTGTGTCATACGTTTCGTCTGGGGTAATGTGGATAGCTGCAGAGAGCACATTGCCTTGTGTGTCAACCGAGTAGATATCAGGAAAAACAGTAAACCTATCATTACCAGAAAGCGCAGCTTGATTTACCCATTGCCACGTGTCGTTCAACCAAAAATCAGCACGTGCGGCAAGGTTATATGACTCGGTTTGATACTTTGCCCACGGTTGTCCGAGCAATACATCACTGGTGTCGACATACGGCGGTAATATTTTACGCTCAGGATCATTGGGGTCGCTGGCAAGTCCTATCAAAGGCTGTGATACGGTGCTTTTGTCTTGGTAATCGCCGTCTAATCGGATAAATAGGCGGTCTGAGGCTTGCCAATCCAGTGCTGCACTAAAAAAATAGCGCTCTAAGTCATCACCACCGGTAAAGTCACCGTTTTTCTCTGCTGCGGCATTAATACGATAGCCGAGTGTTCGCTCGTCGGAAATTGGCCCGCCGAGGTCGATGTGAAAATACTTGCCTGCACGGCTACGTACTTCTGTCGTAACGTCCAAAAAAGCATCCATAGTTGGACGCTTTGTCACATAGTTGATTGTACCGCCGGGGTTGTTAAAGCCTGATACGAGACTTGACGGGCCTTTCACGATATCAATGCGCTGAATATTCTCTAGCGGTACATCTTGATAGGGGGCAAGCGCTAAACCGTCGCGTCTTAGACCATTGGTCCAATCTAGTTGAAAGCCACGCAGACTCACAAAGTCAAACACGGTACCAATTGAGGTATTTTGAACCGAAGCATCATTTGCAAGCACTTCGCCTAGCGTTCTTACTCTTTGATTGCTGATCAGCTCTTCAGAAAATGATTGGATGGAAATAGGAAGCAGTTGCGGGTCTTTGATGCCCAATGCTGACGCATTGACATCCCGGGTACTATACAAAGGCACGCGAGAACCTGAAACTTCAATTTTTTCAATTTCTTGACTTGCAAAAGTTGGGTAGGTGAGGGGGCCCAAAAAGGCCAATATAATAGTTAATATTCGAGTCATTTTAGTTCCAACTACAAAGGGGGAGACAAATAAGATTTCACTGTTTTAGGTATGTTATAATATATCTTTTTTGGAAGGTTAATAGTGCTTCAAATGAAGTCATGGGTATGTGTTCTATTGCTTGTTTTGTTTTTTGCAGCAATGGTTTCTGCGTTACTCCGAAATCCTTTTTAAAATAAGCCTCATTCGGAAAAGTGGGACTGACTATTTGTTGTTGTAATTGAATTAATTTTATTTGCAATTAAATGAAAGTAGTAACCATTTTCTTTCCCTTCTTATTTCTTACCGCTCTTTATTTTCAGTATGCTAAAAATTAGCATCCAGCACGCTAATATTTCCGGTTACTCTATCCATAAACGCACACTACACTGAACCTATGTCGTTTCATAACGCGAGTTATCAGCGTAAGTCTAAAGGTGCACCATGAATGTTATTAAAGTACTCAATGCCCAGCCTGCTGAAGATGGGGCGGGCGTTAAGATCCGCCGCGTACCAGGTTTCGACGGTCGTTATCTAGATCCCTTTTTAATGCTTGATGAGCTTAAATCAGACCATAGTGACGATTACATGGCAGGGTTTCCCGCGCATCCCCATCGCGGCATTGAAACGTTTACTTATCTTATTAAAGGTGGTTTTGAACATCGCGACCATCTTGGCAACCGTAAAGCTGTTCGCGCCGGTGATGTGCAATGGATGAGTACAGGTAAAGGAGTCATCCATAGTGAAATGCCCCTCGCTGATAGTGAAGGTCTGCACGGTTTTCAGATTTGGCTCAATATGGATGCCAAAGACAAAATGAATGCGCCACAATATCAGGACTCAGCGCAAAGTGGCTTGCCGCAAATAAGTAGCCAAGGAGTGCATTTAAAAGCCTTGGCAGGTGCTTGGACTCTTAACGCTGAACAAGTGCAGTCACCTCTGAGCAACCTAGCTTGTAACGGCGCGATTGCTGATATCAACATCGAATCAAAGGCGCAACTAGAGATGCCGGCGATAGGCTGTGAGCGGGTGCTAGCCTATATACACACTGGTTCAATTACTACTGCAGGACAAAGGTATCATGCGGGACAGTTGCTGGTGCTTAATGGCGACAGTGCCATCATTGCGACCACGGATCAACCCAGTGGGTTACTACTGCTGCGGGGCGAACCGTTGCGGCAACCGATCGCACACATGGGTCCATTCGTTATGAATACACAAGCCCAGTTACAGGATGCTATCCGCGATTATCAAAACGGGCAATTCGGACAATTATCACAATAGGAGGCTACCTTTATGGGTTTACTCGTGAATGGAAAGTGGCAAGACAAGTGGTACGACACTGATAGTAGCAAAGGTGAATTTCAGCGAGAAAGTGCGCAGTTACGTAACTGGGTCACCGCTGATGGCAGTGCTGGACCAAGTGGCCGGGAAGGGTTTAAAGCACAGAAAGGGCGTTATCATTTATACGTAAGCTTAGCCTGTCCATGGGCGCATCGAACGCTTATTTTCCGCACCTTAAAAGGCCTTGAAGACTATATTGATGTGTCGGTAGTGAGCCCAGATATGCTGTCGCAAGGGTGGACTTTCGATCAAGCTAAGGGTAGCTCGGGTGATTCATTATTCGGCTACCACTATATGCATCAGTTGTACACGCGCAATAATCCTACATACAGTGGTCGTGTCACTGTTCCTGTGCTGTGGGATAAGCAGCAAAACTGTATCGTGAGTAATGAATCTGCGGAAATTATCCGGATGTTCAATGAGGCCTTCAACCACCTGACAGGCAACACGCTGGACTTTTATCCTGAGCATTTACGTAAGGATATCGACGCGATTAACGAGCTGGTTTACCACGGTATCAATAACGGCGTATACCGAACGGGGTTTGCCACTACACAGCAAGCCTACGAACAAGCCTTTGATACGCTATTTAGCGCTCTGGAAAAAGTAGAAAGAAGACTGGCAGGTCAGCGTTACTTGGTGGGCAGCGAGCTCACTGAAGCAGATTGGCGGTTATTCACGACCTTGATACGGTTCGATGCCGTTTACTTTGGCCACTTTAAGTGTAATAAGCGCACCATAGAGAGCTATGATAATTTAGCGAATTATTTGCGTGACTTATACCAAGTTAAGGGCGTGGCTGAAACACTCAACATGGCGCACATTAAACGTCACTATTACTTTAGTCACACCATGATTAATCCGACTCAAGTAGTGTCTAAAGGGCCCGTTTTAGATTTTAGTCGCCCACACAACCGTCGCTTTATGGGCTAAATTAAAAGCTGAGCCAGTCGCAGCCATTTTAAAGAAGGGCGGCTGGTTAGCAGCTCTGTAAGACTGCCAGCAGAAAATGCCGTAGCCACACCTTTGGGGTGGCTCATCAACTTACCACCTTGGTAATGTAACTGCTGTTTGTCCAAAGCGATAAGCTGCTTACGAATCTGCCCTTGCTCGGCCAGTAAATCAGCATATTCAGTCTGTTTTTTCAGGATCAGACGGGTCAGCATCGGTTTGCTCCTGTGAAGATGAAGGTTTCTTGCTTACTGCGATGGTGCGTTCAAAACTCACTTGCGCCAAGGCAAGCTTCATTTGCCGGATTAGCCACCACAGCAGAAGTAGTTGCGCTGCTAATGAACCACAGATACTCAAAGCAATCGATTGAGTTAACCAGTACAGCACCGTGGCGGCGGCGCCTACAACGGTTAACCAAATTACCAATGCGGTCATAGCAATGGCGACAATCAAACCCAAAGTTAATAACAGCGCTTTGGCACTGATTTTAGCTTCAGTGGCAGCAAGCTCAAAGATGCACTGTATTTGTTCACCCCAGCGCTGCGCGTAATCTTGAAATAATTGAGCAACCCGCGTCAAAGACGCAGATTGCTCATCATGCTGCTCGTTCTCAGCAGCCGAGTCATGATGCTCTTCAGCCATGATTATTTACGGCGAATAAGAGCGGTAACGGCCATGCCTGCCGCGAATGCCAGTCCCGCACATAGCAATGGATTTTCTTGCGCAAAGCGGCGACTGCGACTCACAGAGCTTTTCAAACTCGCTTCTAGCGCTTCGCGTTTCTCGTGTAGAGTCTCGGCAGACTCACTGGCATGTTTGCGCACATAGTCTTCCGCCGTGGCCGCTTTCTGAGCCACTTGGTCTACCGCAGCGTGGGCGGCTTTAGAGGCGCTTTCAGTAGTTGGAGCTGTGGGTGTGTGAGCTGAATTGCTTTGCGTTTGTTCAGCAGTCTTAGTATTAGCATTTGCCATGGTGTATCTCCTTTGATCTGACAGTTCACTGTTTTTAACGCAACTCTCATTCCAAGTATTAGAAGTCAACAAAATCAGCAGCTTAATAACATACGCAGATAAAATTGAGAGGGTAAGACTAAATACTTACGCACTCAGGCAGTAAAATTTACAAAGCGAAGATCACGGTATCACATGGAATGAATAAAAAATGAACATTTATTCCCTAGGTAAAAGTATGATCCACATTTTCCCACCGAATTCATAGACTTCCTTAAAACCCGCATATTATCTAGCTTTGCAAGAGGTTGTTGGATTTTTCATTGCTTGACAAAAAGGCTTGTCAAGCCCTAGACTGTAGTTCAGTGGGAAAATGTGGGTTTTAGTGGATCAATGTGGATCTTCACTATTACCGAAAACCAAAACAGCAACACTTGGACGGCATTTTATTTATGTTTCGCGGCGCCAGCACACTCAGCCTTGATGACAAGGGCCGATTTGCGATACCAACAAAGTATCGAAATCAGCTGCTTGCGGATAATGGCGGCGAAATTATCTGTACTATCAATTTAAGTGATCCCTGTTTATTGCTGTATCCCCTGAGTGAATGGCAAGTCATCGAACAACGCTTAGCGAGTTTGTCGAACATTAAGCCCAGAGCGAAGCGTATGCAGCGCTTGCTGCTAGGGAACGCGATGGATTATCAAGTTGATAAAAATGGCCGTGTGCTATTAGCTCCTCATCTACGCGACTATGCGCAACTAGGTAAGAAAATCGTACTCGTGGGGCAACTGAATAAGTTTGAAATTTGGGATGAGGCGCGCTGGCAGCAGCAAATGCAAGATGACATTGCTATCGAACTAGGACAAGAATTTGAACAGGATGAAGATCTCGCTGATTTTTCATTCTAACTCTAAAAGGCGCGAACACACGCATGAGCGAAGACTTTCAACATATATCCGTGTTAATGACGGAGACAATAGAGGCTCTGGCCATTAAACCTGATGGTATTTATATCGACGGGACTTTTGGCCGTGGTGGGCACTCTGGCGAAATACTCGCTCGTCTTGGTGAGCAGGGGCGCTTGCAAGCCATCGATCAAGACCCGAGCGCTATCGCTGCGGCCCAACGCTTTGCTAATGACTCGCGTTTTAATATTGCCCACAGTCGTTTCTCTCGTCTTGATGAAGTCGCCGAAGCACAGGGACTTACCGGCAAGGTCGATGGTATTTTGCTCGATATTGGCGTGTCCTCACCTCAGCTAGATGATGCCGGACGTGGCTTTAGCTTTATGAAAGACGGCCCCTTAGATATGCGTATGGACCCCTCTCAAGGGCGAAGTGCTGCGCAGTGGCTGGCAGAAGCAGAGTTAGAGGACATGGTCTTCGTGTTTAAAAAGTACGGTGAGGAAAAGTTTGCTCGGCGTATCGCAACCAAAATAATCGAGACTCGCGCCCACACTGACATTAATTCAACCGCGCAATTAGCCAAGCTGATTGATGAGGCGGTGCCTGTTAAAGACAAACATAAGCACCCAGCAACGCGCACATTCCAAGCTATTCGCATTTATATCAATAGTGAGTTAGAGGAAATACAGACGGCATTACAAGCTGCTCTGAAAGTATTGAAACCGGGTGGGCGATTAGTGGTGATTTCTTTCCACTCCTTAGAGGATCGCATTGTAAAACAGTTTATTAAAAAGCAGAGCAAGGGAGAGGCAATGCCTAGAGGTCTGCCGTTAACCGATGAGCAATTAAAACAACAGTTAACGCTCAAGGCAGTAGGCAAAGCCATTAAGCCGAGCGAGGAAGAAATCGCTCGCAACAGCCGTGCGCGCAGCTCCGTCCTTCGTGTAGCTGAGAGATTGGGATGAGCCAACAACAACTAAATCGCCATCCAAATCTCTTGTTAGAGATCTTGCGGGGACTATTTGACAATAAGATCACATTGGGGCTGCTTTTTCTTATTCTTATCAGTGCCTTGGCTATAGTGCAAGTCACTCATTTGTCGCGAGCAAAATTGATCGCTCAAGACCGCTTATTACAAGAGCGGGACGAATTAGATTTGAACTGGCGTTACTTATTAGTTGAAGAAGAGTTTTATTCTCAACATGCCCGCATCGAGCAAATAGCGAAAGAGCAGTTGGATATGAAGCGCCCCACCAGTGAAGACGAGGAAGTGGTAATAGTCCCATGAGAGCTGCAAAGCGTAAAAACAATGGTAACAACCTTATCACCTGGCGGTTTATGCTGGTCTGCGGTGCTGTGCTTATGGTGTTTGTCACCTTAGTTGCACGTGCCGCTTATTTGCAAGTGATAGAGCCGGATAAAGCGCGTAGCGAGAACGCCAAACGCACCGTGCGAGTAGAGAAGCTTCAAGTGCAGCGCGGTATGATTTTTGACCGTCAAGGCAAAGAGTTGGCGGTCAGCGTACCTGTTGTGAGTGTTTACGCTGACCCTAAGGCGATTGATAAGTACCTGCGCAAGAAGGTAGTGAGTCATACCAAAAAGCAGGGCCAAGATCCGCAAGATGTCTTGGACAGACCCGTCCACTTAAAAGATTTAAAACAAGCCTTCTATAAACAAGATATGCGCTGGCGTGAACTGGCCGATGTATTGCGGTTAGGACGTGCCCATGTCGATAAGCGCCTTACCGGTGATAAAGACCGCCGCTTCGTCTATTTAAAACGCCAAGTAACCCCTGCGGTTGCCAATTATATTGATGAACTCAACCTGCCAGGCGTGCATCTGCTAGACGAGTCTAAACGTTATTATCCAGCGGGAGAAATCACCGCTCATGTATTGGGATTTACCAATATTGATGGTCATGGCATCGAGGGCATTGAGAAACTCTATGATGAAGCACTGACGGGCACTGAAGGACGACGCACTATTCGTAAGGATGCGCGTGGCCGCGAAGTGGCGGTGCTCGACGAGCGTCAGCGCGTGGAGCCAGAAAATATCGAGCTATCGATTGATCAACGTATTCAAGTTATCGCATATAAGGCGCTGAAATCAGCCGTGCTCACCTACAAAGCAACATCAGGTTCGGCCATGGTGGTGGATGTAAAAACCGGCGAAATTTTAGCCATGGTTAACAGTCCCTCGTTCAATCCCAATAATTTAGAAGGTGCAGCGCCACATAAGCGCCGTAACCGCGCTATTACCGATTTATTTGAGCCGGGTTCAACCATTAAACCTTTGTCAGTGTTAGCTGGTTTAGACTATGGAAACATCCAAGCGAACGACACCATAGACACTTACCCAGGGTGGATGCGTGTGGGTGGCAGTCTAGTGCAAGATACCCATAACCGGGGTGAGATGTCACTGCGAGAAATACTCAAAGTATCAAGCAATATGGGGGTGGCGAAGATCACCCAAGATCTCCCTAAAGACTATTTTGTCGGTTTATTTGAGCGTGTTGGTTTTGGCAGTGATACCGGCACTGGCATGGTGGGTGAAAGCAGCGGCTTATTCTACCCTAATCGCCGTTGGTCAGATTTCGAAATCGCGACCTTATCTTTTGGTTATGCCATTTCCGTTAGTACCGCGCAGCTCGCGCGCTTTTATGCCACCTTGGGTTCGGGCGGTATTTCTCGACCACTGACGATTTTAAAACAACCACAACCTTTGCAAGGTGAACGCGTCTTTAAAGAAAAAGACGTGAATGCGGTAGTTGAGATGATGGAAAGCGTCTTTGAAAAAGGCGGCACGGCCTCAAAAGTGAAAGTGGATGGTTATCGTGTAGCGGCTAAAACAGGAACTTCTAAAAAAGCGGTTGCGGGTGGCTATGGCGATGAATACGTGGGGTATTTTGCCGGCCTTGGTCCGGTCAGTGATCCGCGATTAGCGGTTGTGGTAATGGTTAACGAACCCGGCGGCGATGTTTATTATGGCGGTGCTACAGCCGGCCCTGTATTTGCTGAGATCATGTCCAATGCGCTGCGTATTTTGAACGTAGCACCTGATTTAGAGCCCGTCGCTAACCTTGCAGAAAAAGGAGGTGGAGATGCGTAATCTTCGCGAAGTACTCGCACCTTGGGGCATAGGTACCGACATTGAGTTGGTCAATGAATTACAGCTCGATAGCCGCCGCGTCAATCGCGGCGATGTCTTTGTAGCTATTAAAGGCCATCAACTGGATGGCGGACAATTTGCTAAACAAGCCATTGCCGCAGGAGCTAATGCGGTTATTGCCGACAGCCGTTGTCAACTTAACAGTGATGATGAGCGCATTATTGTCGTGGATGAGCTTAGCCTGCGTCTTTCGCAGTTGGCGGCACAATTTTACGGCGAGCCAAGTAATGCCTTTGATCTGGTTGGCGTAACTGGCACCAATGGGAAATCGTCTACCACCTCATTTATTGCTACTTTAGCGCAGTACTGTGAGCTTAGCAGTGCCATAATCGGCACGTTGGGTTGGGGCGATGCCCAGCAGATGAATGCGCTGAGCAATACCACGCCGAGCAGTGTTGAGCTGCAACAGATTTTTGCCAAGTTAAAACAACAACAAAAACAGTTAGTGGCAATGGAAGTCTCCTCACATGGTCTTATCCAAGGCCGTGTTTCTAATAGCCATTTTCGTGCCGCTGTATTTACCAACTTGTCTCGCGATCACTTAGATTACCATGGCGATATGCAGAGTTACGCTGATGCCAAGCTGATCCTCATGCGTGATTGTAATGCGAAAATGGTGGTGCTTAACCAAGACGATGCGGTTGCCCAGGGGTGGCTAGAAAAATATCCATTTGATGACTTGGTTGTATACGGCCGTAAAACCTTGCCCCCTGAGCTCGGTCGGTATGTGTATTTTAGCGATATTCAGTTTTTACCTAGCGGTTTACGCGCGCAGATCAGCAGCAGTTGGGGAGAAGGGCAAATAGAGCTGCCACTGTTCGGGGAGTTTAACCTTTATAATGTGTGCGCCGCATTGGCAACATTGCTTGGCCTTGGTTATCCGCTGCCTGAGTTACTAGCTGGCTGTAAAACTTTGATGCCTATCGCTGGGCGTATGCAAGCGTATAGTGCACCACAGCAGCCCACCTGTGTGGTGGATTATGCCCATACCCCAGATGCTTTAGAGCTCGCATTACAAGCCTTGCGTCAACATGCACCTGGTAAAGTGACCTGTGTGTTTGGGTGTGGCGGTGACCGCGATAAAGGTAAGCGACCATTAATGGCCAAGGCGGCACAAAAGTACGCTGACCGTGTTGTGGTGACCAGCGATAATCCACGCAGCGAAGACCCACACACCATACTCGATGATATTAAAAGCGGTTTCAGTGCCAATATTGAAGCTCATTATGAAGTGGATAGAGCAAAGGCAATCGCCTTGGCGATTACACAAGCGGGCAGTGAGGACATTGTGCTCATCGCCGGCAAAGGCCACGAAGACTATCAAATCATTGGC
The DNA here is from genome assembly GCF_022347945.1 of Pseudoalteromonas sp. MM17-2. Classification (NCBI taxonomy): domain Bacteria; kingdom Pseudomonadati; phylum Pseudomonadota; class Gammaproteobacteria; order Alteromonadales; family Pseudoalteromonadaceae; genus Pseudoalteromonas; species Pseudoalteromonas sp. MM17-2. The sequence continues at coordinate 71,238 of NZ_JAKRFV010000005.1, read as the reverse complement.
GAGCAGACACTCGCGTTTTGCGACCGCACTGTGGTGCAGCAGTTATTGCATCAACAAGGAGGTAAATAATGATTGCCATGGATTTAAACTGGCTTAGCGACACCTTAGGGTGTGCCTACCAGGGCGAGAATTGTGCTGTCGAAAATATTAATACCGATACGCGTAGCTTATGTGCAGGGGAAGTGTTTTTAGCACTTAAAGGGCCGAATTTTGACGGCCATCAGTTTATTGATGTGGCTGAGCAACAAGGGGCCGTTGCGCTCATTGTTGAACACCCAGTAGATAGTACCTTGCCGCAACTGATTGTGGCTGATACACGATTAGCTTTAGGGCAAATCGGTGCTGCGGTAAAAGCCCAAGTCGCCCCTAAAACTATCGCTATCACAGGGAGCGTGGGTAAAACCACAGTGAAAGAAATGTGTGCGGCAATATTGGCACAAAAAGGTGAAGTGCTGGCGACAAAAGGCAACTTTAACAACGATATTGGTGTGCCATTAACCTTAATGCGTCTAGCGCCAAAACATCAGTACGCCGTTATTGAGTTGGGCGCGAACCATCTCGGCGAAATTGCCTACACCACATCATTAACTAAACCCGATGTGGCTGTAGTGTGTAATGTCGCTGAGGCACACCTTGAGGGCTTTGGCTCGTTAAAAGGAGTGGCTACCGCGAAAGGCGAAATTTTTTCTGGTCTCGGCGAGCATGGTTTAGCAGTCATTAATGCTGATAGCGAATTTAAACAGCAGTGGCTAGACGATTTGGGCTCACGTAAAGTGAAGCAGTTTTCCATGAGTCAGCAACTGGATGTATGGGCAGAAGATATTCATCTTGATGCTTTAGCCCGGGCGTCGTTTACGCTGTGTAACAGCAAAGAAAAAGTCGCTGTTGAGCTTGCTATTCCCGGTAAACATAATGTCACTAATGTCTTGATTGCTGCAGCATTAACGACCAGTGTCGGCTGCTCCTTACAAGAGGTTGCCAGCGGTCTTAAGACCATGCATCAAGCCCATGGCCGCGTTAACCTGATTGAGGTATCAAGTCAGCTCACAGTCATTGATGATAGTTACAATGCCAACGTCAAATCGGTGCAAGCCGCTATTGACCTACTCGCTGACGTTCAAGGCCACCGTGTACTGGCTTTGGGTGATATGAATGAGCTCGGTGAAGATGCCCGTGATTATCATCAACAAGTGGGTGAGTATGCAAAACAACGCGGTATTGAAGCCGTTTATTCTCTGGGCGTATTGAGCCGTTACGCCAGTGATGTCTATGAACAAGCCGAACGCCACTTTTCTGGGCGTGATCAACTCCTTGAGCAAATGCTTAAAGACTTACGACAGACACAACAAAAAACAACGGTAGTCGTGAAAGGATCGCGCAGTTCACGCATGGAGCTTTTAGTGGAAGATTTAGTGGCGCATGGCAAGCAGTTAGCCAGCGAGGGAGAGAAGTAATGTTAGTGTGGCTGGCTGAATACCTGACCCAATTTTATAGTGGATTTAATGTCTTTTCATATTTGACGTTGCGAGCCATTTTAGGAATTTTAACGGCGTTGTTGATGTCGTTGTACTTTGGGCCGAAATTGATCGTGGCGCTCCAGCGTATGCAAATCGGTCAAACCGTGCGTGATGACGGTCCACAATCTCATCTAAGTAAATCCGGCACACCCACCATGGGTGGACTGCTTATTCTGGGCGCTATTTTTACCAGCACTTTGCTGTGGGCCGACTTAAGCAATAAATACGTGTGGGCAACGTTGTTTGTAATTGGCTCGTTGGGGATCGTTGGGTTTATTGATGATTACCGTAAAGTGATTCGCAAAGACCCTAAAGGGTTAATCGCTAAGTGGAAGTATTTTTGGCAATCAGTCATTGCCTTAGTCGTCGCGTTTGCGCTTTATGCCAGCTCACAGCAAGCGGCGGAAACGGCGCTGATAGTGCCGTTTTTCAAAGAAGTGATGCCTCAGCTAGGACTGTTCTACATTGTCATGACCTACTTCGTTTTAGTTGGCACATCTAATGCGGTCAACCTCACCGACGGCCTTGATGGGTTAGCTATCGTACCGACTATTTTGGTAGCCTCAGCGTTGGCAATCATCGCTTATGTTACCGGTCATGCGAACTTTTCCAGCTACCTGCATATCCCTCATTTACCGCTGACCAGTGAGCTGGTGGTGGTGTGCACCGCCATTGTTGGCGCTGGGTTAGGCTTTTTATGGTTCAACACCTATCCAGCTCAAGTCTTTATGGGCGATGTAGGTTCCTTGGCGTTAGGCGGAGCACTGGGCATTATTGCCGTGTTGGTACGCCAAGAGTTGGTATTGGTGATTATGGGCGGGGTCTTTGTGATGGAGGCGTTGTCAGTGATCTTACAGGTGGGGTCCTACAAGCTGCGCGGTGAGCGTATTTTCCGTATGGCCCCCATTCATCATCATTATGAATTAAAAGGTTGGCCAGAACCGCGCGTCATCGTGCGCTTTTGGATAATTTCCATTGTATTAGTTTTAGCCGGTTTGGCGACATTGAAGATTAGGTAATGAGCTATTTAGACACGCTTAAAAATAAACGTATCGCGGTGCTTGGACTGGGTATATCTGGTCTGGGCACGGTGCGTTTTCTGCATGCTCATAATCTTCACCCAGTGCTTATTGATTCCCGTCAACAGGTACCAACACAATTGTGGCTCGACTCTCACGTGCCGCACTTAGAACGTCGCTTTGGCGATTTTGACAAAGCCGAACTGACGCAGTTTGATGTCATTATTATCGCCCCAGGCATAGCACTTAGCACACCACAAGTGCGCCAAGCAATTGCCGAAGGTGTTGAAGTGATCGGCGATGTCGAGCTATTTGCTCGTCTTAATAACAAACCTGTGCTTGCAGTGACAGGTTCAAATGGTAAGTCCACGGTGGTTTCACTGTTAGCTAAAGTACTGGAGTGCGGCGGCTTACAGGTGGGCTTAGGTGGCAACATTGGCACCGCAGTACTTGATTTGCTAGCGCAAGATATGGATGCGTATGTGTTAGAGCTGTCGAGCTTTCAGTTAGAGACAACAACCAGCTTAGCCGCGAAGTCAGCGTGCATCTTAAACCTGTGTGAAGATCATCTTGACCGCTACACAGGCATGGCTGATTACATCTGCGCCAAGCAGCGTATTTATCAAGATTGTCAGCTAGCTGTGTACAATCGTGGTGACGCAGATACCTACCCAGAGCATGCATCACAACAGCTGAGCTTTGCGTTGCATGATGCCGACTACCATATCATGCAACATCAGGGCGAGCGCTATTTCGCATACCGTAACTCGCCTTTATTGCCTTGTAGTAAAACGGTGTTACCGGGCAGCCATAACCAACTCAATGTGCTTGCAGTGATGGCGTTGTGTCATGATTTTCACTTTGATATTGGTGTGTTTGAGCGTGCATTGTCAGAATTCAAAGGCTTAGACCATCGCTGTCAGTACGTTACTACCTTAAATGATGTGCGCTATTTCAACGACTCAAAAGCCACCAATGTCGGAGCTACATTGGCAGCAATTAAGGGATTAGCCGCTGAACCCGGGCGATTGATTTTACTTGCTGGTGGTGATGCCAAAGGCGCGGATCTGATGCCACTGAAAGAAATCTTGGCCGAACAAGTCGCTGAACTCATCTGTTTCGGGAAAGACGGTGACGCCATTGCCGCGCTTAAACCAGGCAGTCATCGCGTTAGTGGCATGAGTGAAGCGGTGCAAAAGGCAAAAGCCTGCGCGCAGGCTGGCGATATTGTGCTGCTTGCACCGGCTTGCGCCAGTTTAGATATGTACAGCAATTACATGGCCCGGGGTAATGACTTTATTCAGCAGGTGTTGGAGGGGTCATCATGAGCTGGGAAAAGATCAAAGACTTATTCCATCTAAAACCTTCAGGGCAACTTTATGATGTGCCACTTATCTACGCGTTGCTGTGTCTTATTGGCGTAGGCTTTGTAATGGTGACCAGCGCCTCGATGCCGGAAGCGGAGCGCCTGTACGAAAACCCTTACCATATCATGATCCGCCAAGCTGTGTTTGTGGCCTTAGGCTTTGTGCTATTTATTGTCGCCATCAGCGTAAAAATGCAATGGTGGAAAGTAGCCAACCCTTATTTGCTGCTATTAGGTTTAGGTTTATTAGTACTGGTATTAATTGTCGGCAATGAAATCAATGGCTCGAAGCGATGGATCCCCATGGGGCCGATTAATATCCAAGCTTCTGAAGTCGCGAAGCTATTCTTTTTTAGCTACTTAGCTGGCTACCTCGTGCGTAAACGCGATGAAGTACAGGAAAATTTAAAAGGCTTTGTTAAACCCATTAGTGTGTTCATTGTCTACGCCGGATTGATTTTGTTGCAACCGGATTTAGGCACCGTGGTGGTGATGTTTGTCACCACGGTCGGGTTACTTTTCCTTGCCGGCGCGAAACTATGGCAGTTTTTCGCGCTTATGCTCTCTGGCATAGGTTTAGTCATCGCTCTTATTGTTTTTGAGCCATACCGCTGGGCTCGTGTGGTGGGTTTCTTGGAGCCGTGGGAAGATCCCTTTGGCAAAGGTTATCAGCTGGTTCAGTCGTTGATGGCCTATGGGCAAGGTGGATGGCTAGGCCAAGGGCTCGGCAACAGCGTGCAAAAACTGCAATACATGCCACACGCTCACAATGATTTTATATTCGCCGTGGTCGCGGAAGAATTAGGCTTTATAGGTGTATTAACCATTCTCGTACTGCTGGGAACCTTGGTATTTCGAGCGCTGCTTATCGGCCAGCGCGCCCTCAAAGCGAATAAGGAATATGAGGGTTATTTAGCTTTAGGAATTGGTATTTGGTTTGCTTTTCAAAGCATGGTGAACGTCGGTGCCAGCGCCGGAATTTTGCCAACCAAAGGCCTTACCTTACCCTTTATCTCGTACGGGGGGTCTAGTTTTTTAGTGATGGCCATTGCGGCGGGCGTGTTATTGCGAGTGGATTTTGAAACGAAAATGGCCACTAAGCAAGCAACACCGCGTGGTAATCGCCGAAGTGTCAGTGGCTCAACTTCAGCAGTTCAGGGGGCAGCATGAGTAAACGTATGGTAGTGGCTGCAGGTGGAACTGGTGGACATATCTTTCCGGGCATTGCCGTAGCCCAATACTTAACAGCGCGCGATTGGCAGGTATCTTGGGTCGGAACCGATGACCGTATGGAAGCCGAAGTAGTCCCTAAACACGACATCGAGATTGATTTTATCGATGTTCAAGGCGTGCGCGGGAACGGCTTAATGCGACTGTTCAAAGCGCCACTGATGATTCTGAAAGCGTTTTTTAAAGCGCGTCATATTCTCAAGCAGCGTCGTCCTAATGTGGTGCTGACTATGGGCGGCTATGTAACTGGCCCCGTTGGTTTGGCGGCAAAAAGTTTAGGCATCCCTTTAATTATCCACGAGCAAAATGCGGTCGCTGGCATGAGCAATAAACTGCTCGCTAAAATTGCCACGCAAACGCTTGGGGCCTTCCCTGGGGCTTTAGCCAATGATGATTTTAAAGTGCTGGGTAATCCGGTGCGCCAATCATTGATGCATATTGAACCTAAGCAGGTTGGCTCACCGGTTAACATGTTAGTTGTAGGTGGCTCTTTGGGAGCGAAAGTGTTGAATGAGGTGTTGCCTGGCGCTTTTGCTGAGCTTACCCAGAGTCATCCTCTTGCCGTGTGGCACCAAACCGGTAAGGCGCGCTCAGCGCATGTACAGCAGCAATATGATGAGCTAGGACTTGGAGCGAAAGTAACTGAATTTATTGATGATATGGACGCAGCACTGGCGTGGGCTGATGTCATTGTTTGTCGCGCTGGAGCGCTGACAGTCAGTGAAGTTGCAGCCGCTGGGCGGATGGCGCTATTTGTGCCGTTTCCACATGCTGTGGATGACCATCAAACCGCCAATGCAGAGTATTTGGTGCAAGGTGAAGCGGCATTATGTATGCAACAGAGCGACTTTAATCACAGCTCTGTGCAACAGCTGTTGATGCCATTTTTGCAGCAACCAGAATTAATGACCGAGATGGGTAAGCGCGCGAAAGCGCTCGCCAAGCTCGATGCAACCGCACAGGTTGCCAAACAATGTGAGCAGTATAGTTAATGACACAGGCAATGAGCACAGCCCCGAAATTGGGCAAGCAACAAGATAACGGCCAACGACCAGCGATGCGCCGCGTTGAGACAATTCACTTTATTGGCATCGGCGGTGCTGGTATGGGCGGCATCGCTGAAGTGCTGGCTTACGAAGGATATCGTATTACCGGCTCAGATATAGCCCAAAGTGCAATGACTGAGCGGCTGATTAAAGTCGGCGCAGAAGTGTTTATTGGGCACGACCAAAACAATGTTAAAGATGCGTCGGTAGTGGTGGTTTCCAGTGCTATTGACGAGCAAAACCCTGAAATTATTGCTGCTCGAAGTGCCCGTATTCCTATTGTGCGTCGCGCTGAGATGCTCGCTGAGTTGATGCGTTTTCGCCATGGTATTGCCATTGCTGGTACTCATGGCAAAACTACCACTACGAGCTTAGTAGCCAGTATTTTTGCTGAGGCCAAGCTCGATCCCACCTTTATAATCGGCGGCTTACTCAATAGTGCCGGCAGTAACGCGAAGGTTGGTGACAGTCGTTATTTAATTGCCGAAGCCGATGAAAGTGATGCTTCATTTTTGCATTTGCAGCCGATGGTATCGGTGATCACCAATGTTGAAGAAGATCACATGGATACCTATGATGGCAGCCTCGAAAAAATGAAAGACACCTATGTGGATTTCATACACAACTTGCCATTTTATGGTCTTGCCGTGGTGTGTATTGATTCTGAAGTCGCTAAAGAACTGATTCCCCGCTTCTCTCGTCAGGTGACAACCTATGGCGAACACTGTGATGCTGACTATCGGCTCACTGACTTTAGCCAGAATGCCAGCACCTGCTCGTTCACGGTACTGTCAAAACAGGGTGAGCGTCTCGACGTGACCTTAAATATGCCCGGCAAACACAATGCCTTAAACGCCACCGCAGCGATTGCTGTAGCAAAGGATGAAGGCATTAGTGATAGCGCTATTCTCAGTGCTTTGCAGAAGTTTGAGGGCATCGGTCGTCGTTTCCAGCATTATGGTGAGTTCACCAACGAGCGTGGCAAAGTCATGCTTATTGACGATTATGGCCATCACCCGAGTGAAGTCGCAGCCACTATTAAAGCAGCGCGTGACGGCTGGTCGCAAAAACGCTTGGTGATGATTTACCAACCACACCGTTATAGCCGTACCCGCGATTTGTACGAAGATTTTGTTAAGGTATTGAGTGATGTTGATCAGCTGATTTTGCTTGATGTTTATGCCGCCGGTGAAGAGCCTATTGTGGGTGCTGATTCTAAGAGTTTGTGTCGCAGTTTGCGCCAGCGTGGTAAAGAGCCATTGCATGTGGCTGATCACAACGAGTTGGCCCGTGTTCTGGCGACCACCTTGGCTGATGATGACTTAGTGATCACCCAAGGAGCAGGCAATATTGGTCAGCTAGTGAAGAAGCTGGCGGCTACTGAGCTACAAATAAACCAACTTGAGCAGGTGTCGTCATGAGTCGAGATTTCGGTAAGGTAGCCGTTCTACTTGGGGGCTCGTCGGCTGAGCGCGAAGTATCGCTAAAATCAGGTAATGCAGTGCACAACGCGCTTGTTCAAGCGGGTGTTGATGCTCACCAGTTTGACCCCGCACATCAACCTCTACACGAACTCATGCAAGGCCAATTCGCACGGGTGTTTATTGCCCTGCATGGTCGCGGCGGAGAAGATGGCACCTTACAAGGCGCTCTGGAATTCATGGGCTTGCCTTACACCGGGTCGGGAGTATTGGGCTCTGCGTTGGCTATGGATAAGGTGCGCTGTAAACACTTATTCCAGGTAGCGGGACTGCGTACCTCTCCTTATGTTGTGGTCGATAAAAACAGTGCCTACGACAGCCAGGCGATAATGGCAAAACTGGGTCACGTGATGGTTAAGCCCTCTCATGAAGGATCCAGTATTGGTATGGCTGAAGCTCATACTGCACAACAGCTAAAGCAAGCATTGCAAGACGCTTTTCAGTTTGATGATCAAGTGCTGGTGGAGCAATGGTTAAGTGGCCGCGAATTTACTGTGTCGATTTTGGCTGATAAGGCCTTACCTGTGATTGAAATGCGCACTCCCAGTGGCTTTTACGACTACCAAGCCAAATATCAATCCAGCACCACTGAATACTTTTGCCCTGCTGATATCAGTGCTGAGCAAACAGCACAGTTACAAGAGATGGCGCTTCATGCATTTAATCTTGTTGGTGCCAAAGGATGGGGACGGGTTGATGCAATGCAAGGTGATGACGGCGAGTTTTATTTGCTAGAAGTGAATACCGTGCCAGGGATGACAGAGAAATCCCTAGTACCCATGGCCGCCAAAGCGCAAGGTATTGAATTTTCAGAGTTAGTACAACGCATTTTGGAGCAGACCCTGTAAATGAGTGAACTGAGAGAGAAGCTTACCAACTTAAAAGAGCGTACCAACTGGTCGCTACTCTTTGGTGTGAGTTTCTTTCTGTTGGTGCTATTCGTGGTGATTAAACTGACCTTTAATTTCTCCGATTGGTTGGTCCAAGATAAAGACGCGCGACTTAAGCAACTGCAGGTACTGGGTGAGCCACACTACACCGAAGAGCGAGATATTATTACCGCCATTAAGCAAGCCGATCTGGATAGCTTTTTTGAGCTTGATGTAAAGCATGTTCAGCAATTAGTGACTGAACTGCCATGGGTAGCCAGCGCCTCGGTGCGCAAGCAATGGCCAGACACTTTGCAGGTGTATGTGGTTGAACACCATCCCGTTGCTTATTGGAACGATGACATGCTGCTCAATACGAAAGGGCAGGTTTTTTCTGCCCCCACCAACAAGGTGAATACCCAACTGCCGAGCCTATTTGGCCCAGAGGGCAGCGAAGGAGAGGCGTGGCAAACGTTTGTGCGCTTTAAAGAGTTGTTTGCTGTCAATGGCCTTAACCTTACGAGCTTGGCGCTTTCGGAGCGCTTTGCTTGGCAATTATGGTTAGATAACGGCATTCGCTTGAACTTAGGGCGTGAAGAGAAAGCTAAGCGGGTGCAGCGATTTATTGATGTCTATCCACACTTGAAAAAACGTCAAGATGTGCGAGTAGATGTTGTCGATTTACGATATGATACCGGCCTTGCGGTGCAGTTTAAGCCGCTGGATATAACGGAAGAAGAACAAAAGAGTAAGGCATGACCAAGTCAGTAGAACGTAACCTTGTGATCGGTTTAGATGTGGGCACTGCAAAAGTAGTTGCCACCGTCGGTGAGATCACCGATGACAATAAGCTCAGCATAGTCGGCGTCGGCCGCCAGGTTTCGCATGGCATGGATAAAGGGGGGGTGAACGATCTCAACCTTGTTTCCGAGTCTATTCGTCGTGCCATCGATGAAGCTGAGCTCATGGCTGATTGCCGTATCAGCTCAGTGTATTTAGGTATTTCTGGTAAGCATATTCAATGTCAGAATGAAACCGGTGTTGTGGCGATTAATAACACCGAGGTCACCGACGAGGACATCGATAACGTCATTCATATTGCACGTTCAGTGCCTATTTCTGCGGAGCGCAAAATGTTGCATGCATTGCCGCAGGAATACAGCATTGATATGCAAGAAGGCATTAAAAACCCGTTGGGCATGAGCGGTGTGCGCATGGAAGCTAAGGCGCATATTATTACTTGCTCAAATGACATGGCCAAAAACATTGAGAAATGTGTTGAGCGCTGTGGCTTACAAGTCGATCAGCTTATCTTTAATGCCCTTGCATCATGCTACTCAGTACTCACTGATGATGAGAAAGAACTGGGTGTTGCGGTGTTAGATATCGGTGGTGGCACCATGGATATCACTATCTACATTAATGGCGCGCTACGCCACTCCGCAGTGATCCCTGTCGCTGGAAACCAGGTGACTGGTGATATCGCGAAAATTTTCCGTACGCCAATTTCGCACGCGGAAGCGATTAAAGTGCAACACGCCTGCGCGAGCAGCCAAATGGCCAGCAACGAAGAGCAAATCGAGGTACCTAGCGTAGGCGGCCGCCCAGCACGCATTATGTCGCGCCACACCTTATCAGAGGTAGTGGAGCCGCGTTTTAGAGAATTATTTGAACTGGCGCTCGAAGAAATTCGGCGCTCAGGCTTAGAAGATCAAATTGCCGCAGGATTGGTTATTACCGGCGGTAGTTCGAAGATGGCCGGTGCCCTGGAAGTGGCTGAAGACATTTTCCAGATGCCGGTACGTATCGGCAGTCCGATAGGGATAAGCGGATTGACCGACTATGTAAATGATCCCTCATTTGCAACCGCTGTAGGTTTGTTACAATATGGTCGGACCATGCAGTCGATCAACGCAACAAAAGCGAAAGCAGACGAGGGTAACTGGTGGAACCGAATCACGAAGTGGTTCCAAGGCGAGTTTTAGTGCTCAAGTCGGAGAGTTAACATGTTTGATATGATGGAAGAACACAGCGAAGAAGCTGTTATCAAAGTAATAGGTGTCGGTGGCGGCGGTGGTAACGCCGTTGAACACATGGTGCAACAGCACATCGAAGGGGTAAAATTTATTACCGCGAACACCGATGCGCAAGCACTGCGTAAATCATCAGCTGACGTTACGGTTCAGCTAGGTACGCAGATCACCTCAGGTTTAGGTGCAGGTGCCAATCCAGATATTGGTAAGAAAAGCGCCGAAGAAGATGCAGAAACCATAAAAAGCGCATTAGAAGGCGCTGATATGGTATTTATCGCAGCCGGTATGGGCGGCGGTACGGGCACGGGTGCAGCCCCAGTGGTGGCACGTTTAGCTAAAGAGCTCGGTATTCTAACTGTAGCTGTGGTTACCCGCCCGTTTGATTTTGAAGGCAAGAAGCGTGCAGCAGCAGCGGAACATGGCATTGGTGAATTGGCGGAAATTGTTGATTCATTGATCACTATTCCGAATAACAAACTGCTCAAAGTACTCGGTAAAGGCACAACCTTATTGGACGCTTTCGCTAAGGCGAATGACGTACTTTATGGTGCGGTACAAGGTATTGCCGAGCTGATCACCCGCGCAGGATTGATCAACGTCGACTTTGCTGACGTACGTACGGTAATGTCAGCCATGGGGACGGCGATGATGGGCTCAGCCTCAGCATCAGGTCCTGACCGAGCACAAGAAGCTGCCGAAGCGGCGATTTCAAGCCCGCTCCTTGAAGACGTGGATCTAACCGGTGCAAAAGGCATCTTGGTCAATATTACTGCCGGTATGGACTTATCAATCGAAGAATTCGAAATCGTTGGTAATCACGTTAAAGCCTTGGCATCTGAAAATGCCACCGTGGTGGTCGGTACCGCAATTGATATGGAAATGAGCGATGAACTGCGCGTAACCGTTGTTGCAACGGGTCTCGGTGGTGATCGTCGTCCACAGTTCGGTGTTGTCGACAATGGCTTCAAGCGAGCTTCAGGCTCAGATGTAACTTCTAGCACGAGCAACAACCAGAGCACGTCTATGTTTGTGCCAAGTTTTGCTTCGCAGGGAACTCAAAGCGCTAGCGAAGAGTCCAAGCCGGTAGAAGAGCAGCCTAAAGTCGATAATAGCAGTGCAAGCCCAGCGGCAACGCCGAGCCAAGAAAGCCACAAAGGCAGCGGCAATAGCGCTGGCAGCAAGAAGCAAGAAGACGGTGGCGATTACTTCGACATCCCAGCGTTCTTGCGTAAGCAGGCTGATTAGTACAGAAAATAAACTGATTTGTTAACAGCAGCGATGTGTGGTAGAATCCGCCGTCTGACTTTAGTTTAAAGAGTGAGCGAAAGCCTATGATTAAACAGCGTACGATTGCAGAAGTAGTCAAAGCCACGGGTGTTGGGCTTCACAAAGGTGAGAAGGTTTCCTTAACTCTCCGACCTGCGAGCGCAAATACTGGGATAGTATTTCGTCGCGTGGACCTTGATCCGGTTGTGGATTTCGAGACAACCCCGGAAGCGGTGGGTGATACGCAATTGTGTACCTGTTTAACAAACAAAGACGGCGTTCGTTTATCGACTACTGAGCACCTTATCGCTGCGGCTGCGGCGTTAGGTATCGACAACTTAATTGTTGAGTTAGATAGTGCAGAAGTACCTATTATGGACGGCAGTGCGTTGCCGTTCATCTATCTACTACAAAAAGGTGGGTTAGCCGAGCAAAATGTTGCTAAGCGCTTTATTCGCGTGAAAGAAAAGGTACGCGTTGAAGAGGGCGACAAATGGGCCGAGATTGAGCCTTATGATGGTTTCCATATCGACTTTGAAATTGCTTTCGACCACCCAGCTATCAATGAAAGCCGTCAGCGTATCGGTCTTGATATTACCGCGCAAAACTTCATTGAGCAAATCAGCCGCGCGCGTACTTTCGGATTTATGAAAGACATTGAATACATGCATGCCAACAACCTAGCCCTTGGCGGTAGTATGGATAATGCAGTGGTATTGGATGATTTTAAAGTATTGAATCCGAATGGCTTGCGTTATGACGATGAGTTCGTAAAACATAAGATCCTCGATTGTGTGGGTGATATGTTTATGACCGGCCACAACATTCTCGGTAAGCTGACAGCTTATAAATCAGGGCATGACCTGAATAATAAGCTACTGCGTAAGATTATGGCTACTGAGTCTGCATGGGAATGGGCAACATTCGAAGACACCGTATCGATGCCTGCTCCGGCACTCGAGCTGCAAACAGCTTAAAAAATACTGATAAAAAAATGACGCCGTTGAGCGTCATTTTTTTTGTCTGCCGTGTAGCGCCAAGCGCCGTAATTTCTGCTGTAGCGAGGGAGGCGCATTCTCGGCCACATGTTCCAAATACTCGGCGCTTTGCTCGCTCATGGCCCGCTTCTTCGGCGCGGTTGTTTTGTTGCTGCCGGTCTGCGACTGAGGAGTTAAACGTCTCGCGGCATCGGGAGAGGTTTGAATTTTTACTTGGCAAAGTTGCGCTAAGCCTTGTTGGCGAAAGGCGGAAAGGATATCCATCTTTACGTAATTGAGTTTTAACGCAATGGTGGCACTTTGTGCTTCAATGATGAGCGCATCATCACGAATATTAGCAACACGACATTTCTTCGCTAGATTCTCACCGATCACTTCACGCAGCACGGTCTGTTGCTGGCTGAGCTGTTGGCTTTTAGCGCTATAGCCGGCAATACGTGACCCCATACGCGGGCTCAACTGGCCCAAAACTTCGTCAAGTTGTTTGGGTGCATACCTATCTTTCGCCATAAATCTAAGGTGCCTCTTGAATTCGCCTAAATCGTCACCACCTCTAGAGAATGCTTGAGCCCTGAGAATCACTTCTTTATTGCAAGCGGTGGGCAGCCAGTCATTCGGATGATTGCAAAGATCTCTATGAACGCTATGATAGGCCAGCGATAATACCAATGCCATTAATTTCTAATGCTGTAAACTACTGCGGCCAACAGGATAAATGGAATTGGTATTATTAGGTGCTGCAATTCATTGAGTTTGTTATGATGTCGCTCAAAAGTACACCGCTCAAGCAGTCACATTTTAGTTTGTCCACGCCAAGTGCTTCTAATGTCACGCTGGTGCTGTATAAATGGATGATATTAAGTAAGCAAGTGACTCGGGGTTGACCCAGAGCGCTTAATGCAGATGAGAATGTAACGGTTAAATCATGATCACTAAATTATTTACCAAGGTTTTTGGTAGCCGCAATGACCGCACAATAAAAAACCTACGCAAAACGGTCGCTTTAATAAATGCGTTAGAGAGCCAACTAGAGTCGCTCAGTGATGACGAGTTAAAGGCGAAAACCGCCGAGTTTCGCGAACGTTACGATAATGGCACCAGTCTAGATGACCTTCTTCCAGAAGCCTTTGCTGTTGTGCGCGAGGCTTCTAAGCGTGTTTATGGCATGCGCCACTTCGACGTGCAGCTAATTGGCGGCATGGTATTACACCAGGGCCGTATCGCAGAAATGCGTACCGGTGAAGGTAAAACCCTGACGGCAACGTTGCCAGCCTACCTAAATGGCTTGACCGGCAAAGGTGTGCACGTTATTACCGTGAATGATTACCTTGCCAAGCGAGACGCGGAAACCAACCGCCCGCTGTTCGAGTTCTTAGGTTTATCGGTTGGCTGTAACGTGCCTGGCATGATGCCGATGCAGAAAAAAGAAGCCTACAGTGCAGATATTACCTACGGTACTAACAATGAGTTTGGTTTCGACTATTTGCGCGACAATATGGCTTTCGGCATTGATGAGCGTGTGCAACGACCGCTCAACTTCGCTGTTGTCGATGAAGTGGATTCAATCCTTATTGACGAAGCGCGTACCCCGCTGATTATTTCTGGCCCGGCAGAGGATAGCTCAGAGCTATATACGCAAATCAATAAGATTGTGCCTGAGCTCGAACTGCAAGAAAAAGAAGACGAAGAGGGTGTTGAAGGCGATGGTGATTTCACTATCGACGAAAAAGGCAAGCAAGTTCACCTGACCGAGCGCGGCCAAGTTAAAGTTGAAGAACTGTTAACGCAACGCGGTCTAATCGAAGAAGGTGACTCGTTGTACTCAGCGGGTAGCATCACCCTACTGAGCCATGTTTATGCGGCTCTTAGAGCTCATAAGCTGTATCAGAAAGATGTTGATTACGTGGTCAAAGACAATGAGGTTATTATTGTTGATGAGCACACCGGTCGTACTATGGAAGGGCGTCGCTGGTCTGAGGGCTTACACCAAGCGGTTGAGGCCAAAGAAGGGGTGAAAATCCAAAACGAGAACCAGACGCTGGCATCGATCACCTTCCAGAACTACTTCCGCATTTATGAAACCTTGGCCGGTATGACGGGTACCGCTGATACCGAAGCATTCGAATTCCAACAAATTTACGGCCTAGATACGGTTGTTATCCCTACTAATAAACCGATGATCCGCGACGATCGTGCTGATTTGGTTTACCTGACTCAAGACGAAAAGTACGAAGCTATCTTAGCAGATATTAAAGACTGCCAAGAACGCGGCCAACCGGTACTCGTGGGGACAATTTCAATTGAGAGTTCTGAGTATCTGTCGCAATATTTGCGTAAAGAGAAAATTCAGCACAACGTATTGAACGCCAAATTCCACGCCCAAGAAGCCGATATCGTTGCTGATGCAGGTCTGCCTGGCACAGTAACAATTGCGACTAACATGGCCGGTCGTGGTACCGATATCGTGCTCGGTGGTAACTGGCAAAGTGATATCGATAAGCTTGATAACCCAAGTGAAGAGCAAATCGCCGACATCAAGGCTAAGTGGCAAGAGCGCCATGATGCCGTTATCGCAGCCGGTGGTTTGCATATTATTGGTACTGAGCGCCATGAATCTCGCCGTATTGACAACCAGTTACGTGGTCGTTCTGGTCGTCAGGGGGATGCGGGTTCAAGCCGTTTCTACCTATCAATGGAAGATGCACTGATGCGTATCTTTGCCGGCGAACGCATGACTAACATGATGCGCAAGCTGGGTATGCAGCGTGGCGAAGCTATCGAGCACCCATGGGTTAACCGTGCTATTGAAAATGCCCAGCGTAAAGTTGAGGCCCGTAACTTTGATATTCGTAAGCAACTACTTGAGTACGATGATGTGGCTAATGACCAACGTCGCGTCGTTTACGCTCAGCGTAACGAGTTGCTTGAAGAAGGGGATATCTCTGAGACTATTACCGCCATCCGCCATGACGTGGTTAATGGTGTGATTGATCAATACATTCCGCCGCAATCATTGGCAGAAATGTGGGATGTGCCTGGTCTGGAAGAGCGTCTAAAAGCCGACTTCCTGCTCGAGTTACCTATTCAGCAGTGGCTGGCCGACGATAACAAGCTGTTTGAAGAAAAGCTGCGTGATCGTATTGTTGATGAGGCGGCCAACGCTTATAAAGCGAAAGAAGAAATGGTCGGCGCACAAGTGCTTCGCCAATTTGAAAAAGCGGTCATGCTGCAAAGCCTAGATCAGCATTGGAAAGATCATCTTGCCGCGATGGACCACTTACGCCAAGGCATTCATTTACGTGGCTACGCGCAAAAGAATCCGAAGCAAGAATACAAGCGTGAATCGTTTGAGTTGTTCTCTGCGATGTTAGAGAACCTCAAGATTGATGTAGTTAATATTCTAAGCAAGGTACAAGTGCGTGCCGAAGAAGACGTAGAGAAAGTCGAAGAGCAGCACCGTAAATCGGAAGAGGTTCCTCGTCAGTATCAACATGCTGATGCTGAGCAAGTCGGTGGCGATGCGCCGCAGGCAGCTGTGGCTTCTCGTAGTGAGCCAAAGGTGGGTCGTAACTCTCCCTGTCCTTGTGGTTCAGGTAAAAAGTATAAGCAGTGCTGTGGCAAGTTAAGCTAATAGCACAGTTAAAATAATGGTTTTAAAAAGCGGCATATTGCCGCTTTTTGTTTATGGAGTTGTACTATGAAGCAGGTTGACGTTGCCGTAGGTATTATTAAACGCGAATCGCAAACCTATATTTGTAAGCGCCCAGAAGATAAGCACCAGGGCGGGCTGTGGGAGTTTCCTGGGGGCAAAATTGAAGCGGGTGAATCAGTTGCCCAAGCGCTGAGCCGGGAACTACACGAGGAAGTGGCAATCCGTGTGCATAGCACCGAAGAGTTTATGCGCATCGAGCATGATTACGGCGATAAGCATGTGTGTCTGCATATTCACATCGTCGCCGATTTCAGTGGCGAACCACATGGTGCCGAAGGGCAGCAAGGGGCTTGGGTGGAGATCGCAGCCTTAAACGACTATGCCTTTCCTGAGGCGAATGTAGCGATTATCAACAAGCTACTGGAACAGTCATAAATTGTTACAAACTGCGCCTGTGTTTAGCAAATGTTCAGGTTAATATGGCGTAGTCGGAATAATAACTCTATTAATCTAATCGGGACAACAACATGTATAAAGTAACCTTAGTTGCTGCGGCTACGGCCTTAGCATTAGGTTTGACTGGTTGCAGTGAGCAGCCAACACAGTCAAGCAGTAACAATCAACAAGCAGAAACAGTTGCAAAACAAGAAACAAAAAAATCGCAGCAGCTGGGTTCAGGTATTGAGCTTGAAAATATCGATAGTAACGTGCGTGCACAAGATGACTTCTACTATCACGTTAACGGCAAGTGGCTTGAGCGCACCGAGATTCCCGGTGATAAATCTAACTACGGCTCATTCACCGCTTTATATGATCAGTCGCAAGCAGCGCTTAAAGAAGTGATTGAAGCAGCAGCTAAAAATAGCGACGCAAAAGCGGGCAGTGATGAGCAAAAGCTAGGCGCATTTTATACCAGCTACATGAATACTGATGCGCTTGAAGAAAAAGGCATTACGCCATTAAAGCCGTACTTAGAGAACATTGCCGCCGCTGCCGATAAATCAGAGTTAGTATCGCTGATGGCTGACATTCGCATTCAAGGTGGTACCACGCCATTTGCTTGGTATGTTAACAATGATGCCAAAAACTCTAGCCAATATGCGCTTTATGTATCGCAATCAGGTCTGGGCCTGCCAGATCGTGATTATTACCTAAAAGATGAAGAAAAGTTCGCCACTATTCGTGATGAATATATTACTTACATCACTGATATGCTAACCAAAGCGGGTGTTGAAGATGCTCAGCAAGCGGCGCAGGACATCGTTGCATTAGAGAGTAAGCTTGCCAAAGCCCAGTGGAGCCGAGTGCAAAGCCGTGATGCGACCAAGTCATACAACAAGATGACCGTGGCCGAGGCAAACGAGTTGACTGGTGAATTCGATTTTGCGCAGTTCTTAGCGCAATCGGACATCGACAGCAAAGAAGTGATCATTCGTCAACCGTCTTACTTTGAAGACTTTGGCAACATCTTCGCAGAAACTGAGCTGGATACTTGGCAGGATTACCTGACTTTCCACTTTGTGAGCAACTATGCCGATGAGCTAAGTAAAGACTTTGTCGATCGTAAATTCGCTTTCTACAGCACCACATTACGTGGCGTAGAAGAGCAAAAGCCGCGTTGGAAAAAGGCGGTGGACTCTGCCAATGCTGTGTTAGGCGAAATGCTCGGTAAGGTCTACGTCAAAGACAACTTCCCGCCAGAAGCGAAAGCGCGTATGGAAGAGTTGGTAGAGAACCTGATCAAAGGCTTTGACCAAGCGATTGACGGCCTAGAGTGGATGAGCGCTGAAACCAAAGTAGCCGCCAAAGAAAAACTTAATAAATTCACTCCGAAAATCGGTTACCCAGATAAGTGGAAAGATTACTCGGCACTGGAAATTAAAGCAGATGACCTAGCGGGTAACTTTATTCGCTACAGCGAGTGGGCGTATAACGAAATGCGCGAGAAACTAGGTAAGCCGGTTGATCGTTCTGAGTGGCACATGACGCCACAGACCGTTAATGCCTATTACAACCCGGTGAATAACGAAATTGTGTTCCCAGCAGCTATTTTACAACCGCCATTTTTCAACCTAGAAGCGGATGACGCCGTCAACTATGGTGCAATTGGTGCGGTGATCGGTCACGAATTAGGCCATGGCTTTGATGACCAAGGCGCTAAGTATGATGGTGACGGAAACCTACGTAACTGGTGGAGTGAGCAGGATTTAGCGCAGTTTGAACAGCGCGGTAAGAAATTAGTGGAGCAGTTCAATGGCTTCGCTCCGTTTGAAGATGCTAGCGTCAACGGCGAGCTAACACTGGGCGAAAACATTGGTGACTTAGGCGGCCTAACCGTGGCCTACAAGGCTTATCAGCTGTCATTAAATGGCCAACCAGCGCCAGAGCTGGATGGTTTCACGGGTGAGCAGCGTTTCTTCATGGGCTGGGCACAAATTTGGCGCCGTAAGTATCGTGATGAAGAGCTCCGCAACCGTTTGATGACTGACCCTCACGCCCCAAGTCACTACCGTGTGATTGGTGTATTGCCAAACATGCCTGAATTCTACGAGGCCTTTGACGTCAAAGAAGGGGATGAGATGTACATCAAACCCGAAGATCGCGTTAAGATTTGGTAATTTCCATTAATCGCTACAAGGCCCAGCAATTGCTGGGCTTTTTTATGTTGGCGACCGCAAAGACATTGCTTCACTGTCGATTTATCACTAAGTTAATTAGGCGACTAAAAAAACAACAGAGTAGAGTATGAAGCGAATAACATTAGGACTATGCGCAGCAGGGATTTCGCTCAGTGTATTATCTGGGGTGGCTCAGGCTTATGATCGTATTACCGGCCATAGCTTTGCCAGCCGTTCGGAAGTGATTGCAACGCAAGGAATGGCAGCAACTTCCCAACCGCTGGCCACACAGGTGGCCTTAGATATTCTCAAACAAGGCGGGAATGCCATTGATGCTGCGATTGCTGCCAATGCCACGCTTGGCCTGGTCGAGCCCACAGGGTGCGGAGTTGGCGGCGACTTATTTGCCATTGTGTACTCAGCTGAGGATGACAAACTTTATGGTTTGAATGCCTCAGGGCGCTCACCCCAAGGCTTGAGTTTCGATGAACTAAAGAAACTCACCGCTGAAGAAGGTAAAATCCCCAGCTATGGGCCTTTACCGGTTTCTGTCCCCGGCGCTGTCGATGGCTGGTTTGAGCTGCATAAAAAGTTTGGCTCGTTGAGCATGGCAAAAATTCTAAAGCCGAGCATTGAGTATGCAGAAAACGGCTTTCCGGTCAGTGAATTGATTGCCTATTACATGCAGCGCAGTGTGTCAGCGCGGGCTCAATACCCGGGTTTCCAAGAAGTCTTTATGGCGGATGGTGAAATGCCAAAAAAAGGCGAGATATTTAAAAACCCGGCATTGGCTAATACCTATAAACAGCTAGCCATGGGCGGTCGTGATGCATTTTATAAAGGCAAAATCGCCAAAGAAATAGACCGTTATATGCAAGCCCACGGTGGCTATCTGCGCTATGAAGATTTAGCGAACCATACTAGCGAATGGGTCGAGCCGGTGGCCAGCACCTATCGTGGTCATACGTTATGGGAGTTGCCGCCGAATGGTCAGGGGATCGCGGCACAGCAAATCCTTAATATTCTTGAAGACTATGATATCGCCGCCATGGGTTTTGATAGTGCGCAGTATATTCATACTTTTGTCGAGGCGAAGAAGTTAGCCTTTGCTGATCGCGCTAAATATTATGCCGACCCTGCGTTTAATGACATTCCTGTGCAACGGCTGATCTCTAAAGACTATGCCGACGAGCGACGTAAGTTGATTGACCCCAATAAAGCGGCGAAGCGCGATCAAGCCGGACCGGTAGAGGGGGATACCATTTATCTCACGACTGCAGACAAAGACGGTAACATGGTGTCGCTCATTCAAAGTAATTATCGCGGTATGGGCTCAGGCATGACCCCCGAAAAGCTGGGCTTTGTACTGCAAAACCGAGGAGAGTTATTCTCGTTACAGCCCGGGCATTTTAATCAATACCAACCCGGCAAGCGTCCGTTCCACACCATTATTCCTGCCTTTGTGACCAAAGATGGTGAGCCGTACATGAGTTATGGGGTGATGGGAGGCGCAACACAGCCACAAATGCACGCGCAAATCCTCATCAATATGATTGATTTTGGTATGAACTTGCAAGAAGCGGGCGATGCCCCTCGGATCTTACATACGGGCTCCAGCCAGCCTACTGATGAAGTGATGACCGATGGCGGCTATGTATCACTGGAAACTGGCTTTAGTATGGAAACGCAGCGTCAGCTAATGAAAAAAGGTCATACCTTGCAAGGCGCAGTGGGGCCATTCGGGGGGTATCAAGCGATTATGCGTGACCCGGAAAACGGTGTTTATTACGGCGCCTCTGAGACCAGAAAAGACGGCCATGCGGCGGGGTATTGATATACCCTAGCAGGCAGATAGTGTTAATTGATAAAGGCGGCTTCGGCCGTCTTTATGTTTTATCAGCGGATGTAAATAATCGAGAAATGATAGCGCTGTCATTATGAATTTTATATGATGGTCGATAATCAGCCAAAAAAACAATAACACCAACAAGGGAAGGAATGAGTCACTATGTTTAGAAAACGCCTTATCGCCGCCTTAATGCTCCCCATTGCGGCTCAGGCTCAGCTGAGCCAAGAGCAAGTTAACCAATTTGCAGCGAATACCGAGTTTATGTTCGCGGTAGAAGACAACTTCCATAACAAAGACAGCAGCTTTCTTGGCAGCATTACCCTGACTAACCGCTCCGATGTGGCGCTGCCGGCAGGCCAGGGAGATTGGCAAATCTACTTGCATAACGTGCGCAAAATGAAGGAGCAAAGCGTTAAAGGGCTGCGTATTGAACACGTTAATGGCGACTTACACCGATTAATTCCTACTAGTGACTTTGCTGGTTTAGCCAGTGGTGAAACCCTAGTGATCCCATTTGAAGCCAGTGTATGGATAGTCGCTTACAGTGACTTTATGCCCCGTGCCTTTGTTGTCGCTAAGGATACCAAGCCTGCCATTTTTGCTAATACCGACAGCGAGGACTTTAGTGACTTCGTAACCCCTTTTAGTGAGCCCAAGCAGCTTCGCCGGTATAACGACCCCGAAGATAAAACCATTTTGGTTGATGCAAAGGTGCGTTTTGAGCGTAACCAAGGTTTGACCAAGGTTGATGCTGAACAAGCAGTTAAACGGATTATTCCTAGGCCACAAGAGGTGGATTACCATCGTGGCAGTGCGGTGTTAGACGAGAGCTGGAGTATCAGCTTTGCCGGGCAGTTAAGCTCAGAAGTTTCGCTCTTCACTGCGGATCTTAAAGCCAAATATGGCTTGAACCTCCGCGCTCAGGCTGACCACCTTAATGCTGGCGAAGATAAAGTTATTAAGCTCAGCGTGGATGCTCAAGTAGGTGAGCCTGAAGGGTATTACTTGGAAATTGATGACGACATTATCCGCATCGTCGGCCACGATAATGCCGGTGCTTTTTATGGCATGCAGAGTTTGTTGGCACTGTTACCAGCGACTGGTGCGGCAACACTACCTAACCTTGAGGTGCGCGATAACCCCCGTTATGGCTGGCGTGGCATGCACTACGACAATGGCCGTAATTACCATGGTAAGGCAGCGGTGTTCAAGCTTGTAGAGCAAATGGCGCGCTATAAAATGAACCGCTTACATTGGCATTTTTCCGAAGATGAGGGGTGGCGCTTAGAAATTCCCGGTTTACCCGAGCTTACCGAAATTGGTGCGTATCGTTGTTTCGACCTACAAGAAAATCGCTGTTTGCTTACGCAGTTGGGCACGGGGCCATTTAAGTCAGGTTCTGGCAATGGCTACTTAAGTCGCGCCGACTTTATTGAGCTATTGCAGTTTGCCAAAGCCCGCCATATTGAGATCATCCCAGAAATTGAGGGGCCCGGCCATGCTCGTGCCTCTATTAAAGCGATGGAAGCTCGTTATCGTCGCCTTAAGCAGCAGGCAGAGCAATATGCTCAAGGCTCTTTAACTAACCCACAACCCGATACTCAAGAATTTAGTCAGGTTGATTTAAGTGCCGCCACTCGCTATCTGCTCAGTGACCCAAAAGACACGTCCAGCTATATCACGGTGCAAAATTACACCGATAACTCAATGAATGTGTGCTTGGACTCAACCTATGCGTTTATGGATAAAGTCACTTATGAGTTACAGCAAATGTACCGTGAAGCGGGGACTAAACTTCGCTACTTGCACATCGGCGGTGATGAAGTTGGAGCTGGCTCTTGGATTGGCTCTCCCGCATGCCAAGCGCTATTTGCCGAAGCCAACAATGGGGTGGCCGGAGTGGCCGATTTAAAACCCTACTTTACTCAGCGGGTGGCGCAGCTGCTGCACAAGCGTGGCATTGCCCCTGGGGTGTGGGAAGACGGCATTATGTACGACAAGGTCAACCCGTTTAACCGCGATGAATACCCCAATGAGGTGTTCTTTACCAACGCCTGGGACAATATTTGGGAATGGGGCGTCGCCGATCGTGCCTATCGCTTAGCTAACGCCGGTTATCAAGTGATCCTCTCTCATGGCACACATTTATATTTTGACCATCCTTATGAAGCGCACCCACAAGAGCGCGGATATTACTGGGCAACGCGCTACACCGATACCGAGAAAGTGTTTGGTTATATGCCTGACGACCTTTATGCCAATGCCGATTACACCCGCGCCCGCGATAAAATAGATAACCTCGAGGCCTTGGTGGGTCGACCAATGCCAGCCTTGGAAAAGCCTGAAAATGTGTTGGGAATGCAAGGGCAAGTATGGTCTGAAACGATTCGTACCGAAGAACAAGTCTTAGCCATGGTTTTCCCCCGTATGCTTGCGGTCGCTGAGCGTGCATGGCACAAAGCGAAGTGGGAAGGAGAGCAACCCGATTCTCGCGCACGCCAGCAGGATTGGCAGCGCTTTGCCAGTGCCTTAGCAATAAAGGAGCTGTACAAACTCGATCGTGATGGCATTACCTTGCACTTACCGGTGCCTGGCGGTGTGATTGAGCAGGGTAAGTTGGTGGCTAATAGCGCCTATCCTGGGCTAAGTATCGAATACAGCCTAGATAATGGCAGCACTTGGCAGCCTTATAAGCAGTCGGTCACTGTCGGTGCGAACGCTGAGGTGTTACTGCGCTCACGAGTGAATAATCAAATCAGTCGCACCACTCGCGTGCGTTAATCACCGCATACATAAAAAGGCATGGCTATGAGGCGATGCCTTTTTTGTATCCCTCCACTCATTGCATATAGACAGCGCAAAGCGCCGGTTCACAACCTTTGTAACCCGGCATAATTAAGCCAACTCTTTGTTATATGGCCCTTTATCAGGCTGATAAAATTCTTGCTGGTAAAATAAACTCTTTTGACGTACAGTTTATGGCAGCGCTGTCATTTTTGTGAACTAGGTGTTAGTTTTATCCTAACGTACTGTGAAAAAAGCGCGGCTATAACAATAATATTTATATTCGGTGAGCTTGTGCGCTTACTTATATGCTGGCTTTGAAGTCAGCTTCCATCGAAACGGTAGAGATAACTATATGATCTGCTTAGTTTTGATGTTATCTATATCGACAACGAGAAGAGTTTATGGAAGCAACAGTGTCAACAACTAAAAAGCAAAGCAACTTTGTGCCTATGGCCATTGTCGCGACCCTGTTTTTTATTCTAGGGTTCGCAACATGGCTCAATGGCTCATTGATGCCTTACCTCCAACAAATTTTGAAGCTGACGCCGTTTCAGGCCTCGCTTATTCTATTTTCTTTCTATATCGCGGTTACTTTTACGGCTGTGCCCTCAGCTCTGGTGATCAAGAAAATCGGCTATAAAAATGGCATGGCACTGGGTATGGCAACCATGATGGTCGCGGGTTTCTTATACATTCCGGCCGCCAAAACCCAAGTGTTTGCATTGTTCTTATTTGCCCAATTGGTGATGGGGATAGGGCAAACCTTGCTGCAAACAGCCGTTAACCCTTATGTCGTGCGCATTGGCCCTGAAGAATCAGCGGCAGCACGTGTCAGTATTATGGGCATTTTAAATAAAGGTGCAGGGGTATTTGCGCCTATGGTGTTTACCGCATTGATTATTAGCAACTTCACCGGTTTAGTGGGCAAAGAGCTCAGCCAAGATGATATTGATGCCATGGCTAACAGCTTAGTATGGCCTTATATTGGCATGGCACTGTTTATCGGTGCGTTGGCGTTAGCTGTTAAATATTCTCCGCTGCCTGAGTTGGTCGATGATGAAGAGCAAGCAGGTGGTAAAGGTCAGGTTAAAGCCGCATTAGCGCACCCGAACTTGGCTCTGGGCGTGATGGCTCTGTTCTTGTACGTCGCAGTTGAGGTGATCGCCGGTGATACTATTGGCTCTTATGCACTTGCTCTCGGCGTGGAAAACTACGGGGTCATGACCTCTTACACTATGGTGTGCATGGTGGCGGGTTATCTTCTCGGGATTATTCTCATTCCGCGCGTTATTTCCCAGCAAGCCGCACTCAGTGGCTCAGCAATTCTCGGCTTTGCCTTGGTGATTGGTATTACCACAGTGAGTCGCGACTCTACAGTGTTAGCGCAAGCATTGCTAGTGCCTTTTGGTGGGCCTGCACTACCAGACACGGTACTGATGCTCGCTTTGTGTGGTCTAGCTAATGCTGTGGTATGGCCAGCAATTTGGCCACTGGCATTATCGGGCTTAGGCAAACTGACTAGCGTCGGCTCAGGCCTATTAGTGATGGGGATTGCTGGAGGGGCGTTCGGCCCAGTGTTTTTGAGTTTAGCGACCGGTTCAACGATTTCCGCAGAAGGACAGCAAAATGCGTATTGGGTGATGTTACCTAGCTATGTATTCTTCCTGTTCTATGCCCTCAAAGGTCACAAGATGACCTCTTGGAAGTAACTAATTTCTATTCCATTAGAAATATTCCCGTGTGTGAATGCCAGCCATGTGCTGGCATTTTTTATATTGGTAGGCTCGGCGTTACAGTAGCAACGTTCTTAGCTGGCACAGCGACTTTACCTCATAGGTTGGGGTCATATGCTCAGGGGCCTGTTTTTCATGGCGATTTAGCCAGCAAGTATCAATGCCCGCATTGATGCCGCCAACAATGTCCGATTCCAGCGTATCGCCAACCATCAGTATCTGCTCTTTTGGTGGGTGGCCCATTAGCGCGAAGGCATGGTCAAATACCGCCATATGAGGTTTGGCATAGCCGACTTGCTCAGAAATAACCAGCCACTCAAAAGCGCCTTTTAAGCCGGTTTTTTCTAATCGTGCGCTTTGTAGTTCAGTAAAACCGTTGGTGATAATGCCCAGCTTCGCTTTACCTTGTAGCGCGTTAAGCAGCTCGATTGCACCGGGCAGGGGTTGGCAAATTTCTGCCATCGCTTCCATAAATCGTAAGTTTAGCTCTCGAGCACTCACGCCTAGGCGCTCGGACCATTGCTCGAAACGGCGTTCCTGTAACTGCTGCGCGGTGATGGTGTTGCCCTGATATGCCACCCATAATGGCCGATTTACGGCTTCGAAGGTGCGGTAATCAGCGTCGGCAAAGTCCACTTCATAGCGGGCAAACATGTGTGTTAAGCCCGCTTTAGCATCAAAGTGGAACAGGGTTTCATCGGCATCAAAAAGAATCCAAGGGTAGCGCATAATTAACGTGTACTCGCAAATAACTCACTGTGATTAAAAGGCGCCATTGCCAGTAACAAGGCCTGTTGATAACTGCTTTGACGGGTGGCGTGGCCTTGCGTTAACAAGCCAATAGCACCGCCTTGCTGTTTAATATTCTTAGTTGCAAAAGCCTCATCCATCACATTGCCAAGCTCTTGGCCTTGCTCTAGTTTTTGGTATAAGTGCTTTGGCAGGGGCAAATTGCAGCTACGTCCGACACTGTGCTCGTCGCCATGAGCGATAACCACAAAGGCAAAAGTGGCCGCCCCGTAGTCAAACTGCGCGGCGCCGCCTTCCATAGCCATGTAATAATCACCTTGATAATGCGCTTGGCAATAACGAATGCGGTTATGCGCACCAAGCAGGGTTTGCGCCTCACCTAAAGGTTGATCGGCAACGCCTGAGGGAGCCTCCACACCTTGGCAAATAATGTCTCTATCCGGGAAGTAGGTGGCAAGGGCGGCTTTGGCGGCATTGATCTTTACTGGGTTTTTAGAGCCCACAATCAGCGTAATGGGTTTGTCGCTGTGGCATTCAAGCATGTGTCGTCCTTATTGTGCTGTTTGCCCAAAGTGTAGCATGCTCAATTGGCATTAAATATCAGTAGTGACTCTCCAGCTTCCAAACGGGCTTGATATTCATTTTGTTGCCACCCCAGAGTGGCTAATACTTGGCTTTCAATGGTGGACCAATTATTAATGCTACGAAAGCGTTTGTGGGTATGAGCAATGTTTTCTGCCACCTTTAAAATCGCGTAGTACAAGCGCTCTTCTTCACTGCTTTGGTGTTCATCTAAAAAGTCTAAATCATGATGGCGAAGCACGGTATTGCACAACACTTTCGGTAAATGCCAAGAATGGGCCATGTAAAAACCAAGGATGGCGTGATTACAGGGGTAGCGTTTATCTTCAAGCTGAGTCAATGATGCATGGACGTTGTCGTTGGCTTCGTTTAGTACGTTCACGTAATCAGGGTAATTCATCGCCATCACCGGAATACCGATATCATGAAATAACCCCAACGTTTGTAAATTATCAGCAGGCAAGCTTCGCGTTAAGCTTTGGCCTATGTAAACGCATAAGCGTGAGATCTCGGTTGAGGTATCCCAAAACCGCGCCAGGGAAATACAGCACCCTTGTTGCCGAAATACTTGTTTGAGCAAATAGCGGGAGACAATATGGCTAATAGTATTGAGGCCTAAGAGAATCACCGCGTAGTTAATATCAGTGATTTCCTTTTCTTTACCAAAATTGGGTGAATTTACCACGCGAAGCACGGTGGCTGACATCGCCACGTCGGTGGCAATAAGCTCACTAACAACATCAATACTGGGATCGTTGCGGTTTAACTCCGCTTGCAGCTGCTCTAATGCGGCGGGCTTAACAGGCAGCTTAAATCCAGCTTCTAGCTGTGACAGTAATGTTTCGTCAATACCTTGCATTGCCTCTCCCAAAGTTAGTTGGCGCGCATCAAAAAAGGATGCACCCGTGCTGAGCCTCTAGGGTTTAGTTGTGATACACCAAGTACAGCCACCATCACGCCTAAGTTTAGCGTAAATTCACGGTCGTGACCCGAAAAGTCGTGCACTTGCAACGTGTTATCACCACAGTGGTGTAGGGAGTAGGGCAGTGAGCAAAGGAAGTGGTGCACTGCAGGACAGCGCACCAAGAACATTCGATGAGGGTTTAGAACTGATAGCGCACTGAGGCTTTAAAGTTGCGTGGCGCGCCGTAGCGGTATTGATCGTAGAAACCTATTTGATTGTAGTAGCGTTTATCAAAGAGATTATCGAGGTTAATGCTGAACGTAAGGTGCTCAGAAACAGCATAACGAGCCATGATATTGGCGATACCGTAGCCACCTTGACCTACTTCTACTGGGCCGGTCATTGGATTGGAAACTTCATCAAAGGTTTCGCTTTGCCAGTTAATGCCACCACCGAGGGTTAAGCCAGCTAGGGCGCCGGAAAAATCATAGGTAGAAAAGACTTTAATCTGATCTTCTGGGTTGGTTGAGTTTAATATCTCGCCTTCTGGTGTTTCGCCCTCGGCATGAGTATAACCCAGATACACTTGCCAATTTTCGGTGATAGCACCGTTAAGTTCGAGCTCTACGCCTTGAGTGCGGGTGCCATCAATGCCTTTATAAATACGCTGCGTGGTGCCTGGAATGGTCTCGCCAGTGTATTCACCAACATTATCTTGGTCGATTTGAAAGGCTGAAAAAGCAACATCGAGCTTGTCGTTGAACAAGGTGGCTTTAATACCCAACTCGAGGTTTTCTCCTTGCACCGGGTCGAGATATTGGCCTTGTTCGCCAATTAAGCTTTGTGGTGAGAAAATATCAGCGCTATTGGCATAAATAACCCAGTTATCGGTGAGCGCGTAAGACAATCCTAAATAGTAAGTGAATTCGTCGTTTAGTGAGTAATCATGCGTCCGGCCGAAATTATCGGTATCGGTTTGCCATTGGTTTAAGCGCACACCACTAATTACCGATAATGATGCCGTTGGTTTCAACTGTGCAGCCACATAGGCTGACTGTTGCTCGGTCTCACCATACGAGCCGTAAGCGGCGGTGTCAGCCCACTGCGGCGCAGGGAATGCATAATCATCTTGGCGAAAATCACCGACCTGGGTTGGAGCGTTGATTGCCGGGTAGTAAGGCGTGGCAAATTCTTGCTTTTGCTGATTCCAACCCACAAGCAGCTGATGCGATTGGCCTAGCCATTCGAATTGACCCAGTAGCTCGATGTCGCCTGTGTGCTGCGTTCGTTCGGCGTCAATAAAGTTGACTGAGCCGGGGACCATGCCCTCATTGCTTTCCCGGTCGGGGTTTCCGCGTACCCACCACACATCGTACTCTAAGTCGTTATCGCCATATATATAGCTGGCTGAGAGTTGCCAATGTGAATTGAAGTGATGCTCAAACGTCACCACCGAATTAAGCGCTTGGGTTTTTGATGATGACCAAGGTTGTGCCGTTGAGGTGCCACGGTCGTATTGCGTGCGACTGCCATCACTATAAAATATCGGCATCCCTCCAGACATGGTTCCTTCTGGGTCGGTGTATTGATAGTCCGCACTTACTCGTAATAAGCTAGCGCGACCAATATCGGTTTCAACTGCGCCGTATAAAGTGGTTTGGCTCTGTGCAAAGCGCGATTGGAAAGATTCACGGTCGCTGTAGGCAGCAACAACTCGACCACGAACTCGCCCTTGTTGGCTTAGTGCTCCAGAGGCATCAAGGGTTGCTCGTTGGTAGTCCCATGAGCCCAGTGAAGCAGAGACATTAACCTGAGCGACCTCGGTTGGGCGTTTGCGGATTAGGTTGATAGCCGCAGAAGGGTTACCGGCTCCTAACATTAATCCGGTGGCACCGCGTACCACATCAACGCGTTCATAAATTGCTGTATCGGTTAAGTTATCTCCGTAGTTGAAGCGGGTGTCGTAGGTGGTCGCAATACCATCGTATAAAATACTGTTGACGCCAATACCGCGCGCTCGAATGGAAAACTTGCCATTATCCGCCTCGCGAATACTGATCCCGGTGACAGCACCAATCGCCTCAACTGGACTGGTTAACTGTTGGTCTTGCATACGCTGCTGGTTAATAGCAATGGCAGATTGTGGGGTATCAAGGTGGTTCAAATCCAGCCCGGTGGCGGAATTTAAAGACTCAACGCGATAGTCTCTGTTATTGAGCTTTTGTCCGGTTACCGTGAGGACTTCGATATGACGGGTATCGTCTTTAGCGCTGGCTAAGGCGCAATTGATGGAGCTGAAAGAAAGTAAAAGACTTAAAA
The DNA here is from genome assembly GCF_022347945.1 of Pseudoalteromonas sp. MM17-2. Lineage (NCBI taxonomy): Bacteria > Pseudomonadati > Pseudomonadota > Gammaproteobacteria > Alteromonadales > Pseudoalteromonadaceae > Pseudoalteromonas > Pseudoalteromonas sp. MM17-2. The sequence continues at coordinate 41,219 of NZ_JAKRFV010000005.1, read as the reverse complement.
AAGGTAGGGAAAATCTAAAAGAGCACATAAAATAAATCCGTTATTTTGATGAATAAAGAAGCGCTTACAGGGTTATGAAACTGCTAGACGCTTTGGAACTGAATTAGATACGCGAGCCATTATAAAGAAAGGTAAATAAATGTAAATCATTATCATTTAATGTTTTACTATGACGCCGGAGGATAAATGAAAGTATTTCTAAGTGTTAGTTGCGCCCTGCTGTGTGCTTTGTTGATGGTCACACCCCTGCAAGCCCAGCAGATACAGCAAGGGGCGGTGAGTGGCGAGCAGTTACTAAGTGACTATCCCGCTTTTCAACAGCATTACCAAGACTACCAACCCACAGAGCAAGACTTGCAAGCAATGGCTAAGTTAGCTGGTAAGGAGTTAGTGGTGTTGTTAGGCACCTGGTGTCACGACAGTGAGCGGGAAGTCCCTAAACTGCTTAAATTGCTAAAGCACAGCGAAGTTGAGCTCGCCCAGGTGTCGTTCGTTGCCGTGGACTACCAAAAGCAGGATAAGGCGGGTGTAGCACAACGTTTTAATCTTAAGTACACACCCACGTTTATTGTTCTAGATAAGGGGCAAGAAATTCACCGTGTGGTAGAAAAGCCCAAAAAATCGCTAGCAGCCGACCTTACGCGGTTTTAAGTCATTGTGCAGTGAGCTGCTGAGCAAGCTCACTAAGGCGCGAAAATGCCTGCTCTCGAGATTGCTGGTGGCGCTCATCAGCAAATTCTTGTCCTTGTATTTGTACATCAATAAAGCGCTCTACACCTAGATAATGCGCCACCGTTTTCAGATGCGGCACTAAGTGATTCATGGCGGCTTTATGCTCGCCAGGCGCAAGGCCATACTCGCCACATGACCAACACAAAATAAGCGTTTTCCCTTGTAACAGTGGACGCAGAGGCGAATCACCCCGCGTGGCATCAAAATCGAAGGTTTTATTAATTCGGATCACCTGATCAACCCAGGCTTTTAATGCGCTGGGCATCCCATAGTTATACATTGGAGTAGCCAAGACAATAACCGAGCTTGCCGCTAATTCGGCGATTAAGGTGTCCGATTCAAGCAGTGCCTGTTGATGAGAATAACTTCTTTGCTCGGCAGCGATGAAACAGGCCTCAATCCAAAATTCGCTAATGGCACGGGGAGGGTGTTTGCCCACGTCTCTGCGGATAATATGCACCGCCTGCTGTGGTAACTGACTAATGAAATGGTCGGCCATTTGTCGAGATATCGAGCGGTAACTAGGGTTTTTCTGATCGGCGGCGCGAGCGCTGGCATCAATTCGTAGTAGCTTCATAATTAACTCCGGTTGTTGGGGGAGTGATTACTATGGGCTTTTGAAGCACTGTGGCGCAAACGGATAAAACTCAGCTATGGATGAGATAAACTCATCTACTTGTGGTGCTCTATTCGCGTATACTCAATGCTTATTTACTCTTGGAGATAGCGTGATGCTGCCTTCTTTAAATGCGGTTAAAACCTTTGCCATCGCGGCGCGTAAAAAAAGCTTTAAGCTCGCCGCCGCAGAGCTCAATGTCAGTGCCACCGCTGTCTCACACCAAGTACGTAATTTAGAGCAGTGGCTAGGCAGTAAGCTATTCATTCGCACTGCGCAGCAGGTTCAGTTAAGCGCCGCCGGTGAGCAGTTATACCGCCATATTCATGGCGCTATGGATGATATTGAACAAGGCCTCATGCAGCTTAAACGCCAGCAAAGTCGCCTGCTTATTCATACAACCAGCGCCATAGCCACGTGGTTGATGCCGCGCATAGAGCACTACCGCGCACAGCAGGGCGAGTTGGCCTATCAGCTCATCACTTCAGAGCAGATAGCCGTTACCGGGCAGGAGCTAAGTAATGAGATAAGCCTGCGCTTTGGTGACACCAGCACTGTGCCGGCATCGCAACGTGTGAGCCAAGCGAGTTATGGGCTCTACCAAGCGCCGCATAAAGCGGATGAGTCTCAGGTGTTTATTCCCACATGGAAACAAAAAGGCTTAACCGAGCCACCTTGGCAACAATTTATTGCCAGTAATAATTTGAATGAGCAGGATTTTGACCGCCAATACTACGATCTCGAGTTTCTTATTTTGCAGCAGGCGATAGCCGGGCGTGGTTACGCGTTCTTACCGCAGACCTTTGCCCAAGACGCAGTGCAGCAGGGGCTGTTAGTACAAAGCCGGTGGCAGCCAGTGCCCAGCGAGCAGGGAGTATATTTTTATCAGGGAAGTACAGATAAAACAGCGGCGGCACAGCATTTTATGCAGTGGCTACAGGAACGTGGATAGGTATAAAGTGAAGTTATCTGTTTCTTAACAGGGACCCTCGCCAAGGTCATTCTGATTAGTTATCTAAGCTGACAGGCAAATGTATGGAAGAAGTGAATGAGCATACCCTAGGGGTCGGCGCACAATATCTCTAAGCTATTGCTGATAGGTGGCTACTTGATGCCTTAGTTAATCCTGAAATACCTCAAGTACTTTGAAATCAGCGTCCCAGCGACACCTACTATTAGCGAAGTACTTCACCTGAGATACACCACTATCAAACTCAAATTGTACTTCTGGATCCGTTAGATCGCCGATAATATTACCCAGCTTTTTAGCAAAAGAATCTAGTTCGTCTTTGCCCCGGTGTTTGGCAAACCATATTAGCGATTTGTTCCCATCAAACTCAGCATAAATATACTGGTGGGTAAAACTATCGAAAAACGGCTTGTTGGGCTTGTGAGATAGAATGCTGTACTTTGCAAGCGAGAAACAACCCTGGGAATCAGTGACCGTGCTATCTGAAAACTCTTGTTCACCTGAATAAGTGAGGATGCGGTGAACACGAACCCTTTTGGCGGGGTGACCGCTGATAAATAATTGCCCCTGTACTTTGGAGCAAAGATCGACTTGTTGTTTTTTGAATATACTAAACATAATTAGGGCGCGACCTATTCACATCTCAACCAGCAATTATTTATCATTTGATGACTCAGAAAAAGTATCAATAATTTCAAAATCACTTTGCCATCTGCATTTTCCTGAGGCTGACGTTTTTACATTGTAGAAACCACTATCAAATTCAAATTGGGCGACTGGGTCGGTTAAGTCACACCTCATATTCCCAAGCTTTTTCTCGAATGCTACCAGATCATCTTTTCCCGGTTTTGTGGCGAACCAGAGTTTCATATTTTCTGAATTATGCTCGGCATAAATATATTGATGCACAAAGCTCTCAAAAAACGGCTTGTTGGGCTTGCGAGATAGAATGCTGTACTTTGGAAGCGAGAAACAACCCTGGGAATCAGTGACCGTGCTATCTGAAAACTCTTGTTCACCAGAATAAGTGAGAACGCGGCGCACACGAACCTTATTTGCAGGCAGGCCATTAATAAGTAGTTGCCCAGAGACCCTAGAGCAAAGAACTATTTTATGTTTTCTAAAGATGCTAATCATATCCACTGTGAGGTTAGAAGGTTACTATAATAATTTGATTGCCCTAGGACAGGTTTTATAGCCACCCATGTTCTTTTTAAACTAAGTTAAGACCCTACTACTTTTATGATCTTAAAATCTTTATTCCAACGGCCACGGCTATTGGCACAGAAAAGAGTCTTTGGCATTCCACTATTAAATTGAAACTGCACTTCATCGTCATTTAAGTCGCAATTAATAGTCGATAACTTTTTAGCGAAAGATGCCTGTTCAATTCTACCGCCTTGCTCTGCAAACCAAATTAAAAGTTCTTGTCCTTTATATTCAGCATAAATATATTGGTGAACAAAACTCTCAAAAAACAGCTTGTTGGGCTTGCGAGATAGAATGCTGTATTTTGGAAGCGAGAAACAACCTTCGGAATCAGTGACCGTGCTATCTGAAAACTCTTGTTCACCTGAATAAGTGAGGATGCGGTGAACATGAATCCCCTTCGCGGGGTGGCCGCTGATAAATAATTGTCCCTGTACTCTGGAGCATAGATCGACTTGTTGTTTTTTGAATATGCCAAACATAGGGGATTCCTTTTCTATCTATCACTGAGAGTGGCAGCGCAAGCGAAAGAGTGTCAGGGGACATGAGCCATCCATAACTCAGCGGTATTTCCGTATTTAGGAAATGTAAACTTTCTAGATCACTAGGTCAAAACTTCCGGCTAAAAGGTGTAGAAAGGGAAGTATAAATTCAGTCTCCAGTCGCTTTGGAGTAAGAATAGACTTTAAGTAGCTAAAGGTGTTTTCTATAAGAAAGAGTAGTAAAAATGGTGGCCCCACCTGGACTCGAACCAGGGACCTAACGATTATGAGTCGTGCGCTCTAACCAACTGAGCTATAGGGCCATTTTGTGTTTTATAGTGAAGTCAGAGTAAACACATCCATGATGATAGTCACTCGGCTCGGTCATCCACGACCTCGCGTTTTTCACTTTCGAAGTGATGTTAAATCACTTCTCAAAGCCTTTGGCTTACGTTCATCACCTAAGCTATAGGGCGATTAAAATATTCCTGCGCAGTATAAGTTTTCTCATCAGGGTTGTCATCACTAAATTGAGTTACAAGGTGTTGATTGCACGTAATTTGAACACGCTTCGTGCTCTGTGCTGTAAACACAGCACAGATTATATGGTCAAAGTAAAAGTAATATGAAATGTTATAATGTTTCATTTTGAAGTTGGGTACGTTATATTTATGCACGCGAAAACACTCCTAAATGACAACGAGGTGCATAATTATGGTGGCTTCAACTCAGGCTTTGTCGGTTCAACTTCCGAAAACCCGTGTTCACACTCAAGGTAATAACCCAACGGTGTTAACCGATATTTTCAAAGATCACGTGAATATGGTGGTTTGGCGACGTGAGCTCTCGGCTGATTTACTCACAGCAATTGACCGGTACATTAGTGAAAACTCGGGCCTCAATATTACCAAGTCAGTAGAAGCGCAGTCGATTGAGACAGAGCTTGAAGATGTACTCAGCGATGCACCTTTTAAAGCGCAACTTGATGAAATGATCGCAGAGCAAGTGGCTATGTTCGCTTGTTTGTTTGAACTTAAGTATATAGGCCTGCGCCTTAAAGTACTTGAGCACGCTATGTGCCCACGTTTTCATGTTGATAAAGTGCCGTGTCGTTTAATTACTACCTTCAGTGGTCCGGGTACGCAATGGCTAGCGCATGACGCGGTACAACGAGAAAAGCTCGGTGGGGTGTCCAAACACCTCAGTGATGAAGAGTCAGGTTTGTATACTGACGCATCACATATTAAGCAGCTAAATACAGGGGACGTGGCGCTATTAAAAGGAGAGCTATGGGAAGGCAATGAAGGAGCAGGTTTAGTGCATCGCTCACCTGCATTAGCGCAGAACCAACGCAGATTAATTTTAACGCTAGACTTTGGATAATGCCTTTAGATGAAGCAGCTAATTAAAAATGCGCTTGTAGTGAATGAAGGGCGCTCAATGGCCGCTGATGTATTGATAAAAGGGCAGCGTATCGAGAAAGTCGCCTCTAACATCAGTGCAGATGCTGACACTCAAGTGCTTGATGCGCAAGGAGCATGGTTACTCCCTGGTATGATTGATGACCAAGTACACTTTCGCGAGCCAGGCCTGACGCATAAAGGCACCATTGCCAGTGAGTCACGGGCTGCGGTGCGTGGCGGTATTACTAGCTTTATGGAAATGCCAAACGTTAAACCCTCTACTACCACCATTGAAGCGCTTGAATATAAGTTTGCGCTGGGTGCGCAACACTCAGCTGCGAACTATTCTTTTTACCTTGGTGCAACAGAAGACAACCTTGAACAAATTAAGCGTTTAGATCCAACGCGCCATTGTGGTGTAAAAGTCTTTATGGGCGCTTCAACAGGTGATTTATTAGTAGAGCACCCGCAAGCGCTCGATGCTATTTTTGAGCATAGCCCAACCTTGATTGTGACACATTGCGAAGATGGTCGTGTGCTTGCTAAAAATGCAGCAAAATATGAAGCTCAGGGCCGAGTTCCTCAAATAGAAGATCATCCGATTATCCGTGATGCCGAGACGTGTTATTCGTCATCGTCTTATGCGGTATCTCTGGCTAAAAAGTTCAAAAGCCAATTACATGTATTACACATCACCACCGAAAAAGAGCTCAGCTTATTCAGTGCAGGCAATATTCAAGATAAAGCAATTACCGCAGAAGCGTGTGTGCATCACTTGTGGTTCAGTGAAAACGATTATCCGCGCATGGGTAATTTGATTAAGTGTAACCCAGCCATAAAAGCACAAACGGATCGCGATGCTTTACTCAATGCTGTGCGTAATGATGTCATTGATATTATTGCTACCGATCACGCTCCACATACATGGCAGGAAAAAAATGTGCCTTACACCGAGGCTCCCGCCGGCTTACCTTTGGTTGAACACGCATTACTGACTCTGTTGGATCATGTGCAGGCATCACGTTTGAGCATCGAGCAAGTCGTGCAAAAAGTAGCGCACAATCCCGCCTTGCGTTACCACATCAAAGAGCGTGGCTTTATTCGTGAAGGCTACTTCGCCGACTTGGTACTTGTTGATCCTAACGCCACCACAGCGATTACCGCTGATAATGCGCACTACTTATGTGGCTGGAACGTGTTTGCGGGCCACACCTTTAACACCAAAATACGCGGTACCTGGGTTAATGGTGAGCATTTGTTCGACGGCGAACAGCTGCACCAAGCACAGAGTAATGCAATGGCATTAGCCTTTAACCGATAATTTACTGGAATCACACATGAATTTGACACTTCCAGACGTTGCGTCTGGTAATAAAGCCCATACTTGCGCGCCTTTAAAATGGGTTGGTATGGAAAAAATTGCCACTCCAATCAATGTACCTATGTCTGCTGAGCAAAGTGTTCGCGTTAATGCAATGAGCGACGTGTTTGTTAGCTTAGACAAGGCAGATGCCAAAGGAATTCACATGTCGCGTCTTTATATTCGCATACGCGACCAGTTAAGCAAGGCACAACTTAGTGGCGAGACCTTAAAAACATTATTATTGGATTTAGCCGAATCGCAACAAGGGCTTAGCCAGTCTGCGCGGGTACGTTTAGAATTCGACTTAATGCTCAACAAAAGTGCCTTACTGAGCGACCAATTTGGTTATCAAAGTTACCCTGTTGTGCTTGATGCCCAATTAGTTGATAACACCGTGCACACCACACTGGAACTCGTGATTCCGTATTCGAGCACATGCCCTTGCTCAGCGGCACTTTCTCGCCAAGCCTTAAGTGACAAAATTGCACAGCAGTTCGATGGACAAAGCATTGATAAAGCCAGTTTGCTTGATTGGATTGAATCTGAAAGCGGTAGCGTAGCAACACCACACAGCCAACGTTCATACGCGACACTAAAGCTGACATTAGGCAATGAAGAGTTACCTAACTTGGCCGATTTGATCGTGCATTTTGAAAAGGTCATCGGCACAGCAGTCCAAACTGCTGTTAAGCGCCAAGATGAGCAAGCCTTTGCGCAATTGAATGCACAGAACCTGATGTTCTGTGAGGATGCGGCGAGACGCCTAAAAGAAGCATTAGAGCAAATGACGTGGGTAAGCGACTATTGGTTCAAAGTCGATCACCAAGAAAGCTTACATGCTCACAATGCAGTGGCCATTGATCAAAAATATAACTAGGAAGCACCATGCTAAGAAAAAACCCCAATGGGGATATACCGCAAGTCGCGCAAGGTGCATTTATCGATCCAACCGCCATTATATGCGGCAAAGTGATTGTTGAAGAAAATGTATTTATTGGCCCTTATGCTGTGATTCGCGCCGATGAAATAGACGAAGATGCTGATATGCAGCCGATTGTTATCAAGCGCGATTCAAACATTCAAGATGGTGTGGTTATCCACTCTAAATCAGGTGCTGCCGTTACCATTGGTGAACGCACCTCAATTGCACACCGCTCAATAATTCATGGGCCCTGTGAAGTTCAAGACGATGTGTTTATCGGTTTCAACTCAGTCATCTTTCGCACGAACGTAGGTAAAGGTTGTGTGGTGCGACACAATTGTGTGATTGACGGCTTAGATCTCCCCGATTACTTTCATGTGCCACCTATGACGAACATAGGTCCAGGTTTCGATCTTGAAAGCATAGAAAAAGTTCCCCCAGAGTATGCCAGCTTTTCAGAATCAGTCGTATCGGCAAACCATTACTTGGTAAAAGGTTACAAAAAACTGTCGAATGAACTGTAAAGCTCAGTAATTTACCTCGAGTCAATTGAGGTCTTAACGATAATTAGTAATCACTTTTAGTGATGATATAACAGCATGAAAAGTGCGAAGGAAACAAGAATGAAATTAACATTAAGTGCAGCAGCGGTTTTTAGCGCGCTAATGCTTTCAGGGTGTGAACAAAATAACACCGCAAATGCGACGCCAGAGGCAAGCGCTAAGCAACGACAATTCCAAAATGCTGGGCGGGGTGAAAGCCGATCTCAAGCAAACCCTCTTTTCAGTGCGAGTACGCTGACTTATGGAGCGCCAGCCTTTGATAAAATTACCGATGCGCATTTCCAGCTTGCATTTGAAAAAGGGATGAAAGAGCAAGCACTAGAAATTGAAGCAATTGCAAAAAATTCCCAAGACCCAACGTTCGAAAATACCATTATCGCTATGGAGAAAAGTGGTGTATTACTTACTCGTACAAGCCGTATTTTCTTTAACTTAGTCGGGACAGATAGCAACCCTGAGCGTCGTAAGCTACAACAAGCGCTTGCACCTAGGCTCGCAGCCCATAACGATAATATTAAGTTAAATGGGCAATTGTTTGAGCGTATTGAAACGCTTTATAACCAACGAGACGGGTTAGATCTTGATGCACAGTCAAAGCGTTTGGTTGAAGTTTACTACCGTGACTTTGTACGTGCAGGTGCCAAGCTAAACAAAGAGCAAAAGACAAAAGTACGCCAAATTAACGAAGAACACTCATCGTTAACCACACAGTTCGCTCAAAACTTACTTGCAGAAAGCAGCAATATCGCAGTAGTTGTTGATGATGTAGCTCAGCTTAAAGGTTTGTCAGAAGCGCAACTCAAAGCAGCCTCTGCAGCGGCCGAAGCAGCAGACCACAAAGGTAAGTACTTAATTAGCATCACCAACACTACACGCCAGCCAATTCTTGCCTCGCTAGACAACCGTGAACTTCGTCAACGTGTGTGGGAAGCATCAGCTTACCGTGCGCAAGAGGGTGAAAACGATAATCGCACCATCGTTTTACGTTTAGTTGAACTGCGTGCACAAAAAGCACAGCTTCTTGGCTACGACAACTGGGCAAGCTACAGCCTAGAAAAACAAATGGCTGGTACACCGAAAGCAGTTTACGACATGTTTGGTTCAATGGTGCCAGCAGTTGTTGAGAACACGAAGAAAGAAGCAGCTGACATTCAAGCTCTTATGAGTGAAGAGTTAGAAGGTGCAGAAGTTCAGCCTTGGGATTGGGCATACTACGCAGAAAAAGTGCGTCAGCAGCGCTATGATCTTGACGCCAACGAAGTTAAAAAGTACTTCGAGTTTAACCGTGTTTTGGAAGACGGTGTATTTTTCACCATGAACCGCCAATACGGTGTGACCTTCAAGCCACGTACTGATCTACCAGTTTACCACCCAGACGTAAAAGCATACGAAGTATTTGACGAGGATGGCACTAGCTTAGCGATTTTCTACGCTGACTACTTTGCTCGTGAAGGCAAACGTGGTGGTGCTTGGATGAGCTCATTTGTAGGCCAGTCTAAGTTACTTAACCAAAAGCCTGTGGTTGTAAATGTGATGAACATTGAGAAAGCACCAGAAGGCGAGCGTACGCTAATAAGCTATGACAACGTAACAACCATGTTCCATGAGATGGGCCATGGTTTACACGGCATGCTGTCTGATGTGAAGTACCCGAAACTGGCTGGTACTGCGGTATCGCGTGACTTCGTTGAGTTCCCCTCAACATACGAAGAAGACTGGGCTGCATATCCTGAAGTAATCAAAAACTATGCTAAGCACTTCCAAACGGGGGAACCGATTCCAGCTGAGTTATTAGAGAAAGTGATCAAATCACGCACATTCAACATGGGTTATGACACGCTTGAATACATGTCAGCAGCTTTGCTTGATATGGAATGGCACAGCATCTCAGTTGATAATGTACCCACTAATGCAAACGAGTTTGAGCAAGCCGCACTTGAAAAGCATGGTGTTGACTTAGACTTTGTTCCACCTCGTTATAAATCAACCTTCTTCGCACACTCAATGGGCGGCGGCTATTCAGCTGGTTACTACGCTTACATGTGGAGTGAAATTCTAGCTGCTGACGCATTTTCATACGTGCAAGAGCAAGGTGGTTTGAAACGAGAGTTAGGTATGAAATACCGTAAAGAAATTCTATCAGTGGGTAACTCACGTCCACCAATGGAGTCTTACAAAGCGTTCCGTGGTCAAGCGCCAACGACTGATGGTTTGTTAAAGCGCCGCAATCTGAAATAATAATACCTGACTAAAGGCCAGCTTTACTTATCCGTAAGGCTGTTATCAAAAAGGCTTAGAGCATACACTAAGCCTTTTTTCATCCCCAGAATCCATTTGAATGGAACTAATTCTCGTACGACGTCATATTTGCCAACTCAAGCGTGTAGGCTGCTGTACCTAGCTCATTCTTCATTGTTTTTATACGCACAGTGCCTTCAAACCAAAATGCATCGTACAGGCTTTCCAGCTCTATGCCTTCTGCAGAGCGGACGAATATCATCTGATTAGGAGGCGGTGGCGGCATATGCAGGCAGGCACCGAAGTAAGGCACAATAAAAAACTCTGTGATCTTTTGCTCTTCATTGTTTTCCAAAGGCACTACAAAGCCTGGCAAGCGAATATTCTCCCCATCGAAACTTTCTATGACTGCCTTGGACTCTAACGCACTTTGATAACGTTTAGCCTGTTTGTCTGTGGCCTCAATGTTACCCAATGCATCGAGGGTGTCTTGTTCTGAGCCATCAGTGATCTCGTTTAAATACTCAGGTGGATTGAGTAGGGCATCTAAATCGTCTTTCGGCATTAGCTCAATCCACTCAACTTCTTTATAAGTTTGTGCGAGAGCATGAGGGCTAGATGTCAGCAGCGATAATGAAACCATTAAAGCTGAAAGTGAGTTTTTGAGAAAGTTGCGGTTCATTATAAGACCTTTGAAAATAGACGCTTGGAATTGTGATAATGTAACACTTTCTCGAGGGTGATAGCAGCTCTATATGAAAATACACCGACTATCGCTATAAAAGCTCTAAAAACAAAAAAAGCCGACGTAGGTCGGCTTTGGCTTTGCTTAACATTTAGCTCTATAGGCCAAGTTTCTTCTCTAAATAGTGGATATTAGTGCCACCATTTTTGAAGTTCTCGTCCGATAAAATCAGTTTATGAAGCTCGGTATTGGTTTTAATGCCGTCGATAACCAACTCGTTGAGCGCGTTGCGCGAGCGAGCAATGGCAACGTCACGGTTCTCACCGTAACAAATAAGCTTACCAATCATTGAGTCATAATGTGGCGGTACAGTGTAGTCCGCATAAATGTGGCTATCCCAGCGAATTCCCAAACCACCGGCTGGGTGGAAGCGGGTGATCTTACCTGGTGATGGGATAAAGGTTTTTGGGTCTTCCGCATTAATACGGCACTCAATTGCGTGACCACGGATTTGCACATCTTCCTGAGTGATTGATAATGGCTGACCAGCTGCAATTTTTAACTGCTCTTTGATGAGGTCAATACCTGTTACCATTTCTGTTACAGGGTGCTCTACCTGAATACGGGTATTCATCTCGATAAAGTAGAACTCGCCGTTTTCATATAGGAACTCGAAGGTGCCCGCGCCGCGATAACCAATTTCGATACACGCGCGAGTACAGCGATCGCCAATGTACTTACGCATTTCTGCGGTGATACCCGGTGCAGGTGCTTCTTCAACTACTTTTTGGTGGCGGCGTTGCATCGAGCAATCACGCTCACCTAAGTGAATTGCGTTGCCTTGGCCGTCTGCCAATACTTGCACTTCGATATGGCGCGGGTTTTCTAGGAATTTTTCCATATAAACCATGCCGTTACCAAAGAACTGTTTGGCTTCTTGCTGAGTAAGGGCGATGGAGTCGACCAGCTCTTTCTCGCTGCGTACTACGCGCATACCACGGCCACCGCCGCCGCCAGCGGCTTTGATGATCACTGGGTAACCGATGCGCTTAGCAATTTGCATATTACGTTCGGTGTCGTTAGTGAGCGGACCATCAGAACCGGGTACGCAAGGAACGCCGGCTTTACGCATCGCTTCAATGGCCGATACTTTGTCACCCATAAGACGAATGGTGTCGCCTTTAGGACCAATAAATACAAAGCCACTTTGCTCAACTTGGTCGGCAAAATCAGCGTTTTCCGATAGGAAACCATAACCTGGGTGAATAGCGACTGCATCGGTGACTTCCGCCGCAGCAATAATGCGGGGGATATCTAAGTAGCTTTCGGTAGCAGGTGGCTTACCAATACAAATAGTTTCATCTGCAAGGAGCACGTGTTTCAGGTCACGGTCGGCGGTAGAATGCACGGCAACCGTTTTTATACCTAGCTCTTTACAGGCGCGCAGAACACGAAGTGCAATTTCACCTCGGTTTGCGATAACAACTTTATCTAACATAGTTAGTGCCTTGTTTGAGTTGCGCGATTATTCGATGATGAAAAGAGGTTGGTCGAACTCAACAGGCTCGCCATTCTCAACCAAGATTGCTTTAACCGTACCGGCTTTATCAGCTTCAATCTGGTTCATCATCTTCATCGCTTCAACGATGCACAAAGTGTCGCCTACGTTAACCTTACTACCTACTTCAACATAAGCAGCGGCTTCTGGTGAAGAGGCCGCGTAGAATGTACCAACCATAGGTGAAGTTACTTCATGGCCGCTAGGGCGAGCAGGTGCATCGCTTGCTGCTGGTGCGTCACTTGCTGGAGCAGCCGCTGGGGCTGCAGGAGCAGGAGCCGCTTGTGGCGCCAAGGCGTAATGCTGTGGCATCGCAGGAGCTTGGCTATGACGGTTAATACGTACCGACTCTTCACCTTCGGTGATCTCAAGCTCAGCAATGCCAGACTCTTCAACTAGTTCAATTAATTTCTTTATTTTGCGAATGTCCATGAAAAACCCGCCTGTTAGTTAGTTTTTAATTCGAATTCTGCAACCGGTTTACCGCTGCTTGAAGCGCGAAGTGGTAACCCATTGCACCAAAACCGCAGATAACCCCTTGTGCCACGTCAGAAAAGTAAGAGTGGTGACGGAAGGGTTCGCGTTGATGAATGTTGCTGAGGTGAACTTCAAAGAAGGGAATATCAACACTGAGTAGAGCATCACGCAGGGCCACACTGGTGTGGGTGAATGCGGCAGGGTTTATAATAATGCTATCAAATTGCTGCCACGCGTCGTGAATGTGCTCTATTAATGCTGCTTCGCTGTTACTTTGAAAGTGCGCCAGCTCAACATTTAAGGCCGCTGCTGCATCATTTAGTTCACCGGTGATCTGCGCCAGTGTTTTTACGCCATATTTATCCGGCTCACGCTTACCTAACATGTTTAGGTTAGGACCGTTAATAACTAAAATCTTAAACTTTGCAGCCATAATGCGACTAAAATCCTTTATCTTGTGAGTTTTAAGTGATTGTACAAATAATAGTATTTAACTTAAGGGCAAAAGTAGCAAATAGCAAACTTTTCTCACGTTTGCCGACTATTATAGAGAGTTCGACGTAAATAGCAGCAAAATACTGGTCTAATGACCTTGTTAACCAGGTTTGGCTAGGTGGGGTTTACTAGTGTGGGGAAAATGAGCAGGGTGATGAGGCTCACCCTGCATTAATCAGTAAAAAGGATTACTGTGCTGCGTCACGTACTGCTTGTAGGTGGGAAGCAAATTCATCTGCCCCCATAAAACCGGTGACTCTCAGCTCAGGTAATTCTTCGTTGCTGTTATCAAAAAACAAAATACTTGGTAGACCAAAAACGGTGTAGTGCTCCATTAATTCAATGGTGGTGTCATTACTTTCGGTGAGGTCGACCTGTACTAAGGTGAAATGCTCAAACTGCTGTTGCACGTTGTCTTTCGGGAATGTGTACTTCTCAAACTCTTTACATGCCACACACCACTCGGCATAGAGATCAACCATCACCAAGCCATCGGTTTGAGCAATCAAGGTTTCCAGTTCTGCTAAATTAGCTACATGTACAAATTCACCATGCTTTTCGTTAGAGGAAACTGTCGCAGCCGTGCTGTTACTCTGTGGCTTAGGCCAAATGTAGTTTTGTACCAGCATTAAGCCACCAACAAACAGCAGCATGGCAAAACTCCATAGAGTCGTTTTTCCTTTCCCTTGGTTTTGCCCGCTTTGCCAATAATGTAAGTAGATAGCGGTAGCAATGGCCAACAAGCCGGCCATTAGCAGGATCACCTCGAAAGGTAAAATACGCTCTAATAAGATAAGTGGCACAAACAACATTAAGAAGCCAAATAAGGTTTTTACTTGCTCCATCCAGCCACCGGCTTTGGGGAGTAATTTCCCGCCCGAGGTGCCTAATAGCAGCAGTGGTAGGCCCATACCTAGGCTTAAGGCATACAAGGTCAAGCCACCAACCACAAAATCGCCGCTTTGAGCCACATAAAGTAGCGCTGCAGAAAGTGGTGCAGTGGTGCACGGCGAGGCAATCAGACCGCTGAGCACGCCCATCAAGAATACGCCGGTGTAGTTTCCGCCTTTTTGCTTATTACTGACTTCTGTTAGGCGGTTCATCAAACTTTGGGGTAAACGAATTTCGTAAAGCCCAAACATCGATAGCGCCAGCAATACAAACAGCAAACTAAAGCTGATTAATACATAGGGGTGCTGTAAATAGCCTTGAATATGCCCGCCGAAATAGGCAACCACTAAACCTAGTAGCGCGTAGGTCACGGCCATGCCCTGCACATAAACAAACGACAGGCTAAAGGCTTTTTTCGTAGAGAGGTTTTTCTGCCCAGCGATTAAGCTAGAAAGAATCGGAAACATGGGGAACACACAAGGTGTAAACGCCAGGCCGATACCGACAACAAAAAAGAATACTAAATTAGTGACTAAGCTTTGGCTGGCTAAACGCTCAGTGAGTGATTGTTCACCCTCATCACTGGTGGCCTTGTTAGCCGGGACCTCGGTGGTTGGCGTTTCGGCAGTCGCCGTGCTGGCAGCAAGGGCCGTAAGCGGAATTTCCACCACTTCAGGGGGGTAGCAAAGGCCTGCTTCGGCGCAGCCCTGATAACGTACTTTGACACTGGCATTATCACCAACATCGCTGAGTTTGGAGATAATACTCACACTATCAAAATAGACCTCAGTGCGACCGAAAAACTCGTCTTCAATCATGTCCCCTTGGGGAAGGTCACTGGGTGGAGTGATGGTGGCGCCCTTACCGACGAACTCTAACTTGTGTTTGTAGAGATAATAACCTGGCTCAATATCCCACCCTACAAATAAAGTGTCGCCTTGTTGGTCAAAGTCGAGCTTAAATGCCTGCTCGACGGGGAGAAAAGTGCTTTTAGAGGGCTCTAATAAGCTATTTAAAACGGAGTTGTTCGCCCAACTTAGCGAGCTAAACGCTAAGGTGAGCAAAAACAGCACATAACGCATTAATTTAATACCTCATCCATCCAATTAAAATACGCCAGGTTTCCGGTGGCCACATCAACAACCTGAATTTCAGGCACTTCATAACTATGTAGCTGTTTAATGGTTTGGATCACCTGGTTCATTTTCTCAGACTTGGTTTTAATTAGCAGTTTGGTCTCGTTTTCGCTGGCCACTTCTCCTTGCCACATGTAGATTGACTCTACTTCGGGAAGAATGTTGACACAGGCGGCGAGTTTTAACTGCACCAATTGTTCTGCCATCGCGCGTGCTTCTTGTTTATTTGCACAAGTTGTAAAGATAAGCCGGTAGTGAGTAGTCATACTGAACCTTTTTGTGAGTCCCGTTTCTAACCCCCATACTAGCTGATAGCAAGGGCAAAGCCCATAGAGCGACAACAGATGACTTGAAATCTGACCTTATCAACCTCAATTCTATTTCATCGACTTTTATGAGAGCCGTTATGTTCAGAGCACTTTTTTTACTATTTATCATTGTTCCAATCATCGAAATCGCGCTATTAATTCAATTAAGCGAGGTGATTGGCGGTGTTGCCACCATTGCCTTAATTATCGTTACCGCGATTTTGGGCGCTAAGCTGGTGAAGCAACAAGGCGTTGGCGCAATGCGTGAGGCGCAGGTGCAAATGGCACAAGGGCAAATGCCGGCAAAACAAATGTTTACTGGTATCTGTGTCATCATTGCTGGCGTTCTGTTGTTGACGCCCGGTATAGTGACCGACGTATTCGGCTTCTTATTACTGACGCCAGCAGTGCGCAATAAAATGGCCGCAACCTTTGCTTCTCAGGCGCAAGTGCGCATGAGCCAAGGTATGGGGCAAAGCACCTTCAGTGCTGAATTTCACAGCCATCAACAGCATCAACACAGTGAGCGTCGCGAAGAGCACACCACTATCGAAGGTGAATATGAACGAAAAGAGTAAAAAATTTTAATTTTTACTCTTGGGTTTTAAAACCTCGACCCCCATTAGATATGGCAACTAAATTTTAATGACTTTTCTGTAGTTGTTCAGAAACTGTTAGGAGAAACAAACAAATGAACATTCGTCCTTTACATGATCGCGTGATCGTTAAGCGTCTAGAAGAAGAAACCAAGTCTGCTGGCGGTATCGTGCTGACTGGTTCTGCGGCTGAAAAATCATCGCGAGGTGAAGTAGTGGCAGTAGGTAACGGCCGAGTATTGGATAGCGGCGAAGTACGCGCATTGGAAGTAAAAGCGGGCGACACTGTGTTGTTCGGCTCTTACGTTGAGAAGACTGAAAAAATCGACGGTCAAGAGTACCTAATTATGCGTGAAGACAACATCCTAGGTATCGTGAGCTAACTCACCCCTTGATGTTGACACACTTGGTTTAAACAGAATTTAGAGGAAAGAAACAATGGCAGCAAAAGAAGTACGTTTTGCAAATGACGCCCGCACTAAAATGCTTAAAGGCGTAAATGTATTAGCAGATGCAGTAAAAGTAACTTTAGGTCCTAAAGGCCGTAACGTTGTTCTAGATAAGTCTTTTGGCTCACCCACAATCACTAAAGATGGTGTTTCTGTAGCGAAAGAAATTGAGCTTGAAGACAAGTTCGAGAACATGGGCGCGCAGATGGTTAAAGAAGTAGCCTCAAAAGCGAATGACGCCGCCGGTGACGGTACCACTACTGCAACCGTACTAGCACAGTCAATTGTTAACGAAGGCCTTAAAGCTGTTGCTGCGGGTATGAACCCAATGGACCTTAAGCGCGGTATCGACAAAGCTGTTATCGCCGCAGTCGAAGAGCTGAAAAACCTTTCTGTGCCTTGTGCAGATAACAAAGCCATTGCTCAGGTGGGTACTATCTCAGCCAACTCTGACAAAGAAATTGGTGAAATCATTGCTGAAGCAATGGAAAAAGTAGGCCGTGAGTCTGGTGTTATCACTGTTGAAGAAGGTCAATCACTACAGAACGAACTGGATGTTGTTGAAGGTATGCAGTTCGACCGTGGTTATCTTTCTCCTTACTTCATCAACAACTCAGAAAAAGGTGTTGTTGAACTAGATAACCCACACATCCTATTGGTCGACAAAAAAGTATCAAACATCCGTGAGCTTCTACCTACGCTAGAAGCGGTAGCGAAAACTAGCAAGCCATTGCTGATTGTTGCTGAAGACCTAGAAGGTGAGGCACTGGCAACACTGGTTGTTAACAACATGCGTGGCATCGTTAAAGTCGCTGCGGTTAAAGCGCCTGGTTTTGGTGACCGTCGTAAAGCCATGCTACAAGACATCGCCATCCTAACCGGTGGTACAGTGATTTCTGAAGAAATCGGTCTTGAGCTTGAAAAAGCGACACTAGAAGACTTAGGTACAGCGAAGCGCGTAGTAATCACTAAAGATGACACCACCATTATTGATGGTGCTGGTGAGCAAGAAGCGATTGATGGCCGTGTGGGTCAAATCAAAGCGCAAATCGAAGAAGCGACGTCTGACTACGATAAAGAGAAACTACAAGAGCGCATGGCGAAACTAGCTGGCGGTGTTGCGGTAATCAAAGTCGGCGCTGCGACCGAAGTTGAAATGAAAGAGAAGAAAGACCGCGTAGAAGATGCGTTACACGCAACGCGTGCTGCGGTTGAAGAGGGTGTTGTACCTGGTGGTGGTGTAGCGCTGGTTCGTGTGGCAACTAAGATTGCTTCACTTACCGCTGACAACGAAGACCAAAATCATGGTATCAATGTAGCCCTACGCGCTATGGAAGCGCCACTTCGCCAAATCGTTTCTAACGCTGGTGATGAAGCATCAGTGGTTGTGAACGCAGTCAAAGGCGGCGAAGGTAACTATGGTTACAACGCGGCAACAGGCGAGTACAGCGACATGCTAGAGATGGGTATCCTTGACCCAACGAAAGTAACACGCTCTGCATTGCAGTTCGCAGCTTCGGTAGCCGGTCTAATGATCACCACAGAAGCGATGGTTGCTGAACTACCTAAAGAAGACGCACCAGCTGCACCAGATATGGGTGGCATGGGCGGAATGGGTGGCATGGGCGGCATGATGTAATCATCCCTCAAGCTATCTCGCTTTATAAAACCCAGCTTCGGCTGGGTTTTTTTATGGCTGCTGAATTTCATCCCAAACTAGGCCCTGACAGCAATATTCTTCTGACGTACTGAGAGAAAGCTGAAGGCGGCAACGATTATTGGCTTAGTAACCTTTATTGTTGGGCGCTCAAGGAGTAGCGAACGTTAGACTCAAGCAATAAACAGTCGCTGCTGCTAAATGAGAGATTCGACGAGGCAAACTGTTAAACTCAGAGGGGTGAGTTGCTGGGCGTTGACTCGCTTGGGTACACAGGCTACAAATAGTTATTAATGATTACTAATTGTTACGAACTTGGCGGTGTTTTAGTAATCAAACAACACAACAAGCGGTCTATAGTAGATAGACGTACGCAATTGGAGAGTATGATGAAATCACTGAGCTACAGTTTGGCAATCGCGGCATTAGTTACATCCCTTAGTAGCTATGCTGGCGAAGCAAAAATCAAATGGCATGACTTAGACGACTACACCGATGCGCGTCCAGCGAATGAAGTAAAAAGACCGTTTCACAAGCGACTGGTTAAAAACTTTAATAAGCACTTTAGTAGAGAAGCAGAAAACCTGCCTGAAGGGTATGTGTTTAACGCTGAGATCACCAACCTCGATTTGGCCGGCGATGTGCGCTTTGGGATGAATGAGATCCGCGTGATTAAACCTATCTACATGCCTAAAATTAACTTTACTTACTCGGTCACCGATGCCGAGGGTAACGTGGTCAGTGAAGGGGAAGCGGACTTAAAAGACATGCAGTTTATGGATCGCATTCGCTCACCTCGAGCCAACGAAGCCAACTATTATGATTTTCGCTTGATAAGCTCGTGGTTTGAGAAAACCTTGTTGCCTGAGCTGGGTATCGAGCCGAAGAAAGCCTATCGCTAGCGACTAGCACTATTTAATTAAGGCAAAGTTAGGCGCCCAATGGGCGCTTTTTCTTTTTGATCTTAACTTGATCTTTTCTATTTCAGAATGTACATTCTTAAAAACGCTAAGCAGAGAACAACCTATGGCACGAACCAGAGAATTTGATGTAAGTGAAGCCCTGCGCAAGGCAACTATTATGTTTTGGCGCCAAGGTTACCGCGATACATCAATGGAGCAGTTGGTTAAAGCAACAGGTGTGAGTAGGTATGGTTTTTACCAAGAGTTTGGTAACAAGAAAGAACTGTTCAAACGGTGTTTGCAAGAGTATTCCCTCAGCAAAATTAGCCCAGGGCTGAAGCGTATAGCGCAAAGTGATGGTGAGCTTGAAGACCTACGCTGTTTTTTCTCCATGTACAGCGAGAACATCGCTGAGCATGGCGCTAATGGCTGTCTTATTTGCAATACAGCTACCGAGATTGGTGAAACAGATATGGATGTGAACAGCATTGTGCGTGATATTTATGCCAAGCTGACCGCACAGTTTCAGCATTTTATTGAGCGAGCTCAAGCACGTAGCGAGGTACGCCAGGAGCTCAGTGCATTTGATTTAAGCGTGTGCTTACTCGGTGTGTTGCAAGGCGTAGCAGTGATGGCTCGCAGTGATTTTCATCGTGACACATTACGGCAATATTTGACGACTATATTCGACATGATGGCTGAACCTGAATAAGGTACTGTGCTATTATGAAAATAAAGAGCCTCACTTGAGGCGTTATTTTTTAACATTATCAGAATGTGCGTTCTGTTATAAGGAGTGATAATGAACCACTTTATTAGCAACTTAGCCCTGCGGTGGGGGCAGTGCGTGACACGCTACCCTTGGCTATTGCTTATTGTCAGTGTGCTGATTTGCATCGCACTGGCAATAGGGGCTAAAGGGCTCACTTTTTCGAACGACTACCGGGCATTTTTCAGCCCTGAGAACCCAGAGCTCGTTGCCTTTGAGAACTTCCAAGACAAATATAGTAAAAATGACAACATTCTGATCGTCGTGCACGACGAGCAAAGCCAAGGGTTAACGCCTAATCATGCGAAGGTGGTGGAGCAGCTCACCGAACAGGCGTGGAAAACCCCTTTTGCGAGTCGTGTCGACTCTATCACTAATTTCCAACATACCTATGCTGAGCAAGACGACCTTATCGTCGCCGATCTGATCAAAAATGCCGAGCAATTATCTTGGCCAGCATTGCAAGAAAAAGCACGCATAGCCCTTGATGAACCGCTACTGGCCAACCGGTTGATTGCCAACAATGGCCGCACCTCGGGTATTAATATTACCGTGCAATATCCAGGGGAGTCTTTGGCGGAAGTGCCAAAAGCGGTGAATTATGTGCGCGATTTAGTGGCGCAAATGAAGCAGCAGCACCCTGAGCTTACCTTTGCTATTAGTGGCATCTCTATGCTCAACAACGCCTTTAGTGAGGCTGGGCAAACCGATGCGCAAACCCTCACGCCGATTATGTACCTAGTGCTTATAGTGGTGATGTATATGAGCCTGCGCAGTATTCCCGGTACCATTGCTGCGGTGGGCGTAGTGATCCTTGCCAGCGCTGCGGCCATGGGCCTAACTGGCTATATCGGCATAGAACTTACGCCTATCTCCATCACCGCACCGACCATTATTCTCACTTTGGCCATTGCCGATAGCATCCATGTGCTGTTGTCTTACGCTAGCGCGCGAAGAGAGGGCATGGACAAGCTAGCTGCAATTAAAGAGAGCTTACGGGTCAATTTTGTTGCCGTGTCCATTACCAGTATCACCACCATCGTTGGTTTTTTAACCTTAAATATGTCTGATGCGCCGCCATTTGCTGATTTAGGGAACATCACCGCTATGGGTATCGCCGCAGCTTGGTTGCTGTCACTGGTATTTTTGCCTTGTTTACTGGCTATTTTGCCGGATAAAAAAACCTATAAGAAAAAACGCAACGGCCTGAATGTGTGGTTAGGGCGCTTTGGTAATCAGGTTGCGAAAAAGTATCGAATGATTATTGCTGCGACAGTGCTACTGAGCATTGGCTGTGGCTTGGCTATTCCGCAAATTGAGCTCAATGACGAGTTCGTAAACTACTTTGATCAGCGCGTTGAGTTTCGTCGCGATACCGACTTCACCATGGAGCACTTAACAGGCATTTATGTAGTGGAGTTTGACATTCAAAGTGGTGAAAGTGGCGGCGTCAGTAAACCCGAGTATCAGCAGGGACTGGCAGATTTCACCACATGGTTACGTCAACAGCCAGAAGTAGTTCATGTGTATAGCTACACCGACATTATTAAACGCTTAAATAAGAATATGCATCAGGATAACGAGGCGCTATATCGCTTGCCTGATAATCGCCAGTTGGCGGCGCAGTATCTGTTGCTGTACGAGATGTCACTGCCCTTTGGCCTCGATTTAACTGACCGCGTCAGTATGGATAAATCGGCTTCACGGTTAAGCCTGACGTTAGATAACCTGTCTACTGCAGAAATTCAGGCCTTTATTGAGCGCGCTGAAGGCTGGCTGCAAAGCAACACGCCAGCGGCGATGCATGCCAAAGCCACTGGCGCTACGGTGATGTTCTCACATATTTTCCAACGTAACGCACAAAGCATGCTCAGTGGTAATGCCATTGCCATCATCGCGATTTGCCTGATTATGATCCTTACCTTACGTAGCCTGAAGTACGGCTTCTTAAGCTTGATCCCCAATACCATCCCGATGTTGTTCACCTTTGGCGTATGGGCACTGTTAGTGGGGCAAGTGGGGGTTGCGGCGGCCACAGTGACCTCAACTTCGTTAGGGATCATTGTCGATAACACCGTGCACTTCCTCAGCAAGTACCTAAGAGCTCGCCGAGAGCGCGGCCTCACGCCGCAAGCGGCCATTGAATATGCGTTTACCACTGTCGGAGAGGCCATCTTCGTGACCACCTTAATTTTAGCGGGCGGCTTTATGGTGCTGGCTTACTCCACCTTTATGATCAACGCGCAAATGGGCATGTTAACGGCGCTGGCCATTGTTATGGCGCTGATCATTGATTTCTTATTACTCCCGGCGCTGCTCATGCTTGTTGCACGCCCGTCTACCTCATCTCAACCGAGTCTTTCAGCTATTAAGGAGAACCCGCATGAAGCCATTAATTCCTAGTGCTTTTGCCGTGCTATCGGCAGTTACATTTATCACCCCAGTTTGGGCTGCAACTGCTTCCAGTGATGCGCAACAACGAGGCTATGAAATCGCGGCACAAAGTGACCGCTCCGATCGCGGCTTTGGCGTCAGTCGTGTCGATGTCATGATGCACCTTGAAGATGCCAGCGGGCGTAAATCGAGCCGCAGCTTAAGCATGCTCACCAAAGAAGTGGCCGACGAAGATAAAGGCGATAAAAGCCTGATTGTCTTTAACTCCCCGGCCGATGTACAAGACACCAAGCTGTTATCGCATGCGCAAATACTGGAGCCAGACGATCAATGGCTTTATCTTCCAGCGCTAAAACGCGTAAAGCGCATTTCTTCGGCGAATAAATCGGGCCCCTTTGTGGGCAGTGAGTTTGCTTTTGAGGATTTTACCGCCCAAGAGCTCAATAAGTACGAATATCGCTATATTGATGAGCAGCAATGCGGTGAGTTCACCTGTGCGGTGGTCGACCGTATTCCCAAGTATGAAAATTCTGGCTATACCCGCCAGCGCGCCTTAATCGATTTAAGTCATTACCAGGTGCGCAAAATCGACTTTTATGACCGTAAAGAAGCCCATCTTAAAACCCTGACCTTGTCTGATTATCAGCACTATCAAGACAAATTCTGGCGACCACAAACTATGCATATGGAAAACCATCAAAGCGGTAAAAAAACCACCTTGGTGTTCTCTGATTACGATTTCTCTGTGCGCTTAAGTAATCGCGATTTTGTTAAATCGTCATTGAAGTAAGGATTTAGTGATGTTCAGGAAGTGGTGGCTATTGCTCTGTGTGTTTGCGCCTTGCGTGTATGGTCAATGGCAAATAACGCCTGCGGTAGAGCTCGGCGCCCGGCAATACAATGGCGATAGCGCTCGGGCTCAGCAAACGCATAACTTTGCTTGGGACCCAAGGCTATGGCTTGAGTTTGATTACCGCTCCCGCGCCTCGGGTATACAAGCGCATATAAAGCCGGTGGTGACTGTGGCCGCGACCAATAGCGCCCTGCCTGAATGGGATTTACAAGAGGCTTACCTACAGAAAACCTTCTATAACTGGCAGCTAAGCGCCGGTATGAACACGGTGTTTTGGGGCGTCGCCGAGTCTCGTCATTTGGTGGATATTGTTAATCAACGTATTCCTGCGCGTAACTTTGAAGGTGAAGAGAAGCTTGGCGAACTACTGGTGCAGGTTGATTACTTCACCGAAAACGGCACCTTATCGCTGCTATCTATGCCTTGGTTTCGCTCCCGCGATTACAGCCAACCCGATGAGCGCTTTTCATTGCCAGTGGCCATTAGCCAAGAGCGCTTTGTCGGTTTATCTGAGAACACTCGGGGATCACTGGCGCTACGTTATGCCACGGTGCTCGATGATTGGGATGTCGGTGCTTATTTATTCCACGGTTTAGATAAAACCCCAGCCTTTGAAGTCACCGAGCAAGGCCAAGGACAAGCCATTTACAGCGCCTTGCAGCAATGGGGCCTTGATGCGCAATACACCAGTGAGCGCTGGCTCGGTAAGCTCGAAGCGGTGCACCGCGACCATGATTACGGTGGTAATAGCTGGGCTTACACCCTAGGGGGGGAATATTACTTTTATGGAGTGGCGGGCAGCAGTAAAGATCTCAGTCTGTTGTTGGAGCTGCACCGCGACACCGACGCCGAGGCTCGGGAAAATCAAATATATCGTAATAGCAGCTTTGTTGGCTCTCGCCTCGCTTGGAACGACACCGATGCCACCACCTTGTTATTGGGAGCCCTTATCGATAATGGCGGCGATTCCATCGCTATTAAGGGCGAGTTCGAAACCCGTATTCATAGTCAGTTGAGTCTTGATGTTGAGGCCCGGATGTTTGTTGATCAACAACCACAGCAGCCGCTTTACCTCTACCGAGATGATGACTTTATAGAAGTAAGATTGACCTATTACCTGTAAGGAGCATGTATGGTAAGTCAGTATAGTGATGTTGTGATCATCGGTGGTTCAATGGCTGGTGGTTGCTTAGCACGACAATTAAAACTAAAACACCCCGAGCTATCGGTCACCGTGTTAGAGCGCAAAAAGTCATTTAATTCTTGGGTCGGGGAATCAACCTTAGAATCGTTTTGGGATTATGCCGCCAGTGATCTGCAACTGGGCTTTTACCTAGACACCAACCATTTGTACAAACATGGTTTGCGATTTTTCTTCGACAGCGTCGACCGTGATCTCAATGTTGAGGAAATGAGTGAGCTTGGGCGCACCTGGTATCACGGTATTCCGGCGCACCAAATTGATCGCGCTAAATTTGATAACGACCTAGTGCGCTTTAACCGAGATATTGGTGTGGACGTTTTACTGGGCGAGACGGTCAGCGATATCGAACTTGATGGCGATCATGGTCACAGCGTGAAAACCGCAGACAAATCCTTTCGCTGTCGTTATTTAGTCGATGCCGCCGGGTTTGCTGCGCCGCTGGGTAAAAAGCTCGATTTAATCGAGTCGCAAGATCATCGCCATTCTGTGAGCTCAGCTTGGGCGCGCTTTAAGTTTACCACGCCACTCGATAGCCTGGGCAGTGAGCTGTGGCGTGCACGTACCAACTTTACCACCCGCGCATTAGCGACCAACCACTTTATGTATAAAGGGTATTGGTTATGGCTCATTCCATTGGATGAGCACACTGTCAGTATCGGTGTAACCGCTAAAAATACCGATGTCAGCTTAAATGTGAGAACCAGTGACGACTTCGTGGAATTTTTACGCTCGCATAAATGTATGCAGGAAATTCTCGGTAGCCACTTCGAATTGCAGGATTACAAAGCCATGAAGCGGCTATCACGGCGGGCCAAGCAGTCGTTCTCAACCGATCGTTGGTTCCTCACCGGCATGTCATCGGCCTTTTTAGACCCCTTATTGTCGCCGGGCTCGGCCTATCTAACCGATGCTAATCGCATGATCGGTGAACTTATAGAGGCGGATTTAGCCGGTAACGAGGCCATGTTTGCAGGCAAAACCAAGGCCTTCAATGCCTACCTCTTAGGCTGGTTTGAGAGCTTTATGCTGCATATTACCGGGAACTACCACGGCAGCTACGAGGTGCACCGCACGCATTTTGAAGCCTTATTAATGCATTGGTTCGGCTTTATTTTACCTTCATCCATGGCGCGCCATTTTGGTTATTGCCCGAGCATGAGTGAAATGAGCCAAGAGCAGCTGAATGAAAAAGCGCTGGCCATGGTGCAAGGGGCGGCGATTTCCCGCATTCATGAACTTAAAGATGAGTTTATCCAGCTGATCCAAGGTCAAGAGTATCGCCTTAATCGCGGTCACTTCTTTGATATAGAGCTCACCAAGTGCCGCATGAAACACGCCCATAGCCGAGGCGTCATGTTAGACGAGATGGCCATAGCCGAACTTGATAAGGCCTTATTGGAAGTCACTTATTTAGGGTTCTTACGCAGTCTGTGTGAAATTCAGCGTATGGACTTTGATGAAGAAAAAATGCCGCTAGTGGTCGAGGCAGCAATTAATGACAAGCTATCGCTTACCCACGCGATGGAATTATTTAAACACTGATACTGACAGAACAAAGAGCACAAAAATGGAAAATTTAGCAAACAACAACAGGGTTAATGCACATACGGCGGATGCCACTGCGCGGGCTATTTTAGAACTCATTTTTGCCCAGCGGCGGCTGCTACCGATTGAGCAAGAAGTGGCGTTTGACGAGCAAATAGCCGGTCATTATGAAAAGGTGTTGGACTTTGTTCATCGCCAGCAGCCCATCAATATGGTGCTGCCAGCCTTTCCGGCAAAATCACCCAATCGCAACAAAACCTTGGGCTATCTGCCAGATAAAGGAGAGTTTTTTGCATTTGAGCGGCTGGTGCAATTATGTCAGCAAATTGAAGAGGTTTATGAGCCAGGTGCAAAAGTAACGATCTGCTCAGATGGGCGCGTTTTCGCTGATATTATCCATGTCAGCGACGCCCATGTCAGTGAGTATGTAAACGGTCTGCGTCGTTTTGCCAATCAACATTATCCGGATTATTTCGACTTCTTTAACCTCGAAGATGTATATGACAAGGTCAATGACTTCGCGGTATTGCGTGAGGAGCTGATGATTGAATACGGTGAAACACTCAAATCTTTGCGTCAGCGCATTAAAACAGAGAAAGAAGCCAGCACCATGTACAAGGGCATTACCCGTTTCATGTTAGAAGATTTCTCGGGTATCGAAAAGTTTTCTCAACATAGCCGCACAGCGCTGCAAAAGGTTGCTAAAACCGCCGCTTACCGTGTTATTCAGCGCAGTAATGCATGGGGACGGCTACTGAAACAGGAGTTGCCTCAGGCGCTGCGATTATCGATTCACCCGCAGTATCTGGTTTCTGAGAAAATCGGTATCTCACTGGTATCGCAAAACGACGTGTGGACCACGCCTTGGCACTCGGTACTCGTTAAAGACGGCGACGAGCACAGTTTGATGCCTCGGGAGCAAGCCGAGCAGCTGGGCTGTGTCTTAGTGTTCATTAATGGTCAAGCCAGCCACTATGAGCGTATGCACAGAGAGTCACAGTTATGATCAGCGAACAGGTCTCACCGGCGTGCTTTACGATTGACGCACGAGAAAGCGGTGCTAAGAAACTAGCACATTTAAACATTGCCGAACTTGAGCAAGTGATCTTGAACCAAGGTATGGTGCTGCTGCGTGGCTTTGACCCCAGCAGCGATGAGCAAATGGTGGCCTTTGCGAAAAAGCTGGGGCCGCTGCTGGCGTGGGATTTTGGCTATGTGCTGGATTTAAAAATAAACCAACAGCCGCAAAATCATATTTTTAGTCAAGGAAAGGTTGAGCTGCATTGGGATGGGGCCTTTGCAGGGGCTACGCCGCGATTTAACTTCTTTCAGTGTCTACAAAGTAGTGCCATGAGTGGTGGCGGTGAAACCACCTTTGTGAATACCTGTCGGCTGCTTGAGAGCTGTTCATCCCAGCAGTTGCAGCAGTATCAAGATAAGGTGATCCGCTATTTTGCTGAGAAAAAGGCGCATTATGGTGGGGCTATTGAGGAGCCACTGATTAGCCCGCATCCAGCGACTAAACGTCAGCGAATGCGCTTTATTGAACCCTTCAATGAGGATAATATGGCCGTTAATCCAGTGGAGACCCAGGTGCAGGGCATGTCCTCGTCGCAAGGTGACGCTTTTTTGCGTGAGCTGATAGCTCACCTGTATGACAGCGATAGCTTCTACGCCCATCAGTGGACACAAGGTGATTACTTGCTGGTGGATAATCATGCCATGTTGCATGGTCGCCACCGCTTTCAAGGTGAAGGGCTAACGCGACACCTTAAGCGTGTTCATATTTTGTAACGAGCAACCAATAACGATGAAAAGAGCTTATCTTTACCCCACTTTACTGACGCTATTTTTTATAGCGTGGAGTTCAGCATTTGCGACGCAGTTTAGTGTCACTGATGCTGTGCATAACTGGGGAACATCGTTGACTATGGTATTAGGATCCTTTGTCGCAGGTGCGACGCCCTTAGGTGGCGGAGCTGTTGCTTTTCCGGTCTTCACTAAGTTATTCGGGTTTGAAGCACACAGCGCAAAGGTCTTCTCATTGGCGATTCAGTCTGTGGGAATGACCTTTGCCACCATTTTTTTTGTTTCTCGCGGGGTCCGTATATATTGGTCACTGCTGGCGCGATTAATGCCCTTTGCGTTATTTGGTTTAGCGTGTGGGTTTTCATTATCGGTTGACGGTGAACCACTTAAGATCACCTTTAGTTTCTTGCTATTGGCTTGTAGTTACTTATTGATGCAGCGCTGTGATACCCGGTTGCTGCAGTGGCGAAACAGCTGGTCGCTGTATCTTATCGCCACACTGGGCGGGTTACTCTCGGCATATATTGGCGCCGGAGCTGATACCTTGCTGTTTTTCTACCTGGTATTGCGGCAAAAGTTCGATGCCAAAGCACTGATCCCAACCACAGTGTGTTTTATGGCGATACTTTCTGTGACTGGCAGTGTACTGCTCATTTTACAAGGGCAGCTAAGCGGTGCTCATGTGGCCTTTGAACCGTGGTTTTTCGCCGCTCCCGTGGTCGCCATAGGCGCACCGCTAGGAGGATATGTGATGAGTAAAATCAACGAAAAGTACGTATTACGCTTTATTTATGCGTTGATATTCATTGAAGTGTGCTCAACGGTGGTGATATTACAATTTTCGCTGGCATTGAAGGTGCTATTGGTGGCGGCAACGCTCGCGGTGGTTGTACTTGCATTGCGCCAACGCGGGGGCATACTCCCTGAGCGGTGGGTGAAGGCAAAAGGCGCTTAACGCGCCGCGAGCAATGTTTCGACCTCTCCAAGGCAGGTGATGATTTTATCCGGATTAGCATCGGCAATATCCAACCCGTGGTTGTAGCCATAATTAACGCAGATCACCGGGCAGCCGGCGTTTCTGGCGGTTGCCACATCATTTTTTGAATCTCCCACATATATGCCTTCGCTAATATCAAGACTGAGATTATTTAAGGCACTAAACAGCATGGCTGGGTCTGGCTTGCGCTGGGGCAGAGTGTCACCACAAACAATGGCATCAAAGTAATCGGCAACGCCCAGCGCATTTACCAGAGCATGAGTGTGGCTTTCATTTTTATTAGTGACAAGTAATAACTTTAACCCTAGCTGCTGCAGTGCTTGCAGGGTCGCTTTGGCATCAACATATAAAGTCGAGGAATCGGTCACACAGTGGTTGTAAGCAGCACTGACTTTCGCCGCCGCCGCGCTAACATCAATATGCGTGGCGCCCACTTTTGCTAAGGCGCGCTCGGTGGCTTTATCAATGCCGTTGCCTATCCAAGTTTGCACGTCTTCCACGGCGACTTGACCGACATGGTAGTGCTCCAGCGTGGTATTAATGGCGGCGCAGATATCGGCAGCGGTATTGACTAAGGTGCCGTCTAAATCAAAGCCAACCCAAGTCAGCGAGTGAGGTAATTGCATTTTAACATCCTTGTTTTAAACAGGACTTTACTGGTCTTTAAAAGTCGCCAGCAAAGTGAGTATATGTTGCAGTTTAACCACGGTTTGTTTCAACTTTTGTTCATCAAGTTGCTCGGCTTGGGAAAGAGCCTCGACATCGGCGGCCACGTCTAATACATAGGGTTTAAAGCGCTTTGCTTCAAAGTCGAACCCCGCGTCGCGATTGAACAAGGCTTGAAACTTACCATGGCCTTCTTTTTGTAGCTGATCCAGTTTTTGATCGGCGTCTAAGGCCTGACGATAGGCGAGTTTAAGGTTTTCGTTTAACTTTTCGATAATTGCGTGCATTTTTTTCTAAAGCTTTAGAGCAGATGGCCGATATGGTACGTGGATTCATTTAAAATGTCAGGTAGCGTTATGAATATATCAGGAAGTTCACTTCCCACCATGAGCGGGGCCGATCAAGGCGCCGAGGTTTATAGCGCGGCCCTTGCTAAAAAACGACAGCAAGCCGATGGCCAGGCTGCATTGGCGTTGATTGAGTCAGCAGGTAATGTGACCAAAGCAGCGCAGAGCCCAGCGGCCTCGACTACGGCAACCTTGGGTAATAACATTAATATCCACGTGTAATAGCAAGGCAGCGCGTCGTAAATGAACCCCAAGCAACCCGCGTTAAGCGGGTTTTTTTTTATGGCTCTAAATGCAGATCAATGGGGGTTTTACTGCGCTCGCCACCGACCTCACGCACCAACTTTGGCACTAAAAAGCCAGGCAGTTCGCTAAGTACCTCTGCCATGATAGCGCGGGCTTCATCATCGCTTACCTCAAAATGTGCGGCGCCTTGCACTTTATCTAATTGATGCAGGTAGTAGGGGAGTATCCCGGCGGCAAATAAGCGCTCACTTAAGGTGATTTGCGCAGCCGCATTGGCATTGACCTCTTTCAATAACACCGCTTGATTCAACTGCGTTACTCCTGCTTGGGTCAGCTTTTTACAGGCGCGGCTAAAAACCTCATCGACCTCGTTGGCATGATTAATATGGTGCACAAAGACTATTTGTAAGGGCGATTGGGCAAAACGCTGACATAACTGCTCGGTAATGCGCGCCGGGATGGTCACCGGCAAGCGCGAGTGAATGCGTAAACGCTTAATGTTGGGGAGTTGCTCTAGCTTATCTAAAAACCATGCCAGTGCTTCGTCTTTTGCCATGAGCGGATCGCCACCGCTGAGGATCACTTCATTGATCTCTGGATGATGACCAATGTAGGTTAGTTTATCGGCCAAAGCGGCTTTATTGAGTTGGTTATCTTGGTATGGGAAATGACGACGAAAACAATATCGGCAGTTAATTGCGCACGCGGTTTTAAACATCAACAAGACACGAGAGCGGTATTTGTGTAATAAGCCCGGTTCGTTGTTATCTTGTTCTTGCAACGGGTCGACACTGTATTGCGAGTGTTGCTGAAATTCTTGTCGTCGTGGCAGCACCTGTAATAACAAGGGATCGCGGGGGTCACCCTTGGCCATTTTGGCGATAAAGGGGCGCGGTACTCGTAGATTAAATAAGCTTTTGGCCTCACTATCCGGTTGATACGCATCGGGGGGTAAATCCAACATACTCAGCAGCTCTTCGGGGCGAGTGACTACATCGGCTAATTCTTTTTGCCAGTTTTTATGCAAATTTACTTCGATTCTTTGTATCATTGACGGATTAATTACTCGAAAAACGGTTATTAGAGGACAAGATGGCGAATTATAGCACCAACGAATTCAAGGGTGGCCTAAAATTTATGTTGGATGGCGAGCCTTGCAGCATCCTAGAAAACGAAGTGGTTAAGCCGGGTAAAGGCCAGGCATTTAACCGCGTTCGTATCCGCAAACTGATCTCAGGTAAGGTACTAGAGAAAACCTTTAAGTCAGGCGAAAGTGTGGAAGCGGCTGATGTAATGGATACCGACCTAGCTTATCTATACACAGATGGCGAATTCTGGCACTTCATGAACAACGAGACCTTTGAGCAAATCGCTGCTGATGAAAAAGCGGTAGGCGACAACGTAAAATGGCTTGTAGAAAACGATGTGTGCACCATTACTTTATGGGACGGCAACCCGATTGCAGTAACGCCACCCAACTTCGTTGAACTTGAAGTAACTGAAACTGATCCAGGCCTAAAAGGCGACACGGCTGGTACCGGTGGCAAGCCTGCTACTTTAAGTACCGGTGCCGTGGTACGTGTTCCTTTATTCATCCAAATTGGTGAAGTGATCAAGGTTGATACCCGCTCAGCTGAGTACGTGGGTCGCGTAAAATAAGCACCTTATACGTGTATATCCCAGCCCGGGCAGCCGCGCTGGGATTTTTTATGGGAGATTTTTGTGATGTGGCAGCCCAGTGCCGATATTCATACTTTGCAGCAGCGCGCTAAGCTCATTCAGCAGATTAGGCAGTTCTTTTATCAACGTGATGTGATGGAGGTGGATACTCCGTCACTAAGCAAGGCGTCAGTGACTGATGAACACTTACATAGCTTTGCCACGCGGTTTGTGGGCCAAGGCTATGCCGAGGGCTTGCCACTGTATTTACAAACCTCTCCCGAATATGCGATGAAGCGCCTTCTTGCAGCAGGCAGTGGGGCTATTTTCCAAATCTGTAAAGCCTTTCGTAACGAGGAAAATGGCCGTCATCACAACCCTGAGTTCACTATGCTTGAGTGGTATCGTCCGGGCTTTGATGAGTTTGACCTTATGGCTGAAATCGACGAATTGATGCAACAGCTACTGGATTGTGAAAAAGCCCAATATATAAGCTATCAGCAGGTGTTTATGCAGGTACTGGGTGTGGATCCGCTAACGGCAAGTTTGCGTGAATTAAAGCAGCTTGCAAGCACTCATGGCTTTGCTGATATCGCCGCAAATGAAGAAGAGGCTGACACCTTGTTACAGCTGCTATTTTGCATGGTGATAGAGCCGACGATTGGCCAGCAACAGCCGTGTTTTGTGTATCACTTTCCGGCCTCGCAAGCGGCACTAGCGCGTCTTCATGAGCAAGACCCACGCGTTGCCGGGCGTTTTGAGCTGTATTACCAAGGGCAAGAGCTCGCTAATGGCTTTAATGAGCTGACCGACGCCAATGAACAGCGCCAGCGCTTTGCCAATGACAACAACAAACGTATTGCTAAAGGTCTTGATCCCGTAGCCTTGGATGAAAACTTGTTAGCAGCATTGGATGCCGGCCTACCACAGTGTGCCGGAGTCGCCCTCGGAGTGGATCGTCTCGTGATGATTGCCTGCGGCAAAAAGCATATTCGCGAAGTGCTTAGTTTCGACATCGAACGCGCCTAACCTCAAATTGTTGTAGGCAAGGCTCAGCCTTACAAAACAAGTTTCTCGTAGGCAAGGCTTTAGCCTTGCACAGCACGGGACTGGGCCAAGCCCAACCCACAGGTTCCGCCAGGTGTATTGTAGGCAAGGCTTCAGCCTTGCAAAGCACGGGATTGGGCTAAAGCCGAACCCACAGGTTTAGGCAGGTGTGTTGTTGGCAAGGCTTCAGCCTTGCAAAGCACGAGATTGGGCTGAAGCCCAACCCACAGGTTCAGGGCCGGTGTATTGTAGACAAGGCTTCAGCTTTGCAAAGCACGAGATTGGGCTAAAGCCCAACCCACAGGTGTAGGTAGGTGTGTTGTAGGCAAGGCCTCAGCCTTGCAAAGCGCGTAATTGGGCTAAAGCCCAGCCTACAGGTTCAGGTAGGTGTGTTGTAGGCAAGGCTTCAGCCTTGCAAAGCGCGTAATTGGGCTAAAGCCCAACCCACAGGTTCCGCTAGATGTGTTGTAGGCAAGGCTTCAGCCTTGCAAAGCACGAGATTGGGCTGAAGCCCAACCTACAGATTCAGACAGGTTTGTTGTAGGCGAGGCTTTAGCCTTGCCACCTATAAATAAACCGAATTCCAGTACGGATATAATCGCACACTAGAGACAATCCCTTTTCGCAATGGGTTGGCAACGATGTACCTGGCTATATGAATGCGCTGCTCATCCTCACGCAAAGCGTGATCATAAAATCCGCTTTGCCAAACTTTACCGCGACGCTGTAATTGACGATTAACCATGGCTGCGGTGCAACCTTTTAGGTGCCGTATACAAGCGCTAAGATCGCTATGGTGCAGTAACACAAGCCCATGAAAGTGGTCTGGCATTAAGACCCAGGTTAACCATTGGCAGCCGCAAGCCTGCTCATTCGTTGTAATCGTGGTGCAAAATAGCTGTGCTAGTTTCGCAGAGGCAAAAAATGGTATGCGTTTGTAACAACAAAAAGTAATAAAATACTCGCGGTGAATTTGCGAATAACGTCCTTTTAATAAATCACTATAAGGCATATTCAGCTCCTTTGAATATGGTGGACATTCAATTATAGCTCGAGAGTTACAAGGTTGCCTGTGTTGGGGTGAAGGTGCTATTGGGCTAAAGCCCAACCCACAGGTTCAGGGTAGGTGTATTGTAGGCAAGGCTTTAGCCTTGCACAGCACGGGATTGGGCTAAAGCCCAACCTACAGGTGCAGGTAGGTGTGTTGTAGGCAAGGTTTTAACCTTGCAAAGCACGGGATTGGGCTAAAGCCCAACCTACAGGTTCAGGTAGGTGTGTTGTAGGCAAGGCTTCAGCCTTGCAAAACACGCTATTGGGCTAAAGCCCAACCTACAGATTCAGGGTAGGTGTATTGTAGGCAAGGCTTCAGCCTTGCAAAGCACGTAATTGGGCTAAAGCCCAACCTACAGTTCAGGTTGGTTTGTTGTAGGCAAAGTTTCGGCCTTGCAAAGCACGCGATTGGGCTAAAGCCCAACCTACAGGTTCAGGTAGGTGTATTGTAGGCAAGGCTTCAGCCTTGCAAAGCACGTAATTGGGCTAAAGCCCAACCTACAGGTCCAGGGTCGGTGTGTTGTAGGCAAGGCTTCAGCCTTGCAAGCTATTAGGCACAATATCGGCGTAATACGGAATAAAAACGGGCTGATAGCTGTTTGATTTAGATAAGGAATAAAAATAAGAAAGAAAAGAATGGGGCGACTGATGGGACTTGAACCCACGACAACCGGAATCACAATCCAGGGCTCTACCAACTGAGCTACAGCCGCCACAAAGGGGATACATCACCTCGTGATGTGTGGCGCGCATAATACATAGTTTCCGCCACCTTGTGAAGTGTAAATTTAAGATAATTATTCGTTCGCTGCAAATTTGTTCAGTGAACACAATGAAAGCCGCTTAACCACGGAGTATTACAGCATGAAAAGCATATGCTAGGCTTATTGTTGCTTGAGTTGCACTAATGTTCAGTTGGCGTTTAGGTTCGGCTTGAGAAAATAATAGATTAGGTACTTTACGGCGCATAGGTACAAAGCATAAAGTTGTAAGGTGTCATGGGCTATCAGCATATAATTAGGAGCGCTAATGGAAGCAATAACAAACTGGCTGTCGGAAAACTCCGGACTGCTCACTCACTACGCCATTCAATTTGTTTTGGCACTGATTGTCTTTTTGGTCGGTATGCGCCTTGCTAAGTGGTGTAGCAAGCTGACTGAAAAAGGTTTTGCCAAGCGTAAAGTAGACAAAGCGGTTGGCTCATTCTGTGGCAACATTATTTATGCCTTGGTGTTCATCGCCACTATTTTAATGGCGCTATCACAAGTAGGTGTTGAGACCACTTCCTTTATTGCTATTCTAGGTGCGGCGGGCTTGGCCGTAGGTCTGGCATTGCAAGGGTCGCTTTCTAATTTTGCCTCAGGTGTGCTGATCATTATTTTGCGTCCATTTAAATCAGGTGACTACATCGAAGCAGGCGGTAAAGCAGGAAGCGTTCGTAAAATTGAAATCTTCTCTACTGAGCTCAACACACCAGATAATAAAATTATCGTCATGCCTAATTCATCGATTATGTCTGGCGCCATAGTAAACTACTCACGTGAGAAAACGCGTCGTATCGACTTGGTTATTGGCGTGAGCTACGATGCCGACCTTAAAAAGACCAAAGAAGTTTTAAAATCAGTGCTTGATGCTGAATCAAGGCTGTTAAAAGAGCCTGCGTATACGGTGGCCGTGAACGAACTGGCTGATTCAAGTGTGAACTTTGTGGTTCGCCCTTGGGTAAACACCGTTGACTATTGGCCAACGTATTTTGATTTGATGGAAAACATCAAAATTGCATTGGATGACAACGACATCGGTATTCCATATCCACAAATGGATGTGCATTTACATAAAACCAGCGAATAAACTAGGGGAACCGCGCTGACATGAAATTGAAGTATTTATCTGTTCTCGTTGCTGCAGGCGTAGCAACGAGCGCTGTGGCTAGCGAAAAAAAGACTTGGGAAGCCAACGCTGAGCTAGGTGCCATTATCACCAGTGGTAATACCGAAACAACTACATTCAAGGGCGCTTTAAACGTAAAGCACAACCTTGAAAACTGGAATAACGAGTACAAGCTCGACGGCATCTATAAAGAAGACGAAGTCGAGAAAGACAACGGTACTAAAGTAACTGAGCGCACTAACGAAAAGTATTTTGCATCGGCGCAAGGTAACTACAAGCTCAACGAGGAAAACGCGCACTTATTCGTGTACGGCTCCTATTTAAGTGACTACTTTGGCGCTTACCGCCAAGAAGCGGTGATCTCTGGCGGTTACGGTTTGCGTTTGCTCGATACCGACACCATGGTGCTCAATGCGGAAATTGGTCCGGGTTACAAGTATTTCCAATACCCAGACGATAGCACCGAAGTAGGGGATGACGGTGAGTTACTGGCTGACGAGTGGGAAGGTGAAGTGATCGCCCTAGCAAAGGCTGATTACACTTGGCAAATCTCCGAGGGTGCCAAATTTACTCAGCTAGTTGCGATGGAATACGGTAGTACCAACACTAAGACCCGTTCTGAAACAGCGCTATTAACTAAAATTAATGGCTCTTTGCAAATGAAAGTGGGCTTTAACGTCACTCATAACTCCGATGTTGCGGATGACAAAGAAAACACTGACACCGAAACCGCGTTAACCTTGGTGTATAACTTTTAACAAATCAAGTAACGCGAGATAACAACGGAAGACCACCATCTTCCGTTTTTTTTCGCTCAAAATTCCGGTAATATGCCGCGGTTGTCTTCTATTTTTCTATTCTCGGGAAGGGATGTTGTGAAGTTCTTAAAACTTTTACTAGTAACGCTACTGTTGGTAACAGTTCAGTCAGTGTCGGCAAATTCGCAAATGCCAACACCAACACCAGAGCAAATCGAACAATTTAAAAAGCTACCTCGTGCCCAGCAAGAAGCTATAGCACAACAATATGGTATTAGTATTGATGAGCTCACTAGCCAAGGCACACAACAAAAACAGAGCAAAAACGAACAAAACCCTTTCGAGAGCTTGCCCATGAAGCCCAAAGAAGAGGAAGACGAAGAAGATAAATATAAGCCAGAGATTGAAGAGCTCAAGCCGTTTGGTTACGAGCTGTTTGCCCCGCCAGAAGACCAATTTGATACCCGCCAGCCACTGCTTATGGCAAACCAAAATGTGCCGGTGCCAGACGATTACTCGCTTAACATTGGTGATTCACTGGTTGTCACTTTTTACGGTAAAGAAAACTTTTCTCAAGAAGTAGTCATTGACCGCGATGGTCGTCTTGCTTTACCAGGGTTATCGCCTGTTCAAGTTGTTGGTCTTACTTTCAACGAGGCAAAAAAGCTACTCAAGAATAAAATAGAGCGAGAAGTGATCGGTGGTGAGGCATTTGTCTCTATTGGCGAGCTTGAAGATATTCGTGTCATGGTGCTAGGGGAAGTGAAAAAGCCGGGGGCGTTTTCTTTACCTGCTATGTCTACCATTTTCAATGGCCTTATCGCTGCAGAAGGGATCACTGAAATAGGCTCGTTGCGTCACATCTCCCTCAAGCGTAAGGGTAAAACAGTCACCCAACTAGACTTATATGACTTACTGCTCAGTGGTGACAGCTCTGATGACTATACCCTTAAATCCGGTGACGTTATTTTCGTTCCTGCATCGAATAAGCGTGTGACCTTACGCGGTGAAGTTCATCGCCCGGCAATTTATGAGCTCTCTGAAGGAGAGTCTTTTCAAGATCTTATGCGTATGAGTGGCGGTTTGAAGGCCGATGCAGCGAAGAACAAACTCACCATTAAACGTTATGGCAATAATGGTGAACGTCGCGTTATTTCTGTTGTTAACGCTCAGCAACGGGCGCAAACCGAATTGCAAAATGGTGACGAAGTGCGTGTGCCACAAGCGTCCCAGTCGCTGTCCAACTCCATCACCTTAATTGGTGCGGTGACACACCCCGGCCATTACCAATGGCAAAAAGGCGCGCATGTCGGCGACTTTATTCAGTCTCTTAATAATGACTTACTGCCAATTGCCGACCGTGAATATGCCCTTATTGTTCGTGAAAGCCAGCTTTCAGGGCGTATCAGTATTTTGCAGTTTTCGCCGCTGGCCTTGCTTGCTGGCGAGCAGCAAGATGTGGCTCTGCAACCAAGAGACAAAGTATTATTCTTCAGCCGCTATGAATCTCGAGAAGATGAAATCGACGCGCTGGAGCAGTTGGCCTACACCAAAGAACAAATCATTGAAAATGAGCGCTTAGCGCTGTGGGATAAGTATCAGTCGCGGCAGTTCTTCGAGTTTATCGATGAAAAAAGTGACTACTTGTCATTTGAAAAAGAAGAAAAGGAAACATTATCGGTACGCGACCTTCTTAAAGGCAAAGCGCATGAGCTTGAAGATGGTGAATATTCAGTCTTTAGTCGTAAGCGCATGTTGGGGCCATTACTGTCACAGCTAAACCGTCAAGGCTCACCCCGTAATGGCGCACCTTTGATCAATGTCAATGGTGAGGTTCGTTACCCCGGTGTGTATCCTATGCCGGAACAAGCCAGTGTAGAGAAGGCGATAGCCGCTGCTGGCGGGCTAAAAGAGTCGGCATTTGTCGGTAAAGTTGAGGTAACACGTGCCGATAATGATAATTCAGGTAATATTAAACACTTGTCATTAAGCCTTGCCGATGATAAGAATAGTATAGCGTTACAAAGCAAGGATACCGTTACGGTATTCTCGAAACCGAACTGGCAAGAGAACGTAACCGTTCGTTTGTTAGGAGAGGTTAAGTTTCCGGGGGCTTATGCTATTCGCCCCGGCGAAACGCTTGCAGAAGTACTTGAGCGAGCGGGCGGCTTAACACAGTACGCCTTTGCCCAAGGTGCAATATTCACCCGCGAGTACCTCCGTGAGCAAGAACAGGATATGCTACAGAAGTTAGCTGAAGACCTACGTAGGGATTTGGCTTCAAGTAGCTTCCAAAATTCGATAAGTAGCGCCAAACTCACCTATGACGATATGGATAATCTGCTTAAAGATCTATCCATGACTGATGCCCTTGGGCGAATGGTCATTGATATGGACCAGGTGGTTGCAGGTGGTGAAAATATCGAGTTGCGCAATGCAGATACGCTGTTTATTCCAAAGCGTATGGAAACTGTAACAGTGATCGGGGAAGTGCATGTATCAACATCAACCATGTTTAACGCAGGCTTTTCTATCGATGACTATATTCGTAATAGCGGTGGTCTAAAACAAAAGGCAGACGAAGACGGTATTTACATTATTCGCGCCAACGGTTCGGTGCAAAAACCCGATACTGGCTCATGGTTTGCGTCTAATCGCGATACTGGCATTAAGCCTGGCGACACAATCGTGGTACCACTGGATTACGAACATATGGACAATTTAACATTGTGGAGCAAAGCAACCCAAATTGTGTATCAAATGGGTGTTGCTGTTGCTGCATTGAGTTCGCTATAAGTTCATGATTGTCTATAATATGTTCAGTTTTGCATAGGCAACAACTAAAGTTATGGGTGTGTTAATAAATCCGTAACTTTATTTTGTGATTGGGACTTGAATTACGCTTGAGTTCTTATCATAATGTTCGAGCCTGGATTTGATACTGCAGTAACTGGAGTGTCGGTCGGGCTCTTTAAATTATCTAACTTTTGCTACGCTCTGCGCACAGAGCATGTGAATAAAATCTGAAATCATAAAGTGTCCACCGGATACATGGAGAAATATAATGAAGCGTTTTAATAAAGTCGCTTTACTTCCAGCTGCAGTTGCAGCTGTACTAGCTGGCAACGCGTATGCTGGTACAGAAGCGTGTTTTGAAGTTTACAAGGGTGCTGACGGCCTAGCTGTTGCAGGTTTTGCTGATATCTACGGCGGCGCTGCTTGTGTTGCTGAAGCTGACCGTGCTGCAGCTACCACTGCTGACCTTGAGCCAACTGCTGAAGGTAAGATCGCTTACGAACTTACTGGTGAGCTTGGTGTAGACTTCGATGCACTAGACGGTGTAGATACAGACCTTCACATCGTTTACATCCCTACTACTGATATCCCAGGTGGTACTAAAATCACTATGGAACTATCAGGTGCTAACTTCGATGGCAACGCGAACCAAATCCACCTAGTTAAATATGACGACGTAGCTGCTGATGGTTCATTCGACGCAGTTGCTTCTTCAGATGGTACAGTTGATGGTACTAACACTATCACTTTCATCACTAAAGCTGGTATCACTATCGGTGCTGGTACTCGTCTAGCATTCTCTCGCGTATCAACTGGTGCAGCAGCAGCTGACCTTGACCCAGTAGGTATCAAGATTGAGAACAACACTTGTACAACTGCTAACGCTAGCAAAGTTGTAAACATCCGCGCTACTGAAGCGGTAACTGACGGTGGTACTGGTTACAGCATCATCGGTGGTGTATCTGCAGCTCAAAAAGTTGTTGATATCTCTCCACAGTTCTACACTTTCTACGGCAGCACTACTGCTGAAGCAGAAGTTAACGCTGAAAGCTCAGACTCAGCTGGTAACGCTATCGTTGCGCGTACTGAGTTTGTTTACAATGCAGGCGACGCTACTGACCAGCTAGTTGCTAAGCAACACGAAGTTGTTTACAAAACTGCATTCTATAACCGTGGCGGCGCTGGCGGTGACCTAGACCAAGCTATCACGCTTGACGCTGATGACCACCTAGAGACTGCTTTCATTGCATCTGCTGATCCAGGCGCAACTGTAAAAATGGCAATCTGGAACGGTCGCACTGCTGCAACTGGTGTTCTTGATACTCAAGAAGAAGTTGAAACTGGTACTCTACTAGGTGAGTTCGGTCTTACTGAAGCAACTGCTACAGTATATGACACTGAAGCCGTAGACGTATTCACTCCAGCTACAGCTGGTGATGCAGAAGCTGCTCCAGCGGGTATCCCTGCTAACCTAGTAGGCGCTGACTACAACGAGCTATTCTACACAGTTACCAACACTATCCCTGCTGGTGCAACT
>NZ_JAKRFV010000040.1:0-6745 GCF_022347945.1 Pseudoalteromonas sp. MM17-2 | reverse complement strand
TCAGACGGATGAACAACCATGTTCGCTCGCACCGGGTTCAGTTCAATATACCGACTGACCAAAAGCAAATATCGGTCGCTATCAACCAATGACGACTTAAAACGTCCTTCCCAAAGTGTTCCTGTCCGCCTATAAGTATTGTTCACGTAGCGGACATAGTAACGTCCTAACGATTGCATCAGTTGGCTGACGCCCGTTGCTGTAGTAGGTGTCATCAATAAATGAACGTGATTGGTCATCAACACAAAAGCGTGAACAGAGACGTCAAAGCGACGACTGTAATCTTTCACCTTGTCCAGGTATACGGTGTAATCCTGTTCCGTAAAGAAGGTGACTTGACGGTTATTTCCACGCTGAACAACATGTTGCGGAATATAGGGTAAGTTTAATCTCGGCCGACGCGCCATGGCATTTCCTCCTTGAAATAGCCAATTGCACTAAAAACTTAGCGCAACTCAGCAATTTCAACAACTCTGACCCCATGATTAACTCTGACCCCATGATTGATTGACCCCTTGATTGATCACGCTGCGGTGGAAAAACCAAAGTGACGGCAAAAAGCCTATCTTACTTATAAGGCAGCGCCTTGAAACCATGAGTCCAATTGGTTGAACCACCACTTCTGCAATGTCTGCTCTGCCTTCGAGTCCGTTTGGGTGAGTGGGCACTGCGCGCCAAACGCACTTTGCAATCTAGCGATTGCTTGATTATTCCATTCAGGGTGGAACTGGCAGGCAAGCACATGTTGATGATACCTAAACATTTGTACTTCGCAGCGTAATGAACTTGCCGCTAGCTCAGCACCATTAGGTAAGCTAGCTTGCTGTTCATGCCATTGCGGTACATCTAGCTGTTGCCCAGTGTGTAACGTAATTGGCATCCAACCGTTTTCACCCTCAGGCATCTGACTGACCTCAGCGCCTAAGCTAGTGGCAATTAACTGCGCCCCCAAACATATCCCAAGTGTTGGTTTACTCTGCTCGATAAAATGCGCTATGACTTGCAGCTCTTGCGCTAATCTCTGATTTGAGGGCGAAATATGCATCGGCCCGCCGAGAATAATAATGCCGCTGTAACTTTCAACGTTTTGAGGCAATGCCTGAGCATACTCAACTTCTTCCCAGTTAAGGTTATTTTTGATTAACCATTGCGCGATGCTGCCGAGACCTTCTGCTTCATGGTGTTTTAATACCAAGTATGTCATTTAAGGTCTCCCCGTTCTTCGTAGTAAATATTGACATCTTCAGGGTTAATTTCGAGTGCTTTAGCAAGATCAGCACTGTTTGTAAGCAAAGCTTTTTTCTCAATAGAGAACTTTTCTGGTAGTGCCTTGTTATTCAACACCCAGAAGATACGATCAACGTTGGGCCTGCCTTGTATTACTTGAGCGTAAAAGTGTGTATCAGCATTATCTGGAGTCAAACGCATATATACACTGCGCGGCACTACTTTTGATTCTAGCTGGTTACGCAACACCACCTCTTTGATAACTATGCCTTGGTTTTTGAAACCAAGCTTTCCACCTCGCTCAAAATGTCCTTGATAGAGGTCGCCATCAAACTGCCAAATACCATGTTCTCCCGCTTGCGCAAGCTGTGTTAAGTCAAACCTTTCAGGAGCAAGTGTCCAATACCCCCCTTGCTCAGCAAGTGCATCGTGCAAAGATTTTTGCGTTTGCTTATTCGTCAATTCGATTCTCATCACTAACTGCATATCATGCGGCGTATAGAACATAGGTAAATGTGATGCGTAAAGTGAATCACCATCAGAAAAAAGTAACATGCCGTGCATTCCATGGCGTACTTTTTCGTGCGCATGTATCGCGTTGTCGTTGGCCCAAGTTGTTAGGCTAAACAGGATCAAAAAAGCAAATGATAACAATGACCTCATTAGGTGTTCCTATGTTTTGCGTTAAGGCTTAGCAAGCCTTGGGGCTGATTTAAAAGTATAACCTTCGCCAAGCAAGTTGGCAGAGTGTATAGATTCAAAAAGGTAAGACGCTGAAAAAGCAGGTTCTGCAACAGTGCTCTAGTATTCCAAAGGGGATACGGATGTGTTGCTAGATGCTCTATACGGATAAGGCCTAGCAGCTTCGAAAACCAAAAATTCAAAAGTGAAGCACAGCGCT
Source organism: Pseudoalteromonas sp. MM17-2 (assembly GCF_022347945.1). NCBI lineage: Bacteria > Pseudomonadati > Pseudomonadota > Gammaproteobacteria > Alteromonadales > Pseudoalteromonadaceae > Pseudoalteromonas > Pseudoalteromonas sp. MM17-2. The sequence goes on along the minus strand of NZ_JAKRFV010000040.1, from coordinate 4,617 downwards.
GTGCTTGGGGGATTAGCATGATTACCTCCACCGAAAATCAATTGGTGGGGCCGTCCCCGATGAGAGTGGAGCGGTAGGGTCGTCCCTACTTCCTTTAAGTGCCGTACATGATAATAAATGAACATTTATCACGCAATATGTTTATAAGCTTGTTACCCCTTTTTACTTGCGCGATATAACGTATCAATGTGAGGTACGTTGCGCTCCCAGCGCGGTACACTTTCACCTATAAAATGACGTACTGCATCAAGAAAAAGCCGAGTGCGTACAGGTAGATCACGATGGGGATAAATAGAATTTCAACAACTCTGACCCCTTGATTTTTGAATTTCAACAACTCTGACCCCTTGATTTTTGACCCCTTGATTGGCCGGGAGCATGAATTCTATAAATGAAATTACACGCTGTATTAGGAGAATATAGGCGTTATAAAGGATCTCAGAACGCTTATATAGCGCAAACCAATTAATAACAAGACTGGTGTGTAAGTTTATCTAGGCAAATATAAACTAAACTTAGCGCCGGTGTAATCACTATCTGATATTCGAATATCTCCTTTGTGTAGTTGCGCAATTTCTTTTACGATAGACAAGCCAAGGCCAAAACCAGTTTTGTTATTGGTTTTATTTGTTCGGTGGAAAGGTTCAAATATTTGATGTTTCTCGTGCTCTTTAATGCCTTGCCCATCATCTTCGATATTAATTAATACGCCGTCTTTTTGTTCGATTAAACTGACAATAATCTTTGAGTTACCGTACTTTTCGGCGTTGGTGATTAAGTTGCTTACCGCTCGAGTTATCAGAGTCACGTCAATGTCCATGCAGCAGGCGGTAACTGTTGAACTAAAATAGATAGTAGCTTTGCATTCGTTGGCAAATTTGTTACATAAGTTTTGTAGCAGAACATCGAGTGCTATGCGCTCTAAAGAAGGCTTTAGCTCTGCTCGCTCCATTTGAGCATAACTAAGAAGTTCGTCAACCATATCTTGTAAACAAAATATTTCTTGCTCAAGTCCTTCGGTATGTTCATTGTTTGCTATTTTCTGATTTAGGGTAAGTAATTCTAGATGCATTTGCATGCGAAACAATGGTGAGCGTAACTCATGCGCAATGGTACATGTTAATCGCTTATGGCTACTGAGTAATTGTTCTATTCTGTCGGCCATAATATTGACACAAACATTTAAACGGCCAACTTTCATCGATTTTTTTGTACTAGCTCTTGCTGCTAAATTACCTTCACTAATTTCGGTAAGTGTTTTCTCTATAGATGATAATTTATGGTGCAGCACAAAAAACCAAATGAAGCAGCATAGTGCAATAGACATGACTAAAATTGCTAAAATATAACCTTCAATTTTATCGGATATTTTGATCAACTCATGATCGTTATTTGTCGATATTCTATAGTAGTTGTGCTGGTCAAAAGCGGTGAAATAATCAAACTCTTCATCATCAACCCACACGTTAAATTGCTGTAGCTGATGCAGGATTTGTGGGGGGACCGCAACTTTGGCTATCGGTTCAATAATCAATTGATTACGTTCGGCAATCATATTAATAAACGATTTTCTCTCTGCTTCGCTAATATGTGGGTCTAAGGCTTCCAGCAGTGTTACTTCTGCTGAAATGTTATTAGCTTCAATGATATTATCCACATCAATAATTAAATAAGTATTGATAAGGTGAGCAAGTGTGATAAAACCATAAAGTGTGAACAGCAGTCCAAAGAATAAAGAAAAGAACAATCTAGTCATTATAATTACAGCCCAACCAGCATTAAGTATATGTTAGTGTATAATTGATAGTTTACGCTTATTTCTGCCAAACTTTGTATAGGTTTGTAAGAATATCCCTTACCAAAAATCAGGAACAAACATATACCCTTTGCCTCGTACCGTAATGATGCCTTGTGGGCGGCTGCTGTCATCGTTGAGCTTTTTACGAATTTGTGAAATTTTATTGTCAATGGAGCGATCAAAACCATCATACTCAATATTTCGTAACGATTTTAATAATTGATCACGACTTCTGGGTTGTTCACTGTGTTCCACTAAATGCCATAACAAGGAAAATTCAGCGGGTGTTAAAGGAACAAGCTCATCGTTGAGCTTACAACGCTGTAATGAATTATTAAGCCATAGGCAGCCAAAAGTTTTTTCTTTACCCGAGGTCGCTGTATCTGTGGGATGCTGCTGAGTAGATTCTTGTCGGCGTAGTAAGTTTTTCACTCTAGCTAACAATACTCTAGGTTGGATGGGTTTTTGGACAAAATCATCGGCGCCAATTTCTAAGGCGGCGACTTGATCCATATCATCACCACTGGCAGTTAGCATTAAAATAATGCCACTATATTGCTCTCTCACTTTCCGACAAATACTAAGTCCATCTTGATGAGGTAGCATTAAGTCCAATATCACTAACGAGGGAGCATGCGTGGTAATATGTTTGACAGCATGCTCACCTGAGGTAAGGGATTGCACATCAAAACCAAAATTTGAAAAGTAACTTTGTAGCAAAGATGCGAGTTTTTCATCATCTTCCACTAACAAAATGCTTTGAGCTGCTATCATATGGTTTGAGTTATTATTTTGGTGACCTTACCTTAAATATAACAGACAGTAAAAAAAGAGGCATTGAATAACATTGCCTCTTTACAATTTTAAACCTATATCTAACGATCTATTACATTATCAATAAGTACTTTTCTAACTCTGCCAGGGTCATTTGATGTATTGACTCAAAAGGTGCTGCGTTAAGTGTAAAAAAGTAAAACTCTGGCCCTAGGCTCTCTCCTAACATTTCACGAAAGTATGTTAACTGTGCACCGTGTAATGCGTCATTTTTATCGAGCTTACTGGCCTCTACCCCATCACTAGTAGCCCAAGAGTGCACTCCCACAAAAGCCCCATCTGTGTATATACGGTTAAAACCAGCTGCAAAAAGGTCTACACCACCTGAGGAAATTACTGAATTCTCTGCTACTTTTGTAGTTAATTGCGCATTGCGAATAAGTCGGCCTGTGTGCATGTTAATATCGTCATTAACAGAGCCAGGTACATGCTGTAATAATAAAGTATCGACCTCAGGGCGGTTGCTAATAACATCACTGATTTGAACATATGTTAATGTTCCAGCTTCGCCAGTGATAGTAGCTGTTGTTCCATCTACGTTTACCTGTGTGCTACCGGCTTGAGTAAGAGATTCATTAAGAACCATGCGTATTGGAAATGAGCCTTTGGTCAAGTGACTAAGTGTGCCTGAGTAAATAGCATTATCGTCATCGAATTCAATAGTGATGTCATTACCAACAAGGTAAGCATTTGTATCTGCAAAAGCTTCATCGACATTGTCTAATTCAGTTTCTAACACCAATAGTTCGCTAATAGGCTCTCCCTCTTTAAAGTTGAACCCAATAATAACAAAGCCTTTTTCATAGGTAGCATATATATGATTGTCTTTTCTTTTTTCTTCAAGAAATGATAAATCATAACTGACACCATCAATCTGTAGGTCTAGGGCGTCATATTGAAGTTTAAAATTCTCTACATATTCTGCAACATCACTTGGGTCTATGTGATGCACTGCTTCTGGCGTTGTTGGTGTCGTCGGTGTTTTAGTGGTTGGTGGGTTTACCGTTGCCGTCGGTGCAGGCGTGGTGCTGCTACCACTGCCACCACAGGCTGATAGGATAAATGCTAACGTTAAAGGTAATGCTAGTTTGTATGTTGTGTTCACGATGTACTCCGTTTGATTCAATGGAGCCTATTTTAAACAACGTTAAGAAATACAATATCGGTTAGGTGTCATGCAATTGTAAGTAAAGTCCTTACAATTGAATTTACTCTCTTAGAAACGCTGCCCTAAGTCCGTTAGTATCGGTGGTGGTTGAGCGTGCTAGTAGGCAATACTTAGCTATTGTGTTTAATTGTAATTTTCGGCATAGGTTCAATCATGAGCAATCCCAAATTAGGGGGATGACTACCTGAGTAATCAGGAATGCCCTATATTGTTCTAACTGACTTATCGCGACATTGGAGGTGAAAAAAACAACAACAGGAAAGAAATATGAAATTATTACAGAAATACTTCTTGCTAGCTGCATTAATAGCCACTTGCCTACCTTTACAGGCACAAAATGTCATTGGTTTCAAAGGGTCAGAGTTGTTGATTTTCAATTAGTCACTATCGGTTTCAAAGGGTCAAGGGTTTCAAAGGGTCAGGGTTTCAAAGGGTCAGAGTTGTTGATTTTTATCCCGAGCGTTAAATGATGCCGACTTCCTGTCTCCGCCATGCGTTTTTAACTCAATTGTATGCCCCAACTGCTGCTCAATCTGTTTCTTGAAACGCTCATCCCCCAGTACCCAGGTTCTTTGCAGGGCATCTCGGATCTGCGCGACGGAATAATCCGGCATCTGCGATTTAAACAAGGCTTGGTATGCCAGCTTTCGAGCTGATTTGTCTTTACCTAGAGAATGATAGACAGGATGTTCCGTAATCAGCCCTATTTGCTTGTCCAAAGCATTATGGCGATAACTGGACCAGGGGTATTCAGACGGATGAACAACCATGTTCGCTCGCACCGGGTTCAGTTCAATATACCGACTGACCAAAAGCA
>NZ_JAKRFV010000039.1:0-7626 GCF_022347945.1 Pseudoalteromonas sp. MM17-2 | reverse complement strand
AGAGACGCCCACACCTGGCTCTAAAATACAAAACGCCCGATGAAGTACATCAGGCGTTTTAATCAAAATAAGTGTCAACTTATTTCAGGACTAGTCATTCTAGAATAGTACAGACTCAGACCCAGCAAGCACAGCAGCACCAACCATGTAGGCCAACGACCATACTGGGCGTATAGGCTGTCGCCAGAGATCAAGCGAACATCAGCGCGCAGTACATTCGCTTCAAATTGCGCTAGGCTAAGTTGTGATTGCGAAATCGGGTCATAAACGCCAGTCACCCCAGTATTAGTCACTCGTACCAGTGGACGCTGCAGCTCGAGCGCGCGCATGCGTGAGATTTGCATATGTTGATGAGGTCCGTGGGAGTCGCCAAACCAGGCATCATTGCTCACGGTAAAGAGGATATCCGAATCACTGCGGTAATTATCTCTGACTAAATCGGGAAAGGCGATTTCGTAACAGATAGCGGCAAGGATATGGTAGCCGTTGGCAATCAAATTATCTTGCACGCGTTCACCGCGACTAAAACTCGACATTGGCAAGTCAAACAGCGGTGCCAAAGGACGTAGTAAGTCTTCAAAAGGTACAAACTCGCCAATAGGTAGTAACTGATGTTTGCGATAACGGTTTTTATGGAGGTAGCGGTACTGACCTGCGCTGCTGTCTCGTTGTTTTTTACCCACCACCACTAAGGTGTTGTAAACATTGCGGGTATCATATTGATAGTCGACGATGCCGGTGATAAGCGCAGTATCGTTAAATACCGCCGCCTTATCCAAGGATGTGAGGTATTCCCCAGCTAACTGTTCGAGCTCGGGGATCGCAGCCTCAGGCCACACCACCAGATCGGCATCCCAATGTAGGCGCGTCATATCTTGGTACTTGAGCATGGTGGGCCAGAAGTTCTCGGGTTGCCAGCGCATGCTTTGCTTGATATTGCCTTGTACTAAGGCCACATTCAGCTGTTTGCCAGAATACTGGTTATAACTGAATACTGTGGCTAGGGCTGCAACTAAGGCGCCTGCGGCGAGCGTTGCCACAAGGGGTTGCCAGACCTTGGCACAAAATAAACGATAAAGGCCATAACCCACGGCCAGCACCAGCACACTTAAGCCAAACTCACCCACCACCGGCGCGAGAATATTTACTGGCGAGTCGGTTTGGGTGTAGCCCAATGATAACCAAGGAAAGCCAGTTAGTAGCGTGCCGCGCAGCCATTCGCTGAAGGCAAAACTGATTAACAGCGGAGCCAGCCAAGCGCCGCTGTGTTTGTGTATAAACGCAGTGAGTGCCAGTGCCAATGCAGGATAAAGTGCTAAATACACCACCAGTAAGGCCATAATGGCAATGGAGGCGGGCAGTGGCATTCCACCAAACTGGGCTATGGAGACGTGCACCCAGCTTATTCCCGCAGCAAACCAGCCGATGGCAAAGATAAATCCGTACCAAGCTGCTTGTTTGACCGGTGCCTGGTAACTGCAATAACACAGCACCGCAATACTGAAAAAAGCTAAAGGCCAAGCGCCGAAAGGGGCATAAGCAAAGGTTAAAACAAGGCCGGCAACCAGTGCCAGCCATGTTTTTTTATCACTAAATTGCTGTTTAAGCCGCGTCAGTATCTTCGCCATCGCTCGATTTCGGCAAGGTAACTTGCAGCTGCAAAATACGACGGCTGTCGGAATTTGTGACCTTAAACTGCAAAGGATCAATGTCTATGATTTCACCGCGCCCAGGCATATGGCCAAAGGCATGTAACACAATACCGCCAATGGTATCGGCTTCGCTGGTGTTGAAATCGGTTTTAAACACGTCGTTAAACTCTTCAATAGGCGTCAGAGCCTGTACAGAGTAAACGTGCTTAGAAACCTTACGGATGGCCTTACTTTCGTCTTCATCATCATGCTCGTCTTCAATCTCGCCGACAATGATTTCGAGAATATCTTCAATGGTCACTAAACCAGACACACCACCATATTCGTCGATAACAATCGCCATGTGGTAGCGCTGTTGGCGAAACTCGTTCAGTAGCGTATCAACACGCTTACTTTCCGGAACGACTACCGCCGGGCGGAGCATATCGCGTAGGTTTGGTAAGGCGGCCTCTTTGTCCATCAGTAATGGCAATAAGTCCTTGGCCAATAAGATACCTTCGACGTGGTCTTTGTCTTCACACACCACCGGAAAGCGCGAGTGCGAGGACTCGATCATCATCGGTAGTTGATCGAACAGTGGTTTATCTACATCTAAGGTGATCATGTGTGAGCGTGGGATCATGATGTCGCGCACTTTCAGCTCCGACACACCCAATACGCCTTCCATCATTTCCTTGGTCTCAGGGTCAATCAGATCGCGTTCTTGCGCATCTGAGATGACTTCAACCAATTCTTCCTTATTTTGGGGTTCTCCTTGGAACATCTGGGTGATGCGATCCATCCACGATTTTCCAGAAGAACCCTCTCTACTATGCGAGTTTTCGTCGCTCATTAGCTTTATGCGCTCCAAGTTGAATTAATTCCGATAGTGAGCAGAGCCTCACTATTGGGATTAACACTCATCATCCCTGTATGGGTCGCTGATATCAATGGTTGCCAACAGGCGTTTCTCAATCGTTTCCATTTCTTGGGCATCAGCGTCATTTATATGGTCATAGCCAAGTAAATGCAAGCACCCGTGTACCACCATGTGGGCAAAGTGGTCATGAAAGCTTTTTTGCTGTTCCAAAGACTCACGATATACCACTTCGGGGCAAATAATCAAATCCCCAACTAAAGGTAGCTCTACACCTGGGGGGGCATCGAACTCAAAAGACAAAACATTAGTCGGTTTGTCTTTGCCTCGGTAACTATGGTTGAGGCTTTGGCTTTCCTCTGCATTGCTGATGCGAATAGTGATTTCGCTGTTGGGCTTAAGTTCATCAAGCACCAACGCGGCCCAGCGCTGAAATTGCTCAGCGCTCGGTAAATTATCAAATTCACAAGCAAGTTGCAGATCGACAGTGGTGGTCATGAGTCAGACTCTTTTTTATTTTGCTCTTTAGCGGCGCGTTTGGCGCGCTGTGCTTCATCATGGCTTTCGTAAGCTTCAACAATAGCAGCGACCACGGGGTGGCGCACCACATCATGAGCTTGGAAAAAGTTAAAGCTGATGGCCTCAACATCACTGAGCACCTCAATTGCATGACGCAGGCCTGAGCGCGCGCCGCGAGGCAAGTCGACCTGCGTAATATCACCGGTGATCACCGCTTTTGAGTTAAAGCCAATACGGGTCAGGAACATCTTCATTTGTTCCACTGTGGTATTTTGGCTTTCATCAAGAATGATAAAAGCGTCATTCAAAGTGCGACCACGCATATACGCCAAAGGAGCCACTTCGATGACGTTTTTCTCTATGAGTCGCTCAACCTTCTCAAAGCCAAGCATTTCAAATAAAGCATCATAAAGCGGGCGCAGGTAAGGGTCGATTTTTTGGGTGAGGTCACCAGGTAAAAAGCCTAGTTTTTCACCCGCTTCAACCGCCGGGCGGGTCAATAGAATACGGCGAATCTCTTGGCGTTCGAGGGCATCGACGGCAGCGGCTACGGCTAAGTAAGTTTTTCCGGTCCCTGCTGGGCCAATACCGAAGCTAATGTCGTGATTTAAGATATTAGCCACATACTGACTTTGATTGGGGTTACGCGGCTTGATGACGCCACGGCGGGTTTTAATGAACACTTCTTTACCCCACACACTGGGCTGTTCTTGTTCGAGCACATCAGCTTCGGTGATGGCTAAATGTACGTGTTCAGGTTCGATCTCTTTTTGCTTACCTTTAACAGGAGCCGTATCAACGTAAAGATTTTTTAGAATTTCCCCGGCAGCTTTTGCAGTGTGCGGCTTGCCGGTGACTTTAAAGAGGTTTTCGCGGTGTGCAATTTCAACTCCCAGACGACGCTCGATGTGCTTAATATTTTCGTCGAAGGGTCCACACAAAGAAGAAAGGCGGGCATTGTCTGACGGTTCTAAGTAAATATCGATATTCTTCAGCTGGTTACTCAAAGTTGCTTCCTGTTGCTTGGCGCTGCGTAAACGCAGCGCACGATTATTTTAATTCGGGGTGAATGTACCGACGCCGATGTCATTGGCTTGCGGCTCGCTCGGAGCTTTGGCAAGAATGTCGCTCGGCGCGACATCGCGACGTAAATTCATTTCATCTTCAGTGCGCAGCAGTTCTCCACGCAGTGAATTAGGCAACGCTTCAGTAATACGGACATCAACAAATTGGCCGATCACAGAATGTGGACCCTCGAAGTTAACTACGCGGTTGTTTTCGGTGCGTCCACGTAGCTCCATAGGGTTCTTTTTCGAAGGGCCTTCCACCAAAATACGCTGCTCAGTAGCAAACATATCACGGCTGATTTTCTGTGCCATTTGGTTGATGCGATCTTGTAAAATGTATAGGCGCTGCTTTTTCTCGTCTTCGCTGACGTCATCCGGCAAGTCTGCTGCGGGTGTACCAGGGCGGGCACTGTAAATAAAGCTGAAGCTCATATCAAAGCCGATGTCGTTGATAAGCTTCATGGTTGCTTCAAAGTCTTCGGTGGTTTCGCCTGGGAAGCCGATAATAAAGTCTGAGCTCATGCTGATATTAGGGCGGATCTTACGCAGTTTGCGAATAGTTGACTTATATTCAATGGCCGTGTGGCCACGCTTCATTAGGTTTAACACGCGGTCTGAACCACTTTGTACTGGCAAGTGCAAGTGATCAACTAACTCAGGTACATCAGCATAGGCATCAATAATATCAGGCGTAAACTCAACAGGGTGCGAGGTCGTGTAGCGAATGCGATCAATACCATCGATGGCGGCAACATAACGCAGTAAGTCAGAAAAGTAACAGATTTCGCCATCATGCGTTTCGCCACGATATGCGTTAACGTTTTGACCCAGTAGATTCACTTCACGCACACCTTGCTCAGCCAGTTGCGCAACTTCTAAAAGTACATCATCCAGAGGGCGGCTTACTTCTTCACCACGAGTGTAGGGCACCACGCAGAACGTGCAGTATTTTGAACAGCCTTCCATGATTGATACAAAGGCACTGGGTCCTTCCGCTTTGGGCTCTGGCAAACGGTCAAACTTTTCGATTTCAGGAAAAGTGATATCAACCACTGAACCTTCTTTCGCCTGCACTTGTTGAATCATTTCAGGCAAGCGGTGCAATGTTTGTGGGCCGAACACGATATCTACGAAAGGCGCGCGTTGGCGAATGGTATCACCCTCTTGTGAAGCCACGCAGCCACCAACACCGATAACTAAATCGGGGTTTTGCTCTTTGAGTAGTTTCCAGCGGCCAAGTTGATGGAATACTTTTTCTTGTGCCTTCTCACGGATTGAGCAGGTGTTAAGTAAAATGACATCCGCATCGCTGGCTTCTTCGGTCAACTGATAACCATTGGTGTCATCAAGTAGATCGGCCATTTTCTGAGAGTCATATTCATTCATCTGACAACCCCAGGTTTTTATATGCAGCTTTTTACTCATTGAGATAATGCCTCGCTTTCAATCCGGTAGATAATGCACGACAGAGCTTTGGGTTGGACTAATGGCCCGAGCTTCGCCTAAAGGACGCGTATTTTATATGCTATCGCGCTATGAGCCAAGTATAGATTTGATATTTACACTGTGACACAGGATGACATCAAAGCAACACGCTTTAGCCTGCGCTTAGACTGCCACCATTACCTTAACTGAGTTACAATCACCATAATATTGAAGCATTTAGAGGCAATAGGCCATGAGTGTAAAAAATGTGCTAATCGTCGGTGGCGGGATGGTCGGAGCTGCTTGTGCCATTAAGCTGGCGCGACAAGGCATGAAGGTGACGGTATTTGAGCGCCACTTTCCAGATGCCACTACTGATTTGCAACACAGCCGTGTTGATATTCGTGTCTCAGCGATAAATCGTGCCTCCGAGCGATTGCTTGATGAACTCGGAGCAATGGCGACGATTAAAGCGACGCGTAGCGCGCCATACACTGAGTTAGAAGCGTTTGAACAGCCCAATGCGCGTTTATTATTTTCCGCCGAACAACTGGGTTTAACCCATTTAGGTCACCTCATTGAAAACAACGTGATTCAAGCAGCGTTATGGCAACAATTCTCACAGTACGATATTACAGCTATCGAAAGTGCAGAGCCAATAAGTGCGATTGACGATGACGGTGAGCAAGTAACACTGACCTTAGGGGCAAAGCAGTATCAAGGCGATCTACTCATTGCTGCCGATGGCGGGCGTTCCGCTGTACGCTCGATGTTAGGAATAGGTAGCGAGGGATGGCAATATCAGCAGCATTGTATGGGCATATTGGTTAAGCTTGATGCCCCGCAGCAGGTGCGTACTTGGCAGCAATTTCAGCGCACCGGGCCAGTGGCGTTTCTACCCATGCAGGCGCCTTATGCCAACTTGATTTGGTATCACCACGGTGATCACTTAGCGCGTTTAAAGGCTTTACCAAAAGAGCAACTGAAACAAGAGATTATTACTCATTTCCCAAGCTTGCCAGGTGATTTTGATATTGAGTCTGTGGCGGTTTTTCCGCTTACCAGAGCCCATGCTCAGCGCTATGTTCAAGGACGCTGCGTGTTAATCGGGGATGCCGCTCACACCATCAACCCGTTGGCAGGGCAGGGGGTCAATCTCGGCTTTGCTGATGTAGTGGCGCTCAGCGCACAGTTACAAAATGACAACCCCATTGATATTGCATTGCAGCGTTATTGGCAAGCGCGCCGGTATGCCAACTTGGCCATGATGAGCACAATGGATGCATGTTATTGGGGGTTCTCTAATGAGAGTGGGCCATTAAAATGGGGGCGTAATCTATTTTTACGCGCGGCAAACCAGGCTGGGCCAATAAAAGATTGGGTACTAAAATACGCGATTGGTCATTAGATCAATCGCCATCTTGCAGTCGTGCCGGATTTTTTCATTAAATGAATTCTATAGATGCTTATAGGTGGTCGCGATAAGCAAGTAGTGTTTAGACTATGGTATGTATAAAAGGTGAGATAATAAAAATGGTGCGGAAGGAGAGACTTGAACTCTCACATCCGAAGATACTGGAACCTAAATCCAGCGCGTCTACCAATTCCGCCACTTCCGCATTTTTTACTTTACCTAAAGAAACCTAATTAGAGCGTCTAGTTGGAGACACTAGGCTCATTCCTCAACTTTAGGAAAGTTGGCTGGAGTACCAGGATTTGAACCTGGGAATGGCGGGATCAAAACCCGCTGCCTTACCGCTTGGCGATACTCCAACGAAATCTCAAATCTATTTGTGGACCAGGATTTGTATCTGGGGGTGGATGAGTGAGGGATCAAAACCTCTCTCTTCTGCCCTTACCGCTTGGCGATACTCCAGCAATCCAGGACGATTATTTTAGTTCTTATCGAGAACATGGTGCGGAAGGTGAGACTTGAACTCACACATCCGAAGATACTGGAACCTAAATCCAGCGCGTCTACCAATTCCGCCACTCCCGCATAGTGTACTTTCCATTTTCTTATTGGTAGAAAGAAAATGGTGGCTACGCCCTGATTTGAACAGGGGACCCCATCATTATGAGTGATGTGCTCTAACCAACTGAGCTA
>NZ_JAKRFV010000038.1:0-12336 GCF_022347945.1 Pseudoalteromonas sp. MM17-2 | reverse complement strand
GAACTGCGCCGATGATAGTGTGGGTTCGCCCATGTGAAAGTAGGTCATCACCAGGCTCCTAATTAGAGAGACCCGTTGCACCAGTGCAGCGGGTTTTTTAGAGCGAAAAGAATTTTAAAGATTTTCCTGACGAACATAGCGTTTTGGAACCACCTGACTCCATGCCGAACTCAGAAGTGAAACGAAACAGCGTCGATGATAGTGTGGGTTCGCCCATGTGAAAGTAGAACATCGTCAGGGCCTTATTAATAGAAACCCGCTGCAGAAATGTAGCGGGTTTTTTTATGCGTGTAGGCAAGGCTTTGAGACTTGCATCATCTTAATCAGGATTCATCCTGATCCACAACACAGCATCACCGGTCTCCATACCTGTAGGCGAGGCTTTAGCCTTGCATTATCTAGTCAGGGTAAAACCCCGACCTATAACACAGCACCACCTGTCATCATACCTGTAGGCAAAGCTTTAGCCTTGCATCATCCTAGTCAGGATAAATCCTGACCCACAACACAGTATCACCTTTCACCGCACCTGTAGGCAAGGCTTCAGCCTTGCAACATCTAGTCAGGATAAATCCTGACCCACAACACAGCATCACCTTTCACCGCACCTGTAGGCAAGGCTTCAGCCTTGCAACATCTAGTCAGGGTAAAACCCTGACCTACGACACAGCGCCATCTGTCACCGCACCTGTAGGCAAGGCTTCAGCCTTGCAACATCTAGTCAGGGAAACCCTGACCTACAACACAGCGCCACCGGTCATCTCACCTGTAGGCAAGGCTTCAGCCTTGCAGCACCCCAGTCAGGGTAAAACCCTGACCCGCAATAGATCGAGACACCCGTTAGAGATTGTTTCCTGTAGGCAAGGCTTCAGCCTTGTACCATCCCTGTCAGGGTAGAACCCTGACCTACAACACAGCCTCTCTAAGGCTTAAAATAGGGATTCTTATAAGGAAGAAATAAAGGAGGAGTGTTCCCCGGCGTTGCGGCTGCGAATATCAGCCCTTGAACCCTAAGGTTCAAGGCGGAAGACACCTGTAGACCGTAGGCTTCTCGGTACATGCCGAGCTTGCACAGTAGCCCACAAGATGTGTTCCTAATCAAAGTTTATCGGCTCAGGGACATCATTCGCTGGCCAACAAGCTAGGGAACTCTTTCAGTATATAAGACACAGGCCTAGGGATACAGCCTCAGTTACAAATTATCACGTCATTTGCTGTTAAAGTAAGCGAGAGCCCCATCAAGTGCTGGATATTTGATCGCGGTCATACAATACTGTGGAGTCGGCCTCGCAGCAGTGGTAGCATTAATAACTGTAATTTAAAATATTTCGTCATACGCGAGCCTATCATGAGCGACCAACGTACCTACCAACAAGCACAGCAACTTCTCGAGAGTAATGATATTTTTGTAATGCCGGCTGAAGTCCATGGCATTATCACTGGGTTGTTAGCCTGTGGTGTCGATATTGAAGAGAAAGACTACCAAGGGCTGTTGTGTGATGTGCTGAACGACGGTATCAGTTTTGAGAAAAACCTGAAACACTGGCTTAGTGAACTCTATACCCAGGTGGTAGAGAGTTTCACAAATGAACAGTTACAGTTTGAGATGCTATTGCCCGATGAAGAGGACAGCCTTATCGACCAGGCGAATGCCTTGGTTGCCTGGGTCAATGGCTTTTTACTTGGTTTTGGCTTAAAACAGCAGGACTACGGTAAGATCTCCGGCGATGTCAAAGAAGTGATCCAAGATTTCACTGAAATCAGCCGCCTCGATACCCACTTTGATGAAACAGAAGAAGATAAACAAGCATTACACGAAGTGCTTGAGTACGTGCGCGTATCGGCTATGTTGTGCTTCTCCGAGCTGGGCAAGCATGAAAACACTGCACAAACATCAAAGACTTTACACTAATGACTATTAGCAAAAACGAATACCTAATGCGTCAGCAGCGGTTATTGGCGCAAATGAAAACTAATTCGGTAGCCGTGATCCCGGCGGCCAAAGAAATTACGCGCAGCCGCGACACCGAATTTCCGTTTCGCCAAGATAGCGACTTTTTCTATTTAACAGGGTTCAACGAACCGGATGCTATGTTGGTGCTGGTCAATGGCGAGCAGCAGAAATCGATACTTTATTGTCGCGCCAAAGATAAAAGCGCTGAGGTTTGGCATGGCCGACGCTTAGGCGCAGATGCCGCCAAACAGCAGCTGCCAGTGGATGAGGCTTATACCCTAGCAGAGCTGGAGCAGGGCCTGCTTGATGCTGTTAATCAAAAAAGTACCTTGTACTACGGCCAAGGTGTTTATAGTGACGTGGATAACCAAGTGCTCGCGCTTTTAAACACCTTACGTGGCGCCCCCAAAAAAGGTTATCGCGCCCCTGAAGTGATCCGTGATATTCGCACTTTAGTACATGAAATGCGTCTGTTTAAATCAGACGCGGAAATAGCCATTATGCGCCGCGCCGCAAAAATTAGTGCCGAGGCTCATGAGCGCGCTATGCGTTTTGCAAAACCTGGTGCCACCGAGTACCAATTAGAGGCGGAACTGCATCACCATTATGCTATGAATGGAGCTCGTCACCCCGCTTACGGCACTATTGTCGGCAGTGGTGACAATGCCACTATTTTGCATTACACCGAAAATGAGTCGACCTTAAAAGATGGCGACTTGATATTGATAGACTCGGGATGCGAGCTCGACGGTTATGCAGCCGATATCACCCGAACCTTTCCGGTTAATGGTCGCTTTAATGCTGCGCAAAAAGCCCTCTATCAAGTGGTACTGGATGCTCAACTTGCCGCTTTGGAGATCGTTAAACCTGGAAACACCCTCGCGCAAGCAGCTAAAGTGGTGAACCGCATGTTGACCGAAGGGCTGGTGAAACTAGGTTTACTTGAAGGCAATGTCGATGAGCTTGTCGAAAGCCAAGCGTTTCGCGCGTTTTATATGCATGGTCTCGGCCACTGGTTAGGGCTCGATGTGCACGATGTGGGTGAATACAAAAAAGATGAGCAAGATCGTGAGTTTGCCCCTGGCATGGTGCTGACCATAGAGCCAGGTCTCTACATTGCCGAGGATGCGCCGGTGGCGGAGCAATATCGCGGTATTGGTATCCGTATCGAAGACGATGTTCTGGTGACAGAAAAAGGGCACGAAAACCTCAGTGCCAGCGTACCAAAAGACATTGCCGCTATAGAAGCATTAATGCAGGAGAGTTAAAGGGTGCAGCACACTGATGTTGTTATTGTTGGCGGTGGGCTTGTTGGAAGCACACTTGCTAATATTCTTATGCAGCAATGCCCCAAGCTGAGTATTGCTGTTATTGAAGCCCACGAGTTACAAAGCTACCACCCCAGCTTTGATGATCGCTGTATCGCTTTGGCAGCGGATTCCGTGGCGTATTTGCAGCAACATCAGCTGTTTGACACCGCTGTGGACTATGCCAGCGCGATCAAGCAAGTGCAGGTTTCAGATCGTGGTCACTTTGGTAAAACGCAAATCCATCATCACGACTATCAGCTCGATGCGTTGGGCTATGTTGTTGAAGTTCGCCCTTGGGGTCAGCGACTTACGCATGCCGCAAAAGAGCACAGCCAGTTAGCTTGGCATTGCCCGTCGCGCGTGAGTGATATAACACTGCATGCTGACTACAACTGCGTTACTCTTGATTGTGGCACGCAGTTAGGGGCGAAATTAGTGGTGATAGCGGACGGTGCGCAGTCGCCAACGCGCTCATTAGTGCATATAGATTTTTTTACCACACAGTATGAGCAGCACGCGCTGATCGCTAACGTCCAAGTCCAAGGTGGGCACCACCACCATGCTTTTGAACGCTTTACTGAGCACGGCCCTATAGCGCTGTTGCCTATGTCACAAAACCGCTATTCATTAGTATGGTGCGATAACCCACAGAAGTTACACACCATGCAACAGCTAAGTGCAGCGGAGTTTACCGCTGCCCTGCAACAGGAGTTTGGCTATCGAGCAGGGCTCTTTACCCAAGTGGGAGAGCGTAGCGTGTACCCGTTAAGCTTTGGCCAGGCGCAAAGCTTGAGCAGTCATCGCGCCGTGGTAATAGGAAATGCTGCCCACGCCATTCACCCTATCGCTGGGCAGGGTTTCAACCTTGGCCTTCGTGATATCAAAGAATTAGCACAGCGTATTCGCTATGCTGATGCACATAGCTTGGGGAATTATCATTTTACCCAAGGTTACAGCCGTGCTCGTCTAAACGATGTTCGCCGAGTGATGCAGCTTACCGACTCATTAGTGCGGCTGTTTTCCAATGGCTCGCGTACCCTTGCTTTAGGGCGTAGTGTTGGCCTCAGCGCGATGCAATTATGTAGTTCGCTGCGCCAACCTCTAGCAAAACAATTGATGGGATTTAACTAATATGCACCAAGCAAAAGTAGCCATTGTTGGCGGTGGTTGTGTAGGCTTAAGCACGGCGCTGGCACTCAGCTTAAAAGGCATCTCTGTGGCCGTTATCGACGCCAAAGGTAGTAGTGAGCCACTGAGTGAGGAGTTTGGGTTGCGCGTGAGTGCCATTAACCACGCTAGTGAAGCGCTATTTCGAAAGCTGGGTGTGTGGCAGGGTATAGCCGCACAACGCATGACCCCTTACACGCAAATGGACGTGCGCGATAAAGATAGCTTTGCGCATATTCACTTTGCCAGCGAGGAGTACGATGTGAGCCATCTGGGTCATATCATCGAAAATGATGTGATCCACCGGGCATTGGTGGAAAAGCTAGAGCGCCAAGATAACGTTACCCTGCTTTTTAACACCGCCTACAAAGACATCCATCAAGGTGATAATAATGTGCTTATTACCTTAACCGATGGCACGCCGGTGATGAGTGAGCTGTTAATTGCCGCCGACGGAGCCAATTCGGGAGTGCGCCAGCGCTTCAATCTGCCTATTACCTTTAAAGATTATGGCCATCATGCCCTGGTAGCCACAGTAAAAACGGCGCAGCCCCATGATAACTGTGCGCGACAGGTATTTTTAAGCGATGGCCCGCTTGCCTTTTTACCACTGGCTGATCCTCATTACCATTCTATTGTTTGGTCCTGCTCACCACAGCAGGCCGCCACTTACCAAAACATGAGTGAGCAAGAGTTCAATAAAGCCTTGTTTGCTGCGTTTGATGGTCAATGCGGATTATGCACCGTGCAATCGGCGCGAGCGGTGTTCCCGCTGACTATGCGCTACGCCCGGCAATGGGTGAAAGAACGTGTTGTGTTGGTTGGCGATGCCGCCCATACCATTCACCCTTTGGCAGGACTCGGCATGAACCTAGGCCTGCAAGATGCGGCACGACTGAGTGCGCTTATTAGTGACGCACTGACTGATTCAATGACCGCGACAGCGCGAGCATTGCGTACCTATGAGCGTGAGCGTAAGCTCGATGCGCAAAAGCATATTGCCACTATGGGGGCACTCAAAGGGCTGTTCGCAGGTGATAATCCAGTGAAAAAAATAGTGCGTGGCCTAGGCTTAAGCGCGGTTAATGAGATAGCGCCATTAAAGCAAGCTTTTGCTGAGCAAGCCCTAGGTCAACGCCGTTAGCTCAATCGTAAGGTGATAAACTCCGCTAGTTTATCAATGGCTTGCAAAGATTCTTGGCCGCGTTTGATAAGGCTGATCCCGACCTGGCCCAGTGCCGGCAATACATCGGAGTTAGCGGTGTAGGGCAGCTCTTCGGGCACGGTTTTACGAGCGAGTACGGTAACCCCAAGCTGCTCTTTTATGGCTGCTGTAAGGCCGGTTAAATCGGCATTGGTGTAAACTATACGCCAGGGCACACCGGCTTGCTCCAGTGCTTCAATCGCGCGGCGACGATAAATACACCCCTGTGGCGCCACAACCAAGGTGACCGGCTCGGTAAGCTTAGCGGGGGTATTACCGACCCACACTAAATCATCTTGTAAAAAGCTTGGGTAATGCGGGTTGTCCAGCTGCTCCACTAGGGTGAGCACTAAATCAAATTCGTCACGATTACTCACATGCATCAACTGTTTGCTGAGCTCAGATTTTACTTCCAGTGAAACATCGGGGTACAACGACACAAAGTCACCAATGATGGCCGGTAAAATACTGGCGGCAAATTCACTGGGGATCCCTAAACGCACCTTACCGGTGATGGTTTCGTTACTAAACAACTGTAAAATGGCGTCATTATCTTTGAGCATTTGTTTTGCTAGCGGCAACAGTTGCTCGCCTTGATGGTTAAGAATCTGCCGTTGGCCTTGCTTTTTGAATAGCTTACGCCCGAGCAGCTCCTCTAAGCGCTTTATTTGCAAGCTCACTGCGGGTTGCGACAGCCCAAGCAGCTCACCTGCTTTGGCGAAACCGCCGACTTCAACTACGGTCACTAGCGTACGCAAACTGTCGGTAGGGATATTTTTCATATTAATAAAGCCAATTTAAAAGGTTTTATACATTGTAATTATTTATCAATCGATAAAAAATTACAATTTGTTGTTAATTTAGCCCAGCTCTATACTGCCCTCAGTTTAGTGCTAGAAAGTAGAAACAGCTATGGCTATTCAGTCGGTATTCTTTGCTCGCCATCAAGGCGTTAACAGTGCCTCGAGCAATACCTTTGTCAGTGCTCACGAACAAGTCATCGATTTAGGCGGCAGTGAAGTACTGTTATTCTTAAAAAGTTTACGTGACTGTACCCTTAACTGGGCCAAGCAGCCAGGCATGGCAGTTCGTTACCAGCTTGATACCGTGAGCTTTGATGCCTTTTTCTTTAGCGACAGCGCATTGCGGTTAGTGACCACACAAGCAGATAAATTGATGCCCATACTCAATAGCGCCAGCGAGCGTTTTGATGTTGACGTATTACCGCGCCCAGAGTTACAAAGTCTCCATTTTAAGGGCCCGGCAGCCTGCGACTTTCTGCAACACCAGTTTAGTTTGTTTAGCGGCATGGCCCTTGGTCGTGTTGAGCAACATTACGGTGTGCAACGAAATGATTATTTTGTTGTTGCCAGTGCCGCCGAGCAGCAGTTTTACCGCGTATTTGCGCGCAGTTCAGCGCTTGATACACTCAAGCAGCAACTTGTTGATGCACACTTTAACCCCAAGGCTGATGCAGCCTAGTGTGAGTACAACATAGTGTACGCATTACTGTTTTAATGTGTGAAAAGTAAATGTTAATTTGGGTGCCAGCGGCGCATAACTTATGTATAATCGCGGCCCATGTTATTCCCCCTCGAACAACGAGGCCACGCCCACCATACTGGGTTTGTAAAACGTGAAGGAATATTATGTCTTCTAAAACACCTCTACACGCCAAGCACCTTGAAACCGGTGCTAAAATGGTCGATTTCCACGGCTGGGATATGCCGATTAACTACGGTTCGCAAATCGAAGAACACAAAGCGGTGCGCACTGATGCCGGTATGTTCGACGTATCACATATGACCATTGTTGACGTGCAAGGCGATGACGCCAAGGCATTTTTGCAAAAGCTGGTTGCCAATGATGTTGCTAAACTGACAGTAGCTGGCAAAGCTTTGTACACCGGAATGCTTAACGAGCAGGGCGGTGTAGTGGATGACCTAATCATTTACTACTTCAGCGAGAATGAATATCGCCTTGTTGTTAATTCAGCGACTCGCGATAAAGATTTGGCGCACATGGCTAAAGTAGCGGACGGCTTCAGTGTGACCGTGACCGAGCGTCCAGAATACGCCATGATTGCCGTACAGGGCCCAAATGCTAAAGCCAAAACAGCCACTATCTTAAGCGCCGAGCAGCAGCAAGCCGTTGCCGATATGAAGCCGTTTTTTGGTGTTCAAGCGGGTGATTTATTTATCGCTACAACAGGCTATACTGGCGAAGATGGTTACGAAATTGTCGTACCTAACGAGCAAGCAGCCGAGCTATGGCAGCAACTGCTTGATGCCGGTGTTGCCCCAGCAGGCTTGGGTGCTCGTGATACCTTGCGCCTAGAGGCCGGTATGAACCTATACGGTCAAGATATGGATGAGAGCGTTTCGCCATTGGCTGCGAACATGGCTTGGACCATCGCTTGGGAACCTGCTGAGCGTCAATTCGTAGGCCGTGAGGTCGTTGAACAGCAGCGCGCCGAAAAGAGCACTCATAAGCTGGTTGGCTTAGTGCTGGAAGAAAAAGGCGTGTTACGTGGTGGCTTAAAAGTAGTGAGCGATGCCGGCGAAGGGGTGATCACCTCGGGTTCGTTCTCACCAACGCTTGGTCACAGTATTGCCCTTGCTCGCGTACCGCGTGACATCGGCGAGACCGCGCAGGTAGAAATGCGTAAAAAATTAGTCAATGTTAAAGTGGTTAAACCTTGCTTTGTGCGTCAAGGTAAAGCCGTAGTATAAGAATTTAAACTTAACACCAAAGGAACAGATAATGAGCAACATTCCAAGCGAGTTAAAGTACGCCCCGTCACACGAATGGGTTCGTCCTGAAGGCGACGGCACTTTCACTGTAGGTATCACCGAGCACGCGCAAGAGCTTTTGGGTGATATGGTATTCGTAGAGCTGCCTGAAGTAGGCGATGAAGTTGACGCTGGCGAAGACTGTGCCGTTGCAGAGTCTGTTAAAGCAGCTTCAGACATTTACGCGCCAATTGGTGGTGAAATTGTTGCCATTAACGAAGAGTTAGAAGACGCACCAGAAACGGTCAACAATGACTCTTACGGTGACGGCTGGTTGTTCCGCATTAAAGCCTCTGACGAATCAGAGCTGAGCAACCTGCTTGATGCCGAAGCGTATCAAAATAGCATCGACGACGAATAAGCGTCGGTAGGGCCCCGGCCCCAAAAAGCCCCGTTTCGGGGCTTTTTAAGTTGTGCCGCCATATCGGCACCTTTACAGGTTTAGTGACGTGCCTGCATGTAGGCCATAACCCCTCACTAGGCCGCGTTAATTTCTTGGATCATAGGAATCTGGACACATGTCAAATGCCAAATCTCTTGAGCAGTTAGAGCAAAAGCAAGATTTTATTCGTCGTCATATTGGCCCAAGCCCGGCGCAAATGAGCGACATGCTAAGCGCTCTTGGAGTATCGAGTGTTGAACAGCTGATGGAACAAACCGTTCCTGCCAGCATTCGTCTTGAGAACGGCCTGCAAATTGGTGAAAGCCGCACTGAGGTTGAAACGCTGAGCTACTTAAAGTCAGTAGCGAGCAAAAACAAAGTATTTAAATCTTACATTGGTCAGGGCTATCACCCTACCCATGTACCTCATGTGATCCTGCGTAACGTTTTGGAAAATCCAGGATGGTACACAGCCTACACACCTTACCAGCCAGAGATTGCGCAAGGGCGTTTGGAGTCACTATTAAACTTCCAAACTATGTCGATGGATTTGACTGGTCTAGATTTAGCGAGCGCTTCTTTGCTTGATGAAGCAACGGCGGCAGCTGAGGCCATGGCGCTTGCTAAGCGTGTTGCCAAAGCGAAAAAAGCGAACAGCTTCTTTATCGCCGACGATGTGCACGTACAAACCATCGATGTGGTTAAAACTCGTGCCGAGCAATTTGGTTTTGACATTATCATTGGCCCTGCTCAGGAAGCGGCCAACCATGACATCTTTGGTGCCTTATTCCAGTACCCAACAACCAGTGGTGAAGTGGTTGACTTAACTGAACTTATCGCGGCGGTACAAGACAAAAAAGCACTGGCCTGTGTTGCAGCAGACATCATGGCCCTGATGCTACTTAAAGCGCCGGGTAAACTAGGTGCCGACGTAGTACTTGGTTCAGCGCAGCGCTTTGGTGTGCCAATGGGTTATGGTGGCCCTCACGCCGCTTTCTTCACCACACGTGACAAATACAAGCGTTCATTGCCAGGTCGTATCATCGGTGTATCAAAAGACCGCCTTGGTAATGATGCACTGCGCATGGCGATGCAAACTCGTGAGCAGCATATCCGCCGTGAAAAAGCCAACTCAAACATTTGTACTGCACAGGTGTTACTGGCGAACATGGCAGCGTTCTACGCGGTTTACCACGGTCCAGAAGGCCTTAAAACCATCGCCGAGCGTATCCACCGCTTTGCTGACATTCTAGCTGCTGGCCTTAAGGAGAAAGGCGTCACGCTTAAGCACGACACTTGGTTCGACACCATCACGGTTGTGGCACAGAACAAAGAAGAGGTGGTTGCACGTGCAGTGGCTGCTGAAGTGAACTTTGCCACCAACCACACGGGCGAGTATTCGGTATCGGTGTCTGAGACCACCACTCGTGAAGACATTGTTGAACTATTCGATATCATTCTCGGTGAAGGCCACGGCCTTGATGTGGCTGCCCTTGACGCACAAATCAGCGCCAATGGTTCGCAGTCTATCCCAGCTAGCCTAGTACGTGATGACGAAGTGCTAACGCACCCGAACTTCAACTCGTACCACAGCGAAACAGAGATGCTGCGCTACATTAAGCGCCTAGAGAACAAAGACTTAGCGCTTAACCACTCAATGATCTCATTAGGTTCATGCACCATGAAGCTAAACGCGACCGCCGAGATGATCCCGATTACGTGGCCGGAGTTTGCAAACTTGCACCCATTCTGCCCGCTGGATCAAGCCGAAGGCTATCAGATCATGATTGGTGAGCTGCACGACTGGTTGGTTGATATTACTGGTTACGATGCTGTATCAATGCAGCCAAACTCCGGTGCTCAGGGTGAGTATGCAGGCCTTATCGCCATTCGTAAATACCACCAGTCACGCGGCGAAGGTCACCGTAACGTATGCTTGATCCCAAGCTCTGCACACGGTACTAACCCTGCTTCAGCGCAAATGGCGAGCATGAAAATTGTTGTTGTTGATTGCGATAAGCAAGGTAACGTGGATATGGACGACCTGAAGGCCAAAGCGGCTGAGGTATCGGAAAATCTATCTTGCATCATGATCACATACCCATCGACGCACGGTGTATACGAAGAAACCATTCGTGATATTTGTGATATCGTGCACCAGCACGGCGGCCAAGTCTATATGGACGGCGCCAACATGAATGCACAGGTGGGGGTCACAAGCCCGGGCTCAATCGGTTCTGACGTATCGCACCTAAACCTGCATAAGACCTTCTGTATTCCGCACGGTGGCGGTGGCCCAGGTGTGGGTCCAATCGGTGTTAAATCGCACCTTGCGCCATTTATGCCGAATCACAGCGTGATCAACGTGCCTGGCACGAGTGTTGATAACGGCGCGGTATCAGCGGCGCCTTATGGCTCAGCGGCGATTTTACCTATCTCATGGGCATACATTGCCATGATGGGCAGCGAAGGCTTACGCCAAGCGACCGAAACCGCTATTGTGAATGCTAACTACCTTGCGCAGACACTCAGCGAGCACTTCCCAATTTTATACCGTGGCCGTAATGACCGTATTGCGCACGAGTGTATTATTGACCTGCGTCCTTTAAAAGATGCCACTGGCATCAGTGAAATGGACGTCGCCAAACGTCTACAGGACTATGGTTTCCACTCACCAACTATGTCGTTCCCGGTTGCCGGCACCTTGATGGTTGAGCCGACAGAGTCGGAATCAAAAGTTGAGATTGATCGCTTTATCGAAGCGATGGTGGCAATTAAAGGTGAAATTGAGAAGATCGCTTCGGGTGAATGGTCTATCGAAGATAACCCACTGGTGAATGCACCGCATACCCAAGCCGATGTACTAAGCAGCGACTGGAACCGCGCGTACGACCGTTTCTATGCGGCATTCCCAGTACCGAGTGTGGCAAAAGACAAGTTCTGGCCAACGGTGACCCGTATTGATGACGTATACGGCGACCGTAACCTACTGTGCTCTTGCCCAGCGGTAGAGACCTATCGCGACGAGTAATGGGTGTTATTCTCGCTGCACAGCGAGGGCTAATTAACTAGTTTGAAAAGCGTCCCTGAAAAGGGGCGCTTTTTTTGTGGGTGATACATGGCGCATGAGCGCTTGTAGGTCAGCTTTGCTTCTCTTGTATGTCAGGCTTTAGCCTGACAACTTAGGGTCATGCTACCAGTTCATATCGAACCACCAATGATAAACTTGTAGGTCAGACTTCAGTCTGACAAGAGATGTTTACATACCGATCAACTTTACTGGTTTTGTGGGCCAGACTTCAGCCTGATAACCTTATGAATGTGGTTAGATCTTGTCGGGCCGCCGACTTCGGGTCAGAAGAAATGCGCGCCCATTTCCTCTAACAACTCCTAGGGCGCCCGTAATTCGCTCATGCTTCCGAACTAAGTCTTTTGTTAAACGCTGCGCTTAGCTGCTGACACGATTTAACAGCACTTCCCTGTGCTGGTAAATCTAGCTTGGCGTCCTGCCTCGCTGTCATCATCAC
>NZ_JAKRFV010000037.1:0-16093 GCF_022347945.1 Pseudoalteromonas sp. MM17-2 | reverse complement strand
AGCGAGGGAATAATCTCGTTGAGTTCGTTTGCTATTTGATTTCATTACACTCTCCAAATTAAGTTTGAAAAGTGTCAACGCTATTTAGGACGGGTCAACCATCATAAAAAAAGCCGCTGTTTTCACAGCGGCTTTTTTGTATCTCTATAACGCTTAGTTACCAGTGGATGTTAACCCCACTGTATAGTACTAAGACTCATCAGCGAGCTGATCAAGTTGGTCTTTTAAATTTGGCGGCACGCCCTTGATAGTCAAGGTATCGTTGACTGGGTCATAAATCACTCGCTCGCCTAGATGCTTGCGCTCAAACCCAACACTCACACCGCCACCCATGCCCGAGAGTTTAACCATGCCGGTCACGGTCTTTTTATCCACCGGGAAAGATTCAGCCAAATCATAGCTTTGCTGCTCGTAGAAGCTGTTAAAGCTTTGCTCATCATCTTTGCTGATAGCGCGCCCTATGTCTTCAATATTGGCATCTTCACCACTACTGATTCTGTCGCTACAGTAGTCAAACACCTCGCGACGGCGCTCATCTTTTTCTTCTTTATCTAGCTCTTGCTCGCTTAAGTAGTCTTCTACGGCGCTAAGCATAGAGCGACTTTGCTGCTTCGGATCAATGCCCTCTTCGCACCCTAAAAAGTCTAAAAAGAAGTCGGCCACTTTGCGCCCAGCGCGACCTTTAATAAAGGAGATATAGCGATTATCCTCGGGCTGTGTATCCCACGCGGCAAGGTCAATACGCGCTGCCAATTGCATGCGAGTAATATCTAAATGGCGAGACGCCGCCAAATCAAGCTCGGAGGTAATAGTATAATGCTCTTTAATATTAATAAGCGCGATTAAAATATAGTCACTGGCGACATATTGATAATGGCAAAAAACTAAATAACCACTTTCATTGAAAGCGTATTTATCAAGCTCTTCTTTTAGCACACTCGCCGCTTGCTCGGTAACCTGCCAAAATCCCAACTCGTTATTTCGATAACTTTGCATACTGCTGGCAACCACACTGCTTTTCTCAGGGCTGAAGGCGCAAAAGCCTTTTCCAGGTTTGCCGTTATAAGCATGGTGGAGCTGTTCAATAAACACGTTTACACGATCATTAATTGGCATTTCATCGTTGCGCAAATGAATTTGGGTACTGTCGTCTTCTTTGTCGACGTAGTGCACAACCAGCTTTTTAACCTCAGTGCTCATCTTTGTTTTTCACTCCTGCGGTGTTAAAATACAAGAATATATAATCAGTATGAAATCCACCGATGCCAGCGTTATCTAAATATACTAATGAAGAAGTAGAACAACTTGTCGACCAGCTAGTTGCTGTCCTTGCCGAAAAGAAGGCGCCGGTAGATTTAAGCCTGATGTGTTTGGGCAATACTATCACGCATATTATTAAAGAGCATGTGCCCGAAGCAAAAAGGGCCTCAGTTGCACAAAACTTTGCCAACGCCCTTGCCGACTCGGTAAAGTAAGGTAATGAACTTATCTGCGCAAAATCAATTCGCCTCAAAAGCGAGTCAGCTTCTTGCTTGGGGCCATTGGTTTACCTTGGCGAATATTGGTCTTGCGCTGGTTATTAGCCTTGCCTACCTCTTTGCTGATGCCGCCCCAACAACAGCTATTGGCAGTGTTTATATGGTGGTTACGTGGCTCAGCCACACCGCCTTTATTACCTTTTTAGCCTTTGTGCTGACTATTTTCCCACTGTCACTTATCTTCCCCTATCCCAGACATATTCGCGGTATGGCCTCGGTACTTGCCACGGCAGGTATGACGCTACTGGCGGTCGATGCGTTCGTGTATTACAACCTCGGGTATCATCTAAATTACAGTGCACTGGGGGAGATCTTATCGTTATTTTGGCGCAACGTAACCAACACGCCCGCGTTGTCGACCTTGTTGGTGAGCGCCCTAATTTTGATGATACTCGCCTATCAGTTGCTGATAAGTAATTATGCTTGGCATCACCTAGCGCAGTTAAAACGACTTCGTTTTGGCCGATATATCTCCGCTTCGTTGGTGCTGTGTTTTGCGCTAAGCCACAGTATTCATATTTGGGCGGACGCTGCACTAGAGTTTGATATTACTAAACAAGACAATATGTTACCCCTGTCTTATCCGACAACAGCCAAGTCGCTACTGGCAAAAAACGATTTATTAGATCTTGAGCAATATGAGCAAGCACGCCAGGTCAATGTTAATGGCCCAACTGTTAGTTTTGTCATGCCCGCAACCTTACCGAGCTGTGAACTTGACGCCGATGCGCCGCAAGTCGATATTCGGGTGTTCTCGTCCACCCAGCAACTGGCTGAGTTTGTTGCTGCAAACCCTGCACTGCAACCTGCAGCAAAGCTACTACACCCGGTTGCCAAGCAAGATGCATTGTTCAATTTAGTGTATGGGCTGCCTAGCTACTACCGTCAGAGTCTCACTAAAGACAGTATTGACCCTCTGTGGCGTCGCACGCCTATCACCTTCGATACCAATATCGATGCCTACCGTTTTATCCACAGCGATCCGTCGCCTCGAGTGCGCATCGATCAGGATCATACCGCACCACTTGATGGCCAACGTAAGGTGTTTGCCTTTGCTCTGGAGGCTGAGCACCCTTCTCGTATCACCGCTATTTCACAGCTATGGAGCAATGACCCTCAGCTACAACAGAGTACGCTCATTGCCCAACCACAAGATATTATCGCCACAGTGCTGAGCGAATATTGGGGCTGCGATGAGTTAGCTCGCGCCGCCCTTATCGCTAACAGCCTGACTCACACTGACGCCATGGCGAATATCAATTACTCGCAGGGCGTATTTATTGCCATGCGTAAAGACCGCATTACGCTGCTCAACAGCGACGGTAGTTATAAACATATTTCTGCCACCGAGGGCTTTGGCGTTGATCAACAGCTTGATATTCCCTTCCTTATTCAAGGCTTAAAACAGCTGAAGAAATTCAACGCTCAGTAGGTACTGCTGAGCGTGACTGATTGAACCTTTTTCATACCTTAGTATTGCTTTAGTGACATTCATTTTTAGTTCATCTATATTAAAAAATGAATGAGGTCTGATCAGGGGTATCAAAGTGACAAAGAAAAGAGTTATTGCCACTGCCTTGGCAATGTGTGCGGCCGCCGCTACACAGGCTACGGCTAATACCGTTTACTATAAATGCGAGACAAAAAATGGCACGACGTTTAGCCAGTTTCCCTGTGATGAGCAGGCACAAGAGCATGAAGTGCGTCACTCTAATGTCGAAATTAAGCCGCTTGATAACAACTTTTCGAAGCAACTTACCGAGCTACAGCTAGAACAGCGCCGAGATAATATCGAACTGCAGTTACGTTCAACTAAACACCGGCTGGTTATTTTAAAACGTGAACGTAGCGCTAAAACACTCGCCGAAGAACAACGTTTAGAACGCTTAATGTCTGATGATGAGCGCAAAGCCCTGAAAAAAGAAGTTAATGCTAACATCAAGGGGATTGAGCAACGCTACAACGAACGCATTAAGCAAACGGAAAAGCGTTTGGCGCAGTTAGAAAAGTCGTTAAAAAAATATCAATAAGGCTTGCACCATAGCTTGCCCTTGGCATAGTCTAGTTTAGAGCTTCTACTCTAAGAGGGATCCCAGTGCAAGCACAGGCCGTAGCGCAACGCATTCTTGATGGCTTTCACCATCACTATCAGTTGTTTCAATCAATAACAGCTCAGGCTCCTGCGGCTTTTGCTGAGCGCGATTGGAGCCAAATGCGCGCCATCGCCAGTAAGCGTATTAGTTACTACGACAAACGCGTGAATGAGACTGTAGCGCAGCTTCGCGATTGCGTCGGTGACCCGGCTGAGCAGGCCAGTTTATGGACCCAAACCAAAGAATGTTACCGCGCTTTCCTCACTTTTCACCCCCAAGCAGAGCTGGCCGAAACCTTTTATAACTCGGTATTTTGTCGCTTGTTCCATCGCAAGTATTACCATAATAACTTTATCTTTGTGCAAGCCACGCTTGCAGATGCTCCCGCGCTCCCAGTGGAAGCTGAATACCGTAGTTATTTTCCGGTCACCGAGGGGCTTAAGCCGACTATTCGCAAAATCATTACGCAATTTGAATTTGGCTGTGCGTTTGCCAATCTCGATAGAGACATTCGTTTATTAGTGAAAGCCTTTATCAAACAAGCGCCCGAGACCCATGTGCAAAGTTATCAAATGCGCTTTGATATTTTACAAGCGCCCTTTTATCGCGGCCAGGCCGCCTATATTGTTGGCCGTGTGGTTTCGCAAACAGGCACGCAACCCTTTGTCATCGCCGTGCTTCATGATGGTAACAAGGGCCTGTATATTGATGCCTTGCTGACTCGTTCGTCGCAAATGCGGGTCATTTTTGGCTTTGCCCGTGCTTATTTTATGGTGCAAACTCATGCTCCTTCGGCGCTGGTACACTTTCTCAATCAGTTGATGCCCGGTAAAACCAAAGCCGAGCTCTACAATGCCATTGGCTTTCATAAGCAAGGTAAGACAGAATTCTACCGCGAGTTACTCGAGCATATGGGTCATGCCCATGAGCAGTTTGAATTGGCCGCCGGCACCCCCGGCATGGTGATGATGGTATTTACCCTGCCCTCGTTTCCCTATGTGTTTAAAGTGATCCGTGATCGCTTTGGCTCAAGCAAACCCTTTGGCCGTAAAACAGTGCTCGAGCGCTACCAGTTGGTTAAGCGTCATGACCGTGTTGGCCGCATGGCGGACACCTTGGAATATTCAGATGTTGCTTTACCTTTGAGCTGCTTTAGCGCGCCACTACTTGAGGTGTTTAAGGCGAGTATTGCCAACTCTATTCGTATTGAAGGCGACATGCTCATCATCAAGCATTTGTATATTGAGCGCCGTATGACGCCGTTGAACTTATACTTGCAAGAAGTGGATAGTACTAAAGCCGCACAAGCCATTGATGAATACGGCCAAGCACTCAAAGATATGATTGCCGCCAATATCTTTCCCGGTGATATGTTATTAAAAAACTTTGGCGTGACGAAACATCGCCGCGTGGTATTTTATGACTATGACGAAGTGCAGTACCTCACCGATATGCAGTTTCGCGAGCTTGGCCATGACGATGCCTGCGGCGAAGAAAGCACTTTGTCGGTCGCACCTAACGATGTGTTCCCCGAGCAGCTAAGCACCTTTGTATTACCCAACCCGGTGCACAAACAAGCACTACTGGCAACTCACCCTGAGCTTCTCGACCCCGCTTACTGGCGCCAAGCACAAGCTAAAATCACTCAAGGTGAGTATAAACAGGTATATCCCTACCCACAGTGCCAACGCTTTATACATCATTGGTAGTGTGTTTTCTTAGCTACCTTTAAGCTACACTAGGCATAAATAATAAAAATGGCAGCAATTAATGAATATAAATAAGATTGATTTAAATCTACTCGTCTATCTTGATACTTTGCTTCGCGAATGCAATGTAACAAAGGCCGCGAATCAGTTGAGTATTACTCAGCCGGCAATGAGTAATGGTTTAAAACGCTTAAGAAATTTGCTTAATGATCCGCTGCTGGTGCGCACCAGTGAGGGCATGGTTCCCACTGAGCGAGCACTGGAGCTGCAACCCGTGATCCGTGGCGTGCTCATGACGTTAGAGGAAACGCTAGCACCGAATCGCGACTTTGAGCCGCAAAGCAGTAAGCGTGTGTTTCGCATGATGGCCAGTGACTACGCAGCCAGTACTTTGGCCCCACGATTACTGAGTAAGCTACATGAGGAAGCCCCGGATACCACTTTGGATATTCTTACGCCCAGTGATGTGACCTTTCATGATGTCGAAAATGGCAAGGTTGATATGGCGCTTAACCGTTTTGAAAAACTGCCTCAATCGTTTCATCATAAACGTATCTGGAAAGACAGCTTCTCGTGTTTGGTCAAATCGGACAACCCGATTTTAAATAACTTTAACCTCGACAGTTATCTTCATGCCCGCCATATTTGGGTTAGCAAAACCGGTTTTGGTGTGGGCGTGGGCATGGACCCAGAGGATGTGCAAAAACTCGGGTGGGTGGACGAAGCCTTAGCACATTTTGGTAAGCATCGAAATATCGCCACTTTTACCCGTAATTACCACGTCGCTATTCATTTGGCCAAGGAGCAAAATCTAATTGCCACCTTGCCCTCCAAAGCCGCAAAAATTTACAAAGACGATCCCGGACTCACCATTTTAGAGCCGCCTTTCCCCATTGCGCCTTTTGAGTTGGATATGATTTGGTCGCCGCTATTACATCGCGACGTTAGCCACGTATGGTTACGGCAAAAAATAGCTGAAGTCGCTGATGAACTAGCTTAATCGAAGGGACTACGATGCAATACCTTAAATCAGTCGTTGTAGCCACGCTGTGTATCATCTCTAGCGCCTGCGTAGTAGTGCCCAGCGATACCCCTTATGTAGAGCGCAAATGTGAGCTCTCGTCAGACAAGAAGACTTTGCGCATTGTTAACGTAGCTGAAGAGACGAACACTTATTATTCCCTCTCTGGGATATTACTCACGCCGATACTTCTGCCCGCCACCGCCATTCTCTCAGGTGGCTACGTCGCCGTTAATAACGTGTATCACCTCGGTGAGCAGCAAATAAAGTGTGATTAGGGAATAGTAACGCGAGCAGCAATGCGCAAGTATCTCTGTCGGTTGGGGCTTGAGCCGGACAATCGCAAGGCCATTGCCTTACCTACAACACACTCCCCTGTAGGTCGGGCTTTAGCCTGACAATCGCAAGGCCAACGCCTTGCCTACAACACAACCCCCATAGGTTTGGCTTGAGCCTGACAACAGCAAGGCCATTGCATTGTCTACAAACAAGCCCTATGGGTTTGGCTTGAGCCTGGCAACCGCAAGGCCAATGCCTTGCCTATAACACAACCTCTCTGTAGGTCAGGCTTGAGCCTGACAGCATTTTTGCTAAGGCCAATGCCTTGCCCACAACACAACCTCCCTGTAGGTCTGGCTTGAGCCTGACAACTGCAAGGTCAATGCCTTGCCCACAAAACAACCTCCCTGTAGGTCTGGCTTTAACCTGACAACCGCAAGGCCAATGCCTTGTCTACAACACAATCCCCTGGAAGTCGGGCTTTAGCCTGACAACCGCAAGGCCAATGCATTGTCTACAAACAACCCCTATGGGTTTGGCTTGAGCCTGGCAACCGCAAGGCCAATGCCTTGCCTACAACACAACCTCCCTGTAGGTCGGGCTTGAGCCTGACTAAACTCTGTGTAAGGCTAAAAGCCTTACCTACAAAGTGGAGGTTGATAGATGGGAATAAGCTTGCGGCCGGACACTGAAACAAAAAAGCCCAGCATAATGCTGGGCTTATTTGTATTGAATTAATGGCGGAGAGGGAGGGACTCTCGGGCATTTGCAGGTCAATCACATAACTCTATGATTTAATTATGTTAGTCTAATCCAATTTTTTGCTAGTGACAAGGTTTGGTGACAGACTGACAATTCATCGGGAAACACAATGATTGTCACTCAGACACAAAAGAAGCGTCATTCTCCCAATGACGCCTTCTTAATTTTTTCCTTTAAAAAGCAGCAAGTTACCCATAATTCTTTCTATTGTAGTTAAGGGCAGCCGCTCGACGGCTAGCCCAGCATAGCTCACCACGTTAAGCGGCGTGTTTCATAAACTCCTTCCTTAGCGGGATTAGGTTACCTAAGTCCCCCTTATACAAAAGGAAAGGTGAGATACGAAATATGCCTGATTCCATCTTTTGCAAATACTTCAGCTTTACAAGCTTCGAAATCACGTTTCTGATCGTCGCGATTGTAACTCCAAGTTCTTCAGCCAAACGTTTTCGTAATACAGTTGAAAGGTCAATCTCTCCAGTATCAAAGGCTAAAAATGGGGATAGAGCCAACAGAAAACGTAGTTCAGTCACGCTCAAACCTTCGGTTGTCTTTGCATTGCCAAACCACATTGAATACACGAATTCTTGTTGCTTTTTCAACACTCGATAAGTGGTTTCTACTGATTCCAGTAGTTCCCCAGTTTCACGTTCGACACGATTAGTTTTCGTGGATGATGTAAAGATTTTTGCCATAGAAATTCCTTTTGGGATGATTAGAAAAGTTGGCTTCCTGCCAAACCAGGCACAATAATAACACATAGGAATAATGAGTTTTTTCAGTTAGTTAAAATGTCACATAATATAACCAAGCTAAGATCAAACTGTTTTACTAATCACATGTTTTCACTGCAAAAAAAATTTCAAAAAAGATCATAAAAATAAGGAGAAACATCCTCAAATCGGTTTTATTTTGACCTAAAGGCTCCCAGTCCTCCCTTCCCTGTTATCATCAAATTTACTACAGCAATTGAAGGAACAGAGATTATGGCGAACGATTTGCACTGCAAAGTGACGGTAAAAGGGATTGTCCAGCATTCACCGGATACTTTACCCATCCACCCGCTCAACGTAGGTACAAAATTGTGGTTTAAACTGGCGGGCTTGTCTGGCGTAATCGCAAACATTCCCATCGTATTTACATGCACAGAAGTATTTGAATTGAGCCCTGAAGCCAGCCACATGGAGCAACAATTTGTTGTGAAGTTGGATGACATTGAAACAGCGGATAAATTCGGTCTGAAAGACTCCATTATTGGCATAACAAGCATTGAAGCGCATATGAACGTTCATATGACTGAAACGGTCGTTGAAACGCTCTTAACCCCATTGCCACTTAGCTATAAGCCCACACAAGGACTGGATAAACTCAAAAACTCTTATGACCCAATAGCGGTATTTGAAGCCATTTCGACAAGGCCAAGTCCATGAATAGGAACTATGCGATTATGAGGGTTGAGAAGGTAAAATCACTGGCGGCTATTGCCGCAATGTCTGCACATTGGCGCCGGACTCGACCGACACCTAATGCAAATCCAAAACGAAAATCGAATAATAGGGTTCTACAGGGTGCTGTGGATCCCTATAAAGCATTCCAAGAGCTTATTGCCGAACGTGGAATTTCTAAATTCAGAAAAAACGGTGTACTACTTCTAGAATTTGTCCTCGCCTTCTCCCCTCGCTATCTGCGAGATGAAAACGGGAAATACCAACCCGATGCCAGTAAAAAGCTAAAAGATTGGATCAATGCGTCCCTTAGCTGGATCAAGCAAGAGTTCGGCGATAAGTGCATCTCTATTCACCTTCACGGAGATGAGAGTAATTATCATCTACATTTTGCGGTAGTGCCGCTTGAATTAAAAACTCGAAAATGCGGAACACAAGAATGGGCCTTAAATGCACGTGGTATTACTGGCGGCTCCAATAAGCTCAGGAAATTACAAGACTCGTATGCAGACTCAGTAAAGCAACTGGGACTGCATAGAGGCATGAAAGGCTCAAAAGCCCAGCACGAGGATATAAAAGCGTTTTACAGCGC
The DNA here is from genome assembly GCF_022347945.1 of Pseudoalteromonas sp. MM17-2. Taxonomy (NCBI): domain Bacteria; kingdom Pseudomonadati; phylum Pseudomonadota; class Gammaproteobacteria; order Alteromonadales; family Pseudoalteromonadaceae; genus Pseudoalteromonas; species Pseudoalteromonas sp. MM17-2. The sequence continues at coordinate 6,657 of NZ_JAKRFV010000037.1, read as the reverse complement.
ATTGAATCACGCTAAGGAAGACCTACAAAGTATCAACGCCCCTATTCCAAAACCTCACCCTAAAAAAGTTAATATATGGCATGAGCGCATGCTACAGGTCGTTTCAGCTCTAAAGCAGGCACAAAACGACGAACGTAGTAAATTACAAAGGATGGTGGCCGAGTTAACGAGAACTAACCAGAAGCTAAGAAGTGAATTAATTAAAAGAAGTAACGTGAAATCACGATTAGTATAAAATTTATGACTTTCTTATAATCAATTGAAAGACATAGTGTATTTGTTATGATGAATCTACGAAATTTAACAAATAGGAAGTTACATGGCAAATTTAACAAGGTTTGTTATCCGCAAGCTTTACGGCGAACGTGATATAGACGTCACATTTGAAAACAACATTAAGGTAATTGTTGCAGAAAACGGTTACGGTAAGACCACCTTACTAAATGCACTCTATGCAACATTATCTGGTGACATATCAAAACTACGACAAATCCCCTTTACATCTATTGAAATTGCATTTGATGACAATTCTAAGTTTTTGCTTAAAAAAGACGATTTTTCTCTAGCTACCTCTGTTTTTAGAAAAAGCGGCTTTTATCAACATTTGCGTTCAACTATTGGCAGTGATCGACTTTATGACCTTTTAGAGGCATATATAAGCTTACCTATAAATCAATTCCGTAGAAGTAGAATCTTTAATTTAACTAGAGCTAAGTTTGAAATCCCGGCTGCCGCGCTGATCAATCTCTTGCGAGAGCTATTAGAGGATGAAGAAAAAGAGCAAAAACTTAACATTCTCAATGTTAGGAAAACTCTTAAAGAAATTGGTTCGAAAAATGATTACAACTTTCTTTATTTACCAACATATAGACGCGTAGAACAAGACTTTAGAGATATAAACACCGATGATGAAAACGATCTCGTAATCGATGATTCAATTAACTTTGGCATGCGTGATGTTGATAAAAAAATCAAAGAGATAACTACAGAAATCGTTAATTCCTCTGTTGAGTGGTTCTCGAAAGTAAATGGTGAAATGCTCAGTCAATTAATTGAGGGCTTTAACTTAGACGATTCACAAAAAGCAGCGGTAAAAAATCCTGAATCAATTAAAATTGTTTTAGATAGAATTGGCGACAATATAGAAAAAGAATACAAACAAAGAATTCTAGATCTAATCGACTCAGGTGAAATTTTTTCAAATCACACTCCGCTAATTTACTTCCTAGCCAACTTACTCAAGGTCTACGAACAGCAAAAAGATAATGATAAGTGCTTACAAGAATTTACAGATGTATGTAATAGATATCTAGGTGATAAAAAGCTTGAGTACAATGAAAGTAATGTATCGGTAGATATAGTTCGGAGAAAAAACGGCAGAAGTGTCGACATAGAAACTTTATCATCAGGTGAAAAGCAAATAATTTCATTGTTTGCCAAACTTTATCTACAAAAAGAGGACAATATCGCAATATTCCTTGATGAGCCTGAGTTGTCACTCTCTATTGAATGGCAAAAAACCATATTACCTGACATTGTAAATTCTGGCCGTTGTGTATTCTTATTCACTACAACCCATTCCCCATTTATTTTTGAAAACGAGCTTATCGATAACACAGTTGATCTGTCACGGTATATTAAGGAGTTATAGTCATGGATCGAGTGGCAGAGCTAAGGATTGCTTCCCAAAGCTATTCAGTTAAGTTCTTAGAATTTATAAAAATAAAGGCAAAAGATAACAACGTACTAGCCTGCATTTTTGAAGGTGAGGACTCTAAATACTATTGTGGGAGACTAAATAACTTATTAACTGGGCATGATTGGGCAGGAATAGATGCAGGTGGGAAACATGAAGTATTAAAACTCTATCAAACGATACAAAATCACCCGTCCTACAAGACTTCTAGTTATGTTTGTTTTATTGATAAGGACTTTGAGGACTGGTTTAGTAATCCTGATGAAGAAAGAATATATGTGACCCCATGCTATTCTATTGAAAATTTTTATATTTCTGATGATGTACTCAAAAGAGTTTTAACGTCAGAATTTGGGATCTCTGAATTCGGTGATTATAAAGTTGATTTTCATAACGTAATGAATTTATATGAGCAACACAGTCATAAATTCTCTCATGAGATATCGCCTTTAATGCATTGGATTAAAGCTCATAGGTTAATGATGAGAGATAACAAGTCACCTAAAAAAATCAATGTAAGGAATTTAAAAACGGATAAAGTAGTTGCTATAAGCCTTAATGAAGTCCAGAGAAGTTTCGATAGCTCAGATATTTCTTCCGTATTTCCAGAATTAACCAATGCAGACATTTGTACTGAGGCTTTAAAAGAAGCAAGAGAAACCTTAAATTTAGAAAACTGGAAAAGTGATTATAGAGGTAAGCAGGCTCTTGATTTCTTTAGGGCTTTTTTAAATCGACTGAAACAGGATCTAACTTCAAAAGAACCACAATTTTTTAGCAACAAGGGAAATGTCAGGCTAGCTCTATCCAAAGAAAATCTGATATCTGAGCTATCACAGTACGCCGACACTCCAGAATGCCTGCGAGAATTTATAGAAAAGCTGAATACGCAGTTGGCGGCATAACTTACAATTAAACCGCACATTTTAGACTAATTAGCTCTAATTAAATAAGTAAATTGTACGCACAAATCGAACGGTACAATTTCGCGAAGCGATAAAATTGTGTAGTGAGTATACACATTTGTAGTACTAGCTCAGATCTTATCTGACAACCAGACAGTAAAAAAGCTAGGTGCGTCAGATCAGGCTTGAGCTAGTACGAATTTCCTTGGCTAAATGAGTGGTGAAAACGCCCGCGCCACTTCAAAAAAACCATCCAGCTCACGCGCAGTAAATACGGTTCTATCGGCGAGCAACGCTCGACCCTCAGCATCAAGGAACCTAGCTCGGGCAAGAGCCTCCAGGTTCGTTGTGACGCCGTCGAAACCATGCATTTTCTCGTTGATGTAGATTTCATCTAAACCTTTTTGCTGTAACACTGTACGAACATCATTAATTATTGATGGTGTCATTTTATCTAGTTCCTTCTAGTTAACGCTCTTTTATCTTCAATGTTTTTCATTGATTACGACCGAAATCAATGAAAAACATCATTTACATGTATTGCTGTTGGTAATAATAATCAACATGCACATTTCAAAAACTAAGCCTACTTAACCTTTTTGAGGCGGGTTACATCCACGTCAGGTGCTAGTAACTCGATTACTTCGCTTAACTTTTCAAGGCAGGTATACTCTCCTGCACCGTAACCGCCAAATGTCACATCATTAGGGTCTTCATGCCCCATTAGCTGACGGACAATATACGCATCAACACCTTGATGCTTAAAGCGTTTGACTACTGTGGTACGAAAACAATGAAAATCTACAATATGCCCTCTTGCCAGCTCAGCTGCTTTATCTATACCAATTTTACGCAGGCATGTTCGGTTAAACCAATCCCCGACAGGGTCACCAGGTTCATCCTCTTTCTTAACATCAATAGAAGAAATTAACTCTGGAAATAGCTGCGAGTAACCATTTTCTTTTATACTTCTCACGTATTCAAGAAACCCTAGCGCAATCAGCTTACTGTGGATGGGAACAACCCTACGAGCCCTCTGAGATTTCAGGTGATGATCTGTCAAATCTAAGTAATCAACACCATCTGTACAGCGAACATCTCGCACTTGCAAAACGGCAATTTCATTCAATCGCAATCCGGTGAACATTGCGATCCGAGTAAACCATGTACTAGCTTCTTTAAAGCCCTTGGCCTCACGGCTCGACATATTATGCTCAAGCATAGCCTGAAGCTCGTCTGTATCAAACTGACGTCGCCATGGTCTAACTGACGTATTTTCAGGGAACATTCTCCCTCTAAACACTTCACCGTTTGCAAAATCTAAGTTTTTCTTACACCAGATGAACAGAGTATTGTAGTTGATCAGATATTTATTCAGGGTTTTGGGGGCTGCTGGCTTGCCCCCTCTACCTGTAACCATGTCTAAAAGATGCACCTTTATTTCAGTAACTGTTTCAGTGTCCATCCTAGCCAAGTCGAAGTCTTTACCTAAATAATCGATGAGCACCTCAAATGACTTTTTGTACTGCTCCAGCGAACTTTTCCCTACACTGCCTTGCTTCTCTCTGACATAGCGCTCATATGTCTCTTTCAGGCGGTATTTGACCTTTTTTTCACGTGCTGCATCATCAACACGCCTCACAGTTCTTGAAAACTGTCTCAGCCCGTTTACGAGATCACCGAACTCCTCAGCGTCATTTGGTTGCAATGACAAATCAGTCGGTAACTCGTCATCGAAGCGCATTACTCGTTTACCTAGTTCGGATAGGCTTTTAATCATGCGCTGAGCAAACCAAGCATCTAATGTCAGTGCTTCTGTTTTCAGTTGTGGCTGGTTTGCCTCTGGAATACCTTTATAAAGGCCATCTGCGTGCTGCATCGCAATAGGATTATGCATTTGCCCCTGCTTATTACTTAGCTGGCTGCAATAGCGTTCTGTGGCTCGTTCGCTCGGTGCGCGAAATTTACCAAGGGATTCCCCATCTACTAAGTGAGAATACAGAAGTGTTTTTGCTACTCCCAGATAATGCGCTGTACGCTCATGCAGATAGCTGTGTAATTGGTGTTTGGCGTTTGCAATAGCCATTGCCTCTTCAATCCCTGTGAAGCTTGCCTGTTGAATTACAGTAGAATGCCGACGTTCCATGTCGCTTACCTCCGAAAATATCTCTCTAACGATAAATGCGGCTAGAAAAATCGCTTCATCATGCTGATCCGTTTGCAATGATTTAACGAAATAACCGCGATCAGGGGGATAGTAGCCGATTTTCTGAAAGTGGACGCGTCGGATGCGAAAAAAATAATTTTTCGAATTACTGTATTGATATAGATATGAGGATAATTTAGATAGTGCCATCTCTGTCTCTCTTGTGACAGAGTTATGTGACAGAGCTTTGCACGAAAAATGCGGGATGCAGTTTTATTTAAAATACAGTGACTTAAATAAAATGGCGGAGAGGGAGGGATTCGAACCCTCGATACGCTATTAACGTATACACGAGTTCCAGTCGTGCGCCTTCAGCCACTCAGCCACCTCTCCGCACTTTTCGCTGCCTTGGCAGCGCCGCATATACTATGCAATCACTGCCGGGGTTGCAAGGTGTTTTTAACAAAACCAAATCAACTGGTTAGTAAAACACCGTTAGCGTGCCATGGCGGCGGTGAAGTCTAGCATGCGATTAAGCGAGCGCAGTGCGCCTTGGCGCAGTTCCATGTCCACAAACACCTCTTTGCCTTGCGGATCAATGAGCGCTTCCTCAATGGCTTTGAGGCCGTTCATGGCCATCCACGGGCAGTGGGCACAGCTTTTACACGTTGCGCCCTCACCTGCGGTCGGTGCTTCAAAAAACTCTTTCTCTGGACAAAGCTGCTGCATTTTATAGAAAATACCGCGATCGGTGGCAACAATAAACTTCTTGTTGTCCATGGTTTGTGCCGCTTTGATAAGCTGACTCGTGGAGCCTACGGCATCAGCAAGTTCTACTATCTCAGCAGGTGACTCAGGGTGCACCAAAACCGCTGCATCAGGGTGCAGCGCTTTCATATCTTTGAGCGCTTTAGTCTTAAACTCATCATGAACAATACATGCGCCATTCCACATGATCATATCAGCGCCGGTCTGATTTTGAATGTAGCTACCTAGGTGCTTATCTGGGCCCCAAATGATCTTCTCGCCTTCGCTGTCTAGGTGCTCAACGATTTCTAACGCACACGATGAAGTAACGATCCAGTCAGCGCGCGCTTTCACAGCCGTTGAAGTATTCGCATACACGACTACTTTACGGTCAGGGTGCTGATCGCAAAAGCGGCTAAATTCATCAATTGGGCAACCCACATCCAATGAGCAAGTTGCCTCTAAGGTGGGCATGACCACGGTTTTTTCTGGAGTTAAGATCTTCGCTGTCTCACCCATAAAACGCACACCCGCTACGATGATCATATCAGCGTTCTCTTGGCGCGCGCCGAAGCGAGCCATCTCCAACGAGTCTGCTACGCAGCCGCCGGTCTCCTCTGCTAGGGCCTGGATCTCTGGATCGGTATAATAGTGCGCCACTAACACTGCATTTTTTTCTTGCAGTAATTGTTTAATGCGCGCCTTGTGCTGCTGTTTCTGCTCATCAGAAAGAGGAGCTGGCTTAGGAGGAAAAATATAATCCTCCGGCATGATATTCTCGCTGATACCCATACTGGTCAAACTACATCTACATTGCAAAAGTATTGCCGTAATTATACGAAACTATGACGCTAAAAAGAAGCAAAGGTCTGCGCTACGACTAGATTCTTGTGCGCTTAATTATAAGAAGTTGGGGTAATAATGAGAAAAGGCGATGGTGGGTCATGATGGATTCGAACCATCGACCAATGGATTAAAAGTCCACTGCTCTACCAACTGAGCTAATGACCCATAACTGGTGTCTTTCAATATTTGAAAGTGCGCTACGCATGTAGCTGATGATGTAAAGTGGTGGGTCATGATGGATTCGAACCATCGACCAATGGATTAAAAGTCCACTGCTCTACCAACTGAGCTAATGACCCATCATTGCGACTAAATCG
>NZ_JAKRFV010000036.1:0-16297 GCF_022347945.1 Pseudoalteromonas sp. MM17-2 | reverse complement strand
GTTTGTAAGCAGTCCGCCGTGTCGGTGGATGCGCATTATAGGGAGATTCGATTTCCACGCAACCCCTTTTTTAAAGAAAACTGCAAAAAATGGATCGTTCGCTCAAATTCCGGCCTATATAAACACTTTTACTACGTTATTAACGCTATAATTACCTCATGTTAGGGAGAAAACCGATCTCCCGAACACATTTTCGCCAACTCTATTGTGCTCCGGCAGAGCTCTAGCTAAAGTGGAACAAGATCACCTTAAAGGGATAACTATGACTATACAAAGCTACAAAGGTAAAGCACCGAATATTGATAACACAGCCTATGTTCATGAGTCAGCTGTGCTGGTTGGAGATATAGAGGTCGCCGAGAACGCAAGTATTTGGCCACTGGTAGCCGCTCGCGGCGATGTAAACTATATGCGCATTGGTAAACGCACTAATATTCAAGATGGTTCGGTATTGCACCTTACGCGCGCCAGCAAAGCGAACCCCAAAGGTTACCCTCTTATCATTGGCGACGATGTCACGGTAGGACACAAGGCCATGCTCCATGGCTGCAAGTTAGGAAACCGTATTCTCGTTGGTATGGGTGCCATTATCATGGACAACGTCACCGTCGAAGATGATGTGATTATCGCCGGTGGCGCGCTTGTTCCCCCGAATAAAACGCTGCAGTCTGGGTACCTGTATGTTGGCAGCCCAGCAAAGCAAGCTCGACCACTGAGCGATGACGAACGTACATTTTTGAAAGTATCCGCAGATAATTATGTGCGCTTAAAAGACGAATATCTTAACGAAGTGGCGCCAGTGGTGGAATAACCACTTGGCCCTCGGCGGTAAACTCCTCATCTTCGATAAGTTGCTGCGCGACCTCTTCGTAGTCAAATCTTAATTGCGCAAAGTGTGTAAGCGCATCACTGCGTTCGATATTGTCCATATCTATAGTGCAGGGTATTAGCATGCCATTGGCCATAGCGTAAAAGGTGAGTACACCATTAATGTACTCTACACGGTCTACGAATTGGATAGCTTGATTCATTTTAACTGCCCCTCTCTTAAGGCACGAATGACTGGCTCACAGTCTGGCATAAAACCACGCCACAAGGCGAATGCATGAGCGGCTTGAGCCACCAGCATGCCGAGACCATCAACACAAGAAACATAACTGTTTATGTCACCTGCCCAGCGCATAAAGCTGGTTGGCTGATCGGCATAGTACATATCATAAGCATACTGGCAGTGTTGCATTACCTTAGTATCAATATCAGGCACCTGACCGTGAACACTGGACGAAGTGGAATTGATAACAATATCAAAAGGGCCTTCACTTAACTGCGTAAAGCCACAGCCATGAACCGCTACTTTGCTATCTATACGCTCCGCCAACTGCTGTGCTTTACTTGCGGTACGATTAGCAATCGTGAGTGAGCTGATACCACTTTCAATTAAGGGTAACACAGCCCCTTTCGCAGCTCCTCCCGCTCCGAGTAACAATACATGTCTATCGCGCAGCTCACCAAAGGCCCGTTGCAAGTCGCTGACCAAGCCAATGCCGTCGGTGTTGTCGCCCATTAACTTGCCTTGCGGAGTAAGCACTAAGGTATTAACCGCTGCCGCTAATTGCGCGCGCTCAGTTAAGGTGTCAGCCAAAGCAAAAGCACGCTCTTTAAAAGGTAAAGTGACATTGGCTCCCTTGCCACCGGTGGCGAAAAAGTCAGTCACCGACTGCTCAAAGCTTGCTAACGGTGCTAAAATGCGCTGGTAATCCACCTCTACCTCCTGCTGGCGAGCGAACGCTTGGTGAATAAGGGGAGATTTAGAGTGCTTAATAGGGTTACCAAAAACCGCGTATTTATCCATTATCTTTCCTAATAATTGAGCAGGCTATGAAGCAGTTACTTAAACGCATCCTCAAAAAAGATGCAAATTCATCAACCACCGCTGCCAAAACCGAGCACCCGACCGTGTCACAAACCCCTTATGATATGATTGGAGGTGAGCCAGGGGCCCGTGCTCTAGCTAATCGATTTTACGACATTATGGCTCAAGATGAATACGCGAAACCTTTATATGATATGCATCCCCAGCCATTAGATCGCATTCGCCAAGTGTTTTTTGAGTTTCTCTCTGGCTGGCTCGGTGGGCCTGATTTATTTGTAGAACAATACGGCCACCCGCAGCTCAGACAGCGCCATATGCCCTTTTCTATTGATAAAGGCTTACGCGACCAGTGGATGCATTGTATGAACAAAGCGCTTGATCAAGAAATTGACAACCCAGTATTGCGAGAAAACCTGCGCCAATCATTGGCACAGCTTGCTAGTCATATGATAAACCAGCACTAAATATGTTATCTCTATTAGGTTAGGGACACTCTATCCGAAATTAGCAGTCACCATAAAATAATCCCCAAAGGATTATGTACTAAGGTTGCGTTCAAAATTAACGATATCTACGCCTGGTTTAACTCGGTACAACTGAGCGAACCGGCCACCTGACCTAACTTTTTCATCCATTTTTTCCAACATATCAGTTGCTTCTATACGCCTGATAATGGTCTTGCGCTGTACGGTTTTACCTAAAATAGTTTCGATAACAGACTTGAACTGCCCAACGGTAAAGTATTCTGGTAAGCAATATACTGGCACCATTGAATACAAAGCCTTTTGCTTCAACCTCTGCCTTGCCTGCTCTACAATATATTTATGATCAAAGGCCACAGGTAGGTCCTGTAACTCCCCCACACTTGTCCATTTCACATCATCAACTGTGGCTACATGTGCTGATGCGTTTCCCTCTGCGACGAGAGCAAAGTAGACCAGGGTTACACTAAATCCTCGTGGATCGCGACTCACTCCCGAATAGGTATGCAATTGCTCCAAATATTGAGGGGTGATGTTAGTCTTTTCTTTTAATTTACGTAATGCGGTCATATCCGCATCATGGTCGATATCTATGTCAATAAAGCCACCCGGTAACGCCCATTGACCGGTAAAAGGTTCGCTCGCTCGCTTGACTAACAAAACCTTTAAATCCGCATCTTTTACAGTGAACAACACACTATCAACTGTAAATAGAGGGTTTTTATATTTTCTAATATCGTAACTATCAGCCACTTTCCCATCCACACTAAGGTCTTAGCGACAAAATATCTGGTAGCCCCAAAAATTTCAACTAGCAGAGTTAACCGCTCCACTATACTAGTCGCACTTTAGCTCAAAAAATATCTTGCTTGATTTAGGTACGTTTGATAACCTTCTTTGTGTCGGTAGGACACAAAGATTGAAAGGATGCCAAATGAAAGTACTTAGCTATGACTCAGCAGGTAATAAATCACAGCTCGATTATGATAACTTCAGCTTTTCAGGGGGTGAAGAACATATTCGATTCAGCCCAGCCTCATTACTTCATACTGTAAAAATAGAAATATTTGAACGGCTAACCGACTCATCAAAAGTGATCAGGCTAATGATGGCCGTTGATGCTTTAAGAAGAATAACAGCTGAGAGCACGACTATTGAGCTTGTAATCCCTTATTTTCCCTACGCTCGCCAAGATAGAGTGTGTGTAGAAGGTGAAGCATTGGGTGCCGTTGTTATGGCAAATATCATTAACAGCTTAAACTTTTCAAAAGTAACCATTTGGGATTCACACAGTGATGTCTCACCAGCTCTGATACATCGAGTAACCAATATCGAGCAGGTCGCGTTACTGGGACGGTGTAAAGAGTTAAACAAACGCTTATCTGTGGGTGAACTAACGCTAATCTCTCCTGATGCTGGTGCTAGCAAAAAGACACTTAAGATTTCCGAAAAATTTAATGGAGTGCCCGAAGTAATTCAAGCTCACAAAGTCAGAGATCTCAAAACGGGCGACATAATAAAAACCGAAGTACTAGGCGATGTTAAAGGTAAAAATGTACTGATCGCAGATGATATCTGTGATGGTGGGAGAACCTTTATTGAATTAGCGAAAGTACTCAAGAATGAGGGGGCTTTAGAAGTGTCTTTGTTCATTACCCATGGAATTTTTTCCAAAGGACTCGATGTGTTTGAGGGGCTGATCGATCATATCTACACAACCGACTCCTTTAGACCCGCGAATGAGTTTAAAAGTAACAGCGATATAAATTTACAAATAATTGAGATGTAGGGACAACACCATGACTATTACAGCTGCAAGTATGCAAAAGGATGTTTATAAAGAGTTTCATAGTCGCGCTTACCACCCTAGTGTAACCGAAGTATATGCAAATTATACTTCTAGAAGTGGCAAGCTAAGCAACATAACAGACAATGACAAAGTAGCTTTTGTTGGCTTGCAATATTTTATAAAGAGCTACCTGTTAGAAGAGTGGAACGAGTTTTTTAAACAGGATAAAGCAGTTGCTGTAGCAACTCATAAGCGAATTATGAGCTCAATGCTTGGCTATTCTGTTGATGTTACATACCTAGAAGATCTTCATGATTTAGGGTATTTACCACTCAAAATCAAAGCACTGCCAGAGGGAACACTGGTTCCTTATTTAGTGCCTCCCATCACAATAGTTAATACAAAACCGGGTTTTCAATGGCTGACCAATATGATCGAAACCGTGTTAAGTTGCGAGAATTGGCCAATTCAAACAAGCGCAACTACTTCTGTTGCCTATTTCAAAGTATTTAAAGAGTTTGCAACTAAAACGGGATTACCCGCTGAGTTTGTACCATTTCAAGGTCATGACTTCAGCTTTAGGGGAATGTTTGGCAAGCATGCAGCTGCCATGAGTGGCTTTGGCCATTTAGCATCAGGGTTAGTTGGCACAGATACTATTCCCGCAGTTTTATTCGCAGAGAAATACTACGATGCAAATGTTGATAAAGAACTGGTTGGCTGCTCAGTAGATGCAACAGAACACTCGGTAACTTGCTCTTGGATTATGGAGGGAGAAATTGAGTTTTTTAAATACCTAATGAAAGAACAATCCCCAAAAGGAATACTAAGCGTAGTATCTGATACATGGGACTTCTGGACTTTAGTCACTGATTATCTGCCACAATTAAAAGACGATATTATGATGCGGGACGGTACGTTAGTTATTCGTCCTGACTCAGGAGACCCTGTAAAAATACTCACGGGATACAAAGTTTCCCCTGTCTCAGATTACAGTGAACTATTTCAGGACCAGAGCGAGGCTGAAAAAGAAGCTATTTCGAAAGGGTATGAGGCCTACAGATTTAATGGTGAATACTTTGGATTCGAAAATGATTCGACCATTAGGCTCATGGAGTGCGAAGTTAAGGGCTTAATAGAGTGTCTCTGGGACATTTTTGGTGGCACGACTACGGCTCAAGGATACAAGTTGTTGGACGATCATATTGGCGCAATTTACGGGGATGCAATCACCCTAAGTCGTCAGCGTCAGATATTACAACGACTCATGGACAAAGGCTTCGCATCAAAGGTTGTTTTAGGCATTGGTTCATATAGCTACCAATACGTAACTCGAGATACTCATGGCTCCGCAGTTAAAGCCACAAGTGTAGTAAAGGATGGTCAACGTTTAGCAATCTTCAAAGACCCCAAAACAGACGCTAAAAAGAAATCATCAAAAGGGTTGTTAAAGGTAGAACGTATCGATGGTGAACTAACCCTATTTGATAACGTATCAGAACAAGAGGAGCAACAAGGACTTTTAGACGTTGTTTTTGAAGATGGTAAGTTATTAAAAGAGACAACCCTTGACGAAATCAGAGCCTTAATAGCTCAACAGGTTTAGCGGTTTTAGGTTGGACAACAGTTAACAAACACTATCACTATCTACTTATGGTAAGAACATGAACGTGCTTTATCAGGGCTGTCATGTTCTTATCAACTTGATGAATCTATCAACCTCGTGAAATCATCTATTTTTCACTCATAGCTAGCCAGTCCTGTGGCTTTAAGTAATGCTCATATAGTTTCGCCTCGGCAGTGCCTGGGGCGGGAGTATAGTCATATTCCCACCTCGCCAACGGTGGCATAGACATGAGAATAGACTCTGTGCGGCCACCGCTTTGCAAACCAAATAAGGTGCCTCGGTCCCAAACTAAATTGAACTCAACATAACGACCGCGACGATAAAGCTGAAATTGGCGCTGCTGTTCGTCATAGTCAGTGTCTTTTCGCTTGCTGACTATCGGCAGATAAGCATCTAAATAGCCATTACCCACCGCCTGCATAAAGGCAAAACTTTTTTCGAATCCCCATTCATTGAGATCATCAAAAAATAATCCGCCAACACCTCGAGTTTCATCACGATGTTTCAAATAGAAGTAATCATCACACCACTTCTTATATTTTGGATACACATCCTCCCCGAATGGGTCGCATAAATCTTTAGCAACCTGATGCCAATGCTCTACATCTTCACGCTCAGGGTAAAAAGGTGTTAAATCGAACCCACCACCAAACCACCAAATAGGCTGTTCGCCCTCTTTTTCGGCGATAAAAAAGCGTACGTTGGCATGGCTGGTTGGGATATGCGGGTTTTTCGGATGAATAACCAATGAGACACCACACGCATGAAAACTTCGCCCAGCAAGCTCAGGCCGATGTGCTGTTGCTGATGCCGGCATTGACGCACCAAACACGTGAGAAAAATTGACACCGCCTTGCTCGATAATAGCCCCGTCACGAATAACGCGCGTACGTCCTCCACCGCCCTCTTCTCGCTGCCAAGCATCTTCTACAAACTGTGCCTTGCCATCGGCCTGCTCTAGACCAGCGCAGATCTCATCCTGCAACGCTTTAAGGTATTCTTTCACTTGTGCTAAAAGTTGTGATGCCATGATTAACCTCGAAACGTTTGCCCGCTGAGGGCGTCTTTTATAGTGCTGGGGTGTTGCTGACCACCTAAGGGTTCATCAACATAGCAACCCACTTGTTCGGCAAACGCCGCTTTCGCAGCCGCAATTGAACTAACCGGCTGCTCGCCACTTAAGTTGGCACTCGTTGACACTAAAGGGCCACCAAAAGCTTGGCATAAACGCTTCACAGTTGGGTGATTGGTCACTCGCACGGCTATGCTATCAAACTTGCCAGTAAGCCATTTGGGCGTATCAGCGGCAGCCGGCATCACCCAAGTGACAGGGCCTGGCCATTGCGAAAAGATATCAGCGCGCTTATCCATAGGAATTTTGTGATCGGCCACATAAGGCAGTAACTGACCGTAACTATCGGCAATAAGAATTAAGCCTTTCTCAACCGGACGCTGCTTAATAGCCAATAGCTTTTCTACTGCTTGTTGGTTCATTGGGTCGCAACCCAGCCCGTACACGGCCTCTGTTGGGTAAAGAATAACCTCACCCTGTTGTAAGCTTTCTACAACCGGGTCTACTGTGATTGGCTCTGGCACCTTCTAACTCTCCACATTCTCAGCTTGTTTATGCCCACAGGACTTTTGCGGACATTGTAACACAGGTCCCCCAGCAAGATTACGCTTGACCATGACCGGCCAATCACACTGAGGGCAAGCATGAGCCACGGGCTCATAGTTCAAGCTGTATTTGCATTTGGGGTAAGCATCGCAAGAGTAAAAAGTTTTACCATATTTATTACTACGTTTAGTTAAACGACCATCATGACACTTTGGGCAGGTTACTAGGTTTTGCTCTGGCTGCTGTTGCTTTTGATCGGCGATGTAATGGCACTGAGGGAAATTGGTACAACCGATAAACATGCCAAAGCGGCCGTTTTTCACCGCTAAAGGCGAATCACACTCAGGACAGGGATTATCGTCTAATACCTTAAGTACGGCTGTGTCATGTTGGTGCAAAGGACGAATGAAGTCACACTTCGGGTAGGCTGCGCACCCTAAAAAAGGACCGTTCTTAGAGTGCCGCATCACCAACTCACAACCACACTGGGGACACACTTCGTATTCTTTCTCTAGAGCATGTTGATTAGCATTAAATAACGAATGGTCGATCTTGCTCACGCACTACTCGCACTTTGGTGAATTTGCGCCCAATATACTGACCCCAACACAGAGATCAAGCTTAATGCAGTGTTGGGTTCGGGTCATCGAAAATTAAATCTTCCATTTGTGCATAAGCCTGCTCCTGCCCGGGCACACTTAACAACACCATCAGCACCACCCACTTCAAATCGTCCAGTGCAATTTGCTCTTGGTCCAGTGCCACAGCGCGATCGATAACCATCTCTCGAGTTGTGCTATTTATAACGCCAATTTGCTCTAAGAACATCAAAAAGCCTTGGCACTGAGTATCAAGTTTCATACTTTCGTATTCGGTATAGATACGGCATGCTCCAGTTGGGGCATTATGCAAATAAGGGCGCTCATCGCTATATTGCAACTGAGCTAGCTGCTCCAACCAATCCAGTGCTTTAAATATTTCGCTGTTGTTGAACCCCGCTTTACGTAATTCGTCGGTGAGTACGTTCTCTTCGACAAAAATTTCACTCTCGCTGTGAATATAGTTTTCAAACAAATACATTAGGATATCAAACATGTTACCCGCCCCCTGTTTTTACATAGCCCTCTGAGGTGCTCTCTATTAGCCCCTCCAGCTCTAAATCGACTAGTTGCGTCAGTAGTTCTGTAATGGGTACTTCGGCACTACTAGCAATGTCATCAACGCAAGTAGGCTCGTAACCAATATGACGAAGTATGCTGTTTTCATCCTCACGGTAAGTAGGTTCACTCTTTATATATAGACCGTTTTGCGCAGAAAAACCTAACTCGAGCAATACATCTTTTGCCGATTCAACCAAGGCCGCGCCCTCTTTTATTAGCTTATGGCAGCCTTTGGCATAGGGATTATTAATTGAGCCCGGTATAGCCATTACCTCTCGGTTATAGTCCGCAGCCAGTTCAGCCGTGATCAATGAACCACTCTTACGCTCAGCCTCAACCACTAAAGTAGCGACCGATAAGCCAGCGATAATGCGATTACGTCTAGGGAAATGCATAGCCCGAGCCGGAGTTGTGGGCACAAACTCACTGACTAACAAACCATTTGCCAAAATATCATCACGTAAAGCTTTATTGCGGCGGGGGTAACAAATATCAACGCCGGTGCCAAGCACAGCTACAGTTTGACCTGTCGCCATCAGTGCCCCCTGATGCGACATGGCGTCTACGCCCATTGCCATACCTGAAGTGATTGTTAGCCCCGCTGCACTCAATTGCTGGGCTATTTCTTGGGCACATCGCTTCCCAGCAAGCGAAGCACTGCGACTGCCGACCATCGCGATTTGTGGTAGTTTGAGAAGCTGGGTATTGCCTCTGCAAAACAGTAATAGCGGTGCATCGGGCAGCTCAGCTAACAGCTCGGGGTAAGCAGACGTACCCAAGGCTATAACATCAATACCTTGATGTTTGAATGCTTGAATCTTGCGCTTGTAGTTAGCAATATTAAGTGCTGAAAGGGCTCCAATGATGTTCGCTTTTACGCCGTAGCATTGCAAACACTCAGGCTCCGTAACCATGCGGGCTAACGGTACGTGCGTAAGCAACTTATTGACATCGCGGCAGCTGAGTCCACGAACATAGAGCAAAGCCAGTAATGCGGCTTGATGGAAATGTAAATCGACCTCTGACGAGGCCGATGATAACGGTAACTGGTGTGCCATGCTCCCTCCTTGAGCACAACCCAACGCAGTGTACGATCAGCTGTTACTAATTAACACTGACTACATCGCCAACGCGAATTGGGCGTAGCGTTTTTGTGACAATAGCATAGCTCACTCTATCTTGTACTTTCAGTACCATAAGCTCGCCGACTTTCTCTTTCGGCATATGCCACGTGGTGTTGTCACCATCCTCTTCGAAATTAAAGGACTCTTCAATGTTAGACGCAACTTTCTCGTAAGTGCTCGCGTCTTCTTTATAACTTGGTCCATCATCACCATCAACCACGGTGGGTGACTGTCGACGAATATCAAACATATGTCCTGCTTTCACTTCGTCTGTCAGGCCACGATTGAGTACCACGATGTCCATCTTGCTGAATTCACGCAGCTCATTGGTTGACGCAATAATTTCGCCATCAATTTCCTTGTCAGGGCGACGCATTTTAAAGAACGCAGGCAAGCTTTGCCCTTCGCTGACGGGCAGTAAGAAGTCACCAGCATTAATTTCACGCTTCACATCGTTAACAAACACAGAGGCTGGCACACCGTTATCGAAGTCTCCCGAGCGGAACGCACGGGCAGTAGCAACAAGCTTCACCTCGTAGCCAAGCACTTCTTCTGTTTGTGGGTCAATGTAAGGATCATCTTTGTGGTAAATAGCGTAGTTACGGTTACGTTCTAAATCGCCTTTAACGTAAAGAATGTGGCCTTTAGTTGGGCGCTTAACGTTCTCGTTAGCACCTAACACATAGGGCTGAGCCGCTATTTGCTCTTCACTTAGCGCCTGTTCATAGGTTAAAAATGGACGCAATAGCTCTAAAGAAATAGTTGGAATAGCGCTATCACTCTTCATGGTTTTGCGACCATGGGGAGTTAGTTTTTGATAGTTTTCTGGACGCTCCATCACTAAGCGAGGTCGACCCTGAGCGTCATACACAAGGTATAACGTATCACCCGGATAAATAAGGTGAGGGTTATCAATTTGTGGATTCATTTGCCACAGCTCTGGCCATAACCAAGGCTTGTCCAAATAAATAGCAGAGATATCCCATAACGTATCTCCCTTTTCTACCACATACTGCTCAGGGGCATTTTCTTTTACCGTTAGAACATCTGCTAATGATGGAAAAGCAGCCGCAAGTGCTAATACGGCAGCCGATAGCTGTTTTATCATTGTAATGAGCTTCCTCAAGCTTGTTTTATTATAATTATTACCCAATAACCTGTTAAAGGTGCACACGAATGGCTAAAATAAAAACATAACACAATACCCGATATTTAGCACAATTTTTAATAAGGTAGCTATGGCACTTTTAGAAGTACTTCGATTCCCTGATGAACGTTTGCGCACAGTCGCTCAACCAGTAACCGATATTAACGATGATATTCGCATCATCGTCAAAGACATGTTAGAGACCATGTACGATGAAAATGGTATTGGTCTTGCGGCCACCCAGGTTGATATTCATCAGCGTATCGTCGTCATCGATGTTTCCGACGAGCGCGACCAGCCGTTGGTTCTTATTAATCCTGAGATTACTCATAAAGACGGCTCTACGGTTAGTGAAGAGGGTTGTCTATCCGTTCCAAACTCCTATGCGAAGGTTGATCGCGCTGAAACGGTGACAGTAAAAGCCCTGAATGAACAAGGTGAAGAGTTCAGCCTTGACGCCGACGGCTTACTGGCCATTTGCATTCAACATGAATTAGATCACCTACTAGGTAAGCTATTCATTGATTACTTATCTCCTTTGAAGCGCCAACGTATTCGCAAGAAGCTTGAAAAAGAAGCGCGTCTTGCCGCAAAAGCTCAGTAACAAGGATAAACAGTGACTCAAGCTCTTCGCATCGTATTTGCCGGTACGCCGGATTTTGCCGCCCGCCATTTGCAGGCACTTATTGACTCAGAACATCAGGTGGTTGGCGTGTACAGCCAGCCTGATCGCCCCGCAGGTAGAGGAAAAAAGCTCAAGGCCAGTGAGGTTAAAACGCTTGCTTTAGAGCATAACTTACCTGTTTATCAGCCAACTTCTCTAAAAGACGAGCAGGCACAACAGCAACTTGCAGAGCTAAACGCCGACGTTATGGTGGTAGTTGCGTACGGGTTGTTATTGCCAAAAGCGATTTTAACAACCCCCAGATTAGGTTGCCTCAATGTCCACGGCTCCATTTTACCTCGCTGGCGAGGCGCAGCCCCTATTCAGCGCGCTATCTGGGCTGGCGATAAGGAAACTGGCATCACTATTATGCAAATGGATGAAGGTCTTGATACTGGCGATATGCTGAGTATTGCTCGTTGCCCTATTGCAGCTGATGAAACCTCAGCTTCATTGTACGCCAAGCTTGCGCAGCTAGGCCCTTCAGCGTTAATTGATACCTTAGCCAAGCTCTCTACCATAGAGCCAGAGCCCCAAGACGATGCTCAAGCAAACTACGCTAAAAAATTATCAAAAGAAGAGGCGGAGTTAGACTGGCAGCTTGATGCCGAGCAATTAGCTCGCAACGTGAGGGCCTTTAACCCATGGCCTATTTGTTTTACCAAGATGCAAGGCAATACCGTCAAGGTGTGGCAAGCCGACGTTGTTACCGAGCAAGGTGCACCAGGGCAAATATTGCGGGCCGATAAAAACGGTATTGTGGTCGCCTGCACCAACCATGCTCTGTGCATTACCGAGCTTCAACCGCCAGGTAAAAAACCCATGTCCGCCCAAGACTTTTTAAACGGTCGAGCCGATTGGGTCAGTGTAGGTAGCACCTTGGCACATATTGCAGGCGAAACCCATGAGTAATGTTCGCGCCCAAGCGGCGCACACACTTTATCACGTCGTCGATCGCGGGGTTTCTCTCTCGGCAGCTCTGCCCCGCTACAGCCGGGACCTCAATCCAAAAGATAAGGCCTTGATGCAGCAAATTTGTTATGGCGTCTTACGCTACCTGCCAAGCCTAGAATTTTATTGTCAGCAACTGCTGGATGAGCCCCTCAAAGGTAAACGTCGTGTCTATCAGTTTTTACTCTATGTTGGCCTGTATCAATTAATACATATGCGTGTTCCCGAGCATGCCGCAGTGGGTGAAACCGTTAATGCACTCAAAGCGATGCGCGCACCAGGCCTGAAAGGCCTAGTTAACGCCGTATTACGGAATTTTCAGCGCCAACGCGATGAGCTCGAAGCCGCAGCAACACAGATCGATGCTTGTAAATATAATCACCCAGGCTGGTTATTAAAAAAACTTAAGCGCGACTACCCAGAACATTGGCACACCATTGTTGCCCAAAACCAGGCGCAAGCGCCCATGTGGTTACGCGTGAATCAACGTCAGTATTCTTGCGAGCAATATGCGCACCTGCTCAGCAAGCAAGGTATCGAGTACAGTCAATTTGCCGATTACCAAGATGCAATAAAGCTTAAAAAAGCAGTGGATGTGCAGAAACTACCAGAGTTTTTCGCAGGGGCAAGCTCTGTCCAAGATGCAGCTGCTCAGCAAGCCGCGAGGCTGCTTGGCGCACAAGATGGTGAATATGTGCTCGACGCCTGCGCCGCGCCGGGCGGCAAAACCTGTCACATACTTGAGTTGGCCGATGCAAAAGTGGCGGCGCTTGACTGTGATGCTGAACGCCTAGACAAAGTGCGCGCTAACTTACAGCGATTACAGCTTGATGCCGAACTTGTTTGCGCCCAAGCACAAGACACTGAGTCATGGTGGCAAGGTCAGCAATTTGATCGCATTTTATTGGATGTTCCCTGTTCAGCAACAGGGGTGATACGCCGTCATCCTGATATTAAATGGTTAAGACGACACTCTGATATTGACGAGCTCGCTAAGCTACAGGGACAAATCCTTGATGCTATTTGGCCATTATTGAAGCCGGGCGGGACTCTACTTTATGCCACTTGCTCGGTGCTATCAGAAGAGAATCAAGAGCAGATGAAAGCCTTCTTCACACGCCATAGTGATGCTCAGCATAACCCACTGCACGAGCAAGACTCTATAGCTCAACCAGGGTGGCAATTATTACCTGGCGACACCGATGGCTTCTATTACGCAAAAATAATAAAACAGTGATATAGCAATGAAAATTATCATCTTAGGCGCGGGGCAAGTCGGCGGAACACTGGCAGAAAACCTTGTCGGCGAGCAGAACGAAATCACCGTTGTCGACATTGATGGCGATCGCTTGCGCGAGCTACAGGACAAATATGACCTGCAAGGAGTCACTGGGCACAGTGCTCACCCCGATATTTTGCGTAAGGCCGGCGCTGAAGATGCTGATATGATTATTGCCGTCACCAGCTCCGATGAAGTCAACATGGTAGCCTGCCAAGTGGCCTACAGTATTTTTAATACACCCACCAAGATTGCCCGTATTCGCTCGGAGCAATACCTGCGCTATCGTCAGCAGTTGTTCCATAATGACGATTTGCCAGTGGATCACTATATCGCTCCTGAGCAACTTGTTACCAAGTACATCCGCCGCCTCATTGATTACCCAGGGGCCTTACAAGTGCTGCAATTTGCCGATGGCAAGTTGTCTCTGGTCGCAGTCAAAGCCTACTATGGCGGTTTACTCGTTGGTTATGCGCTATCAGCATTGAAAGAGCACATTCCCAATGTCGAAACTCGTGTTGCTGCAATTTACCGCCAAGGCAAGGCTATCAAACCCTTGGGCACCACAGTGATCGAAGCCGACGATGAGATCTTCTTTATTGCCGCAACCAAGCATATTCGTGCGGTAATGAGTGAACTGCAAAAGCTTGAGCGTTCTTATAAGAAGATCATGATCGCCGGTGGAGGTAACATTGGTGCTGGCTTGGCCCGCTCGTTGGAAAAAAACCATAGCGTTAAGCTGCTGGAGCGTAACCCACAACGAGCTGAGCAACTATCTGAAATGCTCGATGATACTGTGGTTTTTTGTGGTGATGCGTCTGATCAGGAGCTGCTCTCAGAAGAGCATATTGAGCAAGTCGATGTATTCATTGCGGTGACCAATGACGACGAGGCCAATATTATGTCAGCGATGTTGGCAAAACGTATGGGGGCGCAAAAAACCATGGTGCTCATTCAACGTGGCGCCTATGTTGACTTGGTGCAAGGGGGTGAAATAGATATCGCTATTTCACCACAGCAAGCGACCATTTCAGCCCTGCTGACTCACGTAAGACGCGGTGACATCGTCAATGTTTACTCGTTACGTAAAGGCGCGGCAGAGGCAATTGAAGCCGTAGCCCATGGTGATGAGAACACCTCTAAAGTGGTAGGCAGAGCTATCTCTGAAATTAAACTACCTGCAGGGACCACTATTGGCGCTATCGTGCGCAATGATGACGTACTGATAGCCCATGATGATACAGTGATCCAAAGTGGTGACCATGTCATTATGTTCTTGATAGATAAAAAACACATTCATGTGGTTGAGAAGCTCTTCCAGGTCAGCGCAATGTTTCTGTAATACATAAAAAAGCAGCCTTAGTGGGTGGACTAAGACTGCTTTTGCGTTGCTCTAATGGGTCTGGGTATTTACTCAGCGTGAGCAAATTCTTCCTTAGATAGCTCGCCATTTCCATCAATATCAAGCTCATCAAATTTAGTTAGAATCGCTGCATCTGCACTTGCCTCTTCCTTGCTGATGCTGCCATTACCGTCGACATCCAATGTATCAAAAGTAGAACCTGCGATAGCTGTTGCAGAAGAAGCCAAAATCGCCATAGCAAGTAGTGTGTTAGTCGTTTTCATCACGCTCTCCTCTTAGTTGGCGTTAAATTACTCAGCTTTTGCGAATTCTTTTTCGCTCAGCTCACCGTCTTTATTGGCGTCCAAATCCTTGAACTGCTGCATTAGCTCTGGATACTTAGACGCTTCTTCCATGCTGATAGCGCCATTGCTATCTACGTCTACACTGTTAAAGTCCATATCCAATGCGAATGCTGATGATGCGCTTACTAAACCTACGATAGCGACTGCTTTTGTTGAATTTTTCAAAATGTATCCTCTTTACTGTGTGGTGTTGTCCGGTGTTGCGCAGTCGTTACTGCGCTTTAGCAAACTCTTGCTCAGATAATTCACCGTTCATGTCAGTATCCAAGTCTTTAAATTGACTCATAAGCTCAGGATACTTAGACGCCTCTTCCATGCTGATAGCGCCGTTGCCGTCGGCATCAATAGTGTTGAAATCTGCATCCAATGCGAAAGCTGAAGATGCGCCTACAAGTGCCATTAATGCGACTGTGTGTTTCATGGTTTTCATAACTTGCTCCTTACCTTGTTTGGTAAATAATTGGGTTACTCGGCTTTTTCGAACTCTGCTTTTGAGAGCTCACCGTTGCCATCTGTATCGAGTTGATCGAACTGCTCCATTAGAGCGGCATCGACGGAGGCCTCTTGAACACTGATAGCGCCATTGCCGTCGGCATCAAGTGCGTTAAAATCTGCTGCAAATACAGCGCTTGATGCAGCTAAAGTGACAAATGCGATTGTTGACGTCATACCTTTCATAACAAATCCCTCTTAATGGAAATAAAGTGCGTGAGAAAGAGCGAATAGCGCTTAAGCTTGCTCGAACTCTTCTTTTGAAAGCTCACCGTTACCATCGGTATCTAGCTTGTCGAAGTGCTTGCTAAGCTCTGCATCCACTGCTGCTTCTTGCTTGCTGATAGCGCCATTGCCGTCTGCATCTAAAGTAGAGAAATCTGC
>NZ_JAKRFV010000035.1:0-24649 GCF_022347945.1 Pseudoalteromonas sp. MM17-2 | reverse complement strand
TTTTGACAGCTCACCGTTACCATCGGTATCTAGCTTGTCGAAGTGTTTGCTAAGCTCTGCATCCACTGCTGCTTCTTGCTTGCTGATAGCGCCATTGCCGTCTGCATCTAAAGTAGAGAAATCTGCTGCAAACGCTGCGCTTGAAGCTGCTAAAGTGATAAGTGCTAAAGTTGAAGTCATGCGTTTCATAATCAATATCCTTCTTTACTTGTTGAAATCTTTGTCAGTAACGTTCTGTGCTAATTGCTACTGCGTTTTAAACTCACCCTGACTATTACAAGTCCGGTGCCAACATTAAAAAAGCATTATTTATCATGGAGGTATATGTAAATCAGGGGAGTTAAGAGCCGTTACACTATGTTTTTCTGTTGCTCTTTTGCGACACAGTTCAGGCTTAAAATATAATATCTATATTTTTCAAGAGGTTATTTTGCAACTTCTCACCTTGAATTCAGCCAATTACCTGCCTGGATTGAGCTGAAGGTGACTTTTAACTGAATGAAAGTGTAATGCCATCATTCTCATAAATTATTTTTTATGTTTATTTTTATAAAATTCAGCAACTTAAAATTTAAATGACTATTTGTAAGGGGATTTTGATTGAGCCCCGACTGCACACCAAGCGTTGTGTTGCTTTTTAGCAACAACGCATCTTTGGTTCAGTAAAGAAATGGAATTTAGGACAAAAAGAAATACAGAAGAGATAAAAAACAATTGAGTGCCTACGCTAGGCATCCACGCCTCAACGCCACTCAATGAGTGACGTTAAGTCACAGCCATGAGATAGAAAAGGGAGAGCATGGTGGCAGGAATTCATCCTGAAGCGACGCCCGGCTCAGGCATCCACGCCTTCGCGTTCGGCCCTCAACGAGTGACGTTAAGTCACTCGCTGTCGCAAGCGACCGTGCCTCACCCACGCCAGAATGTTGGGGTAAACAGCACGAGGAGAGTAAATATCTCTAACCGGCCAAAGACCATTGCCAATGTCAGGATCCACTTTGCGCTATCACTAATGTCACCATAGTGAGCGGCTACTTCACCCAAGCCTGGACCAAGGTTATTAAGGCAGGCGGCGGTCGCCGAGAAGGCAGTGATATTATCTAGCCCCGTCCCCATCAGGCTGATCATAATAATTACAAACACCAAGGCATAGGCAGAGAAAAAGCCCCATACCGCCTCTACAACCTTATCTGGTAGGGCTTTACGACCTAGCTTAATCGAATAGATGGCGCGCGGGTGGACCAAACGGTTAAGCTCCCGGATACCTTGTAAGTACAGTAAAAACACCCTCACTACTTTCATTCCCCCGCCTGTGGAGCCCGCACAGCCACCAATAAAACTGGAAAAGATCAGCAGCATAGGCAGAAACAGCGGCCAAGCAGAGAAGTTATCGGTCGCAAAACCGGCGGTGGTACTGATGGAAACGGCCTGAAACATCGCCTGGTCGAGAGTTTCATCACCATTAGCGTAAATGTTATTAGAGGAAAGCACTGCGAAACAGATAATGATGAGTGCCACTTGAATCAGAACAAATGCTTTAAACTCAGGGTCGCGCAAATAAACTTTGCCACTACGACTGGCCACCGCTGCGTAGTGCAGTGAAAAGTTGATTGCCGCAATTAGCAAAAACACCACACAGATTAGGTTAATCACGGGGCTATCAAAGTGCCCCATCGACGCATCATAGGTAGAGAAACCGCCAATGGCTATGGTTGAAAAGGCATGACAAATCGCATCAAACCAATTCATTCCCGCAACCCAATAAGCCAGCGTGCAAGTTAAGGTAAGCGAGACATAGATATACCACAGGTGTTTTGCCGTATCGGCAATTCGTGGTGTCATTTTTGAATCTTTCACCGGCCCTGGCGTCTCAGCACGGTACAGCTGCATCCCACCCACACCAAGCATAGGGAGCACGGCAACGGCAAGTACGATGATCCCCATACCGCCCAGCCATTGTAATTGCTGGCGATAGAAAAGCACCGACTTAGGTAAATATTCTATGCCTGTAAGTACAGTCGCACCGGTAGTGGTCAGCCCAGAAAACGCCTCAAATACGGCGTCTGCCATTGATAACTTGGGTGCATCTAGAAAAATCAGCGGTAAAGATGCGAACGAGCCCAGCACCAGCCAAAACAACACCACAATTAAAAAGCCTTCCCGAGCCTTTAAATCTCCATGCTCATTACGGTTGGGGTAGTAGGCAATTAAGCCAGCAATGACGCTAAAGACAAAAGCGAGAATAAAAGGTAAGCCGCCACCATCTTTGTATATTAGTGAGACCAAGGCTGGCGGCACCATAGTGATGCTGAATAACGCCACCAGCTGGCCCAGTATTTTTATTATCGTGCGGTATTGCATCTAGCGCATCGCCGTGACTTTTGTTTGCATGTTATTGTCTTACTGTTTTATTTTTAACTCAACAGTACCGTGGCTTAAATCAAAGATATCTTTTATCGCTGCATCGCTTTGGCGCTCATCAATACATATCTGCCAACGAATGGCGCTATCGTATTGCTTCTCAATATCAAGGACTTGATAGTGAGTTTGCAACCTTTGCTCTATGACTCCCTGTAGAGCATAGTCACTGTCGCCAATGAGTATCACACTAGGCACCTTAACCTGGGTAACTAGTTGCGCCAGCGCGTTATTAAGCGTACCACCATAGGCACGAACCAACCCACCGGTCCCAAGCTTAATACCACCGAAGTAACGCGTTGTCACAGCACAAATTTCGCCAAGGCCACTGCCTTGGAGCACATTCAGCATTGGTTTGCCAGCAGTCCCATTGGGCTCGCCATCATCAGAAAAGCCATACACATGGCTGCCTCCTGGAGCCCCTGCTACATGAGCCCAGCAGTTATGACGGGCATCGGGGTAACGGCGATTAATATCGACGATAAAGTCCTTCGCCGCACTAATATCCGGCGTGTGCGCCACATGCACAATAAAAGTGCTCTTTTTGATTTCTTCTTCGTAACTTAATGGCTCACTAGGGTATGAGTATTCAGACATAACGGCAGGATCATTGATAGCAAACTGCGGAGCACTTAGGCCCCGCAGTGAATGGGTGGTTAATCGAGCTCTAGCTCGCGAGTCATATTCTCAAGGCTGTCTTCGTGAACAATGATATTGTCCTCAATACGAATACCACCGAAAGGATTAAGCTCTGCGACCTTGTCCCAATTAATATGCTGATTATTATCTGTCGCTGCTAAATCACCGAGCAAGGAATCAATAAAGTACAACCCAGGTTCAATGGTAAATACTTGATTCGCTTCAATCTTACGCGTGCAACGCAGGAATGGGTGACCTTCAGGCGGCTCTTGGTGTGCGCCCTGCTCGTCAGCCATAAAACCACCCACATCATGTACTTGTAAACCAATATGATGGCCTAAACCATGTGGGAAGAACGTTGAGGTAATGCCTTTGGCAACGATCTCATCGGCCGATAAGTTAACGATGTTAAAGTCACTCAGTGTTTGCGCCACACGTTGGTGACAATCAAGGTGTAACTCACCATATAACTTGCCAGGTGCCAACTGGTTACATAGCGCAATTTGGTGCTGCTTCATGGTGGCAACAAGCTCAGCAAATTCCCCTTCACCAGTAAAGTCATAGGTTCGAGTAATATCGGCTGCGTAACCATTGAAGTTGGCGCCAGCGTCAATCAAAAAAGAACGATGGGTAGCAGGAGCAACACGATCAAAGTGCGTGTAGTGCAAAATGGCGCAGTTTTCATTTAGCGCCACAATGTTGCCGTAAGGCGTGTCATTTTCGCTGTGTTGGGTCGCTAACAGGTAGGCTTGTTGAATTTCAAATTCGGACTTGCCTTGAAAAAACGCATCTCGCGCAGCTTTGTGACCTTGTACAGCGATTTTATTCGCCTCACGCATACAAGCAAGTTCGTACTGCGTTTTGTAGGCACGGTGGTAATGATAAAAGTTCATTACCGGCTCCGGATTCATCAGCTCAAAACCCAAAGCTTGAGCGACTTCCAAGTATTCGCCAATATATGCAAATCGCGCCTTATCATAGGGTAGTAACTTTTCTACCTGATCCGGTTTCACCAGCAGTTCAATATCAAAGTAGTCAGCCCAATACTCATTCGGCTCATCGGGGACCTTGTGCCAAAAGTCCACAGGGCGATAGAAAATCAGCTTTGGCTTATCAGTGCCATTCGCGACAATCCAGCAATGTGGATTATCTATCACTGGCAACCAGGCCTTAAATTGTGGATTCACCTTAAACGGGTAGTACATATCGTCTAAGAACTGGCGCTTAGCTTGGCCAGAATGGAAAACAACACCGTCTAGGTTTTCGCGTTCGATAATTTCGCGCGTGCGCTTTTGCAAGGTTGCAATATGTTCAGCGTATAACACCGCTAATTTATTCATGTATCACCCACTTTGCTAAATATTATTAACTGCAGTCTATCACAGCCGCCAGCTGTGCGGCTAACCACCTATGCGCATATCAAGAATAGACGCTAGGATGTTTTCATTTTTGCCTTGTTTAGTAAGGTATACTTGCCGATAAGCAAATACATTTTTGACATAGTCGCGCGTTTCCCGATACGGGATCAATTCAATCCACAGCTCCGCAGGCATAGCTTGATCCGGTAACCATTTACGTACACGGTGATAACCCGCATTGTAAGACGCTGTTGCTAGCACTTGGTTGCCATTAGTTTTAC
Organism: Pseudoalteromonas sp. MM17-2; assembly: GCF_022347945.1. NCBI lineage: Bacteria > Pseudomonadati > Pseudomonadota > Gammaproteobacteria > Alteromonadales > Pseudoalteromonadaceae > Pseudoalteromonas > Pseudoalteromonas sp. MM17-2. The sequence continues at coordinate 19,953 of NZ_JAKRFV010000035.1, read as the reverse complement.
CCTCTAAATACTTGAGGTACTTGGTGCCCAAATTGATATTAGTGCTGGGCTCGTACAAACGCCGTGAAGACACGGTACTACGATTAATGTACTTCGCGGTGCTAGGAAGAAGCTGCATTAAGCCCCGGGCGTTGGCCCGAGAGCGGGCATCCGGAGCAAAAGAGCTCTCACGCCGAGCAATAGCAATACTCCAATCCATATCCACCTTGTTGCGGCGGCTATAGCGCTTAAATAAGTCGGTGAATGCATCAGGGAAGCGTAAATCCACGTAATCCCAAGCCTTTATACGCGCTAATGTAAAGATGGTACTGTCATGCCAGCCTTGTTCACCGGCTAATACCGAAGCCGCTAGTTTCTCCGCTTCACTTGACGTATCTATTAGGTAATTCCATTCCCTGCGCGCGCTGGTGTAGCGCTTCAGTTCATGCAAACGTTTGGCGCGTTTGAAGCCTGGCGCCTGAGCCACCTTTTCCTTCAACCCAGGCGGCAACATCAACTGTTTACTATTAAGGTTAACCGGTTGGTCCAAGCGTGCGGCGGCAAGAAAGCCATAATAATCTCGTTGTTGTGCCAGCGGCAGCCATATATCTTGGGCCTCTTGTGCCCGCCCTTGACGAAAATAGCTGTATGCAAGCCAGTATTTATGGCCATTGCTGAGATTGGTTTTATTAGTGAAGTAAGCTGATATCCCTGGCCAATCTTGCTCTCTGAGCATATTTGCCAGATGCCACTGCATTAGCTTTTTATCATGGCCCGCATCGGGCACTTTATTTAACCAAAATTTCGCTTCATCATGTTGTTTTACCGCCAATGCATAAGCAAAAGCATAGTTAATTTCCTGACGTTGCTCGTCGGTAAAAGTGAACATGTTATCGAGTTTGGTCCATGCTCGAATCGCTAGTTCCGGATCTCGCCATACCAAACGCTTAACGCCATAATGGGCAATTTCCGCTTCTTTGCTGCTTTTGTTTTTGAATCGGTACAAACCTGCTGCAGCACTGGGGTCTTTGCGCACCGCAGAATATAAATCAGCTAAATAACGCTCATTTTTCGGTAGCAACGTTTTCAGGTAGCGCAGCAAGTGGTGTTCGCCCTCTCGAGCTGCCAACCCTACCCGTTGCCATACCCGTTGTGGAGTTTGCATCCCAGCATCACGCCACTTAGCGAATAAGGAGTCACACTGTTTCGGTTGAGATTGCCCAACCACCCATAGATCAGCAACTTGCGCTAATATTGCTCGCTCAGGGGCGCCTAGTTGCAATTGAAAATCTAGGTACTGGCACTTTAACTGCGCATCGCTTGTGGGTTGATAATTAGCAACAAAGTCGGCTTTTCGCCCTCTTTTAGCTAGGTAGTTAAGCCAGGCTCGACGCACCGGCCACTCGAGGGGAGTATTTTGGTACACGCTCAAAAAGCGCTCTATTTCTGTTTGATATTTTAACTGCGGATGGCGTTTATAAAAGGCCATCTCGACATAAGGCTTAAGAGGGTGATCGAGTTGGCTATTGAGGCGCTTAAACTCTTTATAGTTGCCTGACCAGGCCACCTTTTCCGCCTCTAAAAAATCGTCATTGTCACTGGCTAAAGAAGCACTAGAGGCGTGCAGTAGGGATGCAGCCAGTAACACATGTATAAATCGTTTCATGATAATCCTACGTTTTATCGCGCGAAACACAGGTAACGGAATAACACTAAAAATGCTCAAAAAGGCACGTTACCATTATTGGTTCAACGAACCATCTTAACTGTACTACATTAATGGATGAGTTTTGACCTTTAGTAACCGCATCTATACGTGTTTTGGTCGCATCTCGTATCAGCGTTAATTTTTAACCGAATGTAAATTTTAGCCGGAAATTTTCATTGCATTTTCGGATTAAAGACGCGACACTGATCGAAAACCCAACTCATCGTACCAGTTTCACATGAAACAAAGGGAGATACCCATGATATTTCAGAGCGATTCCTTTGTAGTCTCTTTTATAAAGGACCAAATTGCTGAGTTTAAGTTCACTGTACCTGGTTCAGTGAATAAACTATCTCAACAAACCTTAAATGACTGCTTAGAGGCCATCAAAGAATTACGTCAACGTGACGACATTAAAGGCATGGTATTTACCAGCGATAAAGATCACTTCATCGTTGGTGCTGATATTTTTGAATTCCTACCCACTTTCCAAAGACCAGAGCAAGAGCTTGTAAGCTGGATTAAAAACGCAACCGATGTGTTTGATGCTTTAGAAGACTTACCTTTCCCTACTATCAGTGCCATCAATGGCATGGCTCTTGGCGGTGGCTGTGAGTGGGTTCTGGCGACCGATTTCCGTGTTGGTAGCAGCAAAGCTAAGATCGGTTTACCTGAGACCAAACTGGGTATCATGCCAGGCTTTGGTGGCACCGTGCGTTTACCTCGTATCATCGGTGCAGACAATGCCATGACTTGGATCACTACGGGTCAGGAAAACCGTGCCAATGATGCACTAAAAGTAGGCGCACTTGATGCTGTGGTTACTGATGACACGCTTGTTGATGCATGTATCAACATGCTGGAGCAAGCTATTGCGGGTAAGCTTGATTGGCAAAAGCGCCGCGCAACGAAACAAGCGCCATTGAAGATGAATAAGGTAGAGCAAGGCATGAGCTTTGCCATGGCCGAAGGCATGGTTATGGGCAAAACTAAAGGCCACTACCCAGCGCCAGTGCTTGCAGTGAAAACCATTAAAGAAGCCGCAAATATGAGTCGCGACGAAGCCATGGCAGTAGAAAATGCCAACTTCGCCAAGCTGGCTAAAACCAATGAAGCTGCTGCGCTAACCGGTATTTTCTTGAACGATCAGTTCATTAAAGGCAAAGCTAAAAAGCAAGCCAAGGGTAGTAGTGTCACCATCAACCAAGCTGCGGTACTAGGTGCGGGCATTATGGGCGGCGGTATTGCTTACCAGTCAGCCTACAAAGGCACACCTATTGTCATGAAAGACATTAACCAAGATGCTCTCGACTTAGGTATGGGCGAGGCAGCAAAGCTACTTGGTAAAAAAGTAAAACGCGGCCATATGAACATGGATAAGATGGTCGGCGTACTAGGAAAAATCAAACCGACTCTCAACGATGCGGATGTGCAAAGTGCTGATATCGTAGTTGAAGCCGTGGTTGAGAATCCGAAGGTGAAAAAAGCGGTATTAAGCGACCTTGAAAAAACCTTAGGTGACAATGCCGTACTAACATCAAACACGTCGACAATTCGTATTGATGAACTTGCCACAGCGCTAGAAAAACCTGAAAAATTCTGCGGTATGCACTTTTTCAACCCCGTTCCAAAGATGCCTTTGGTAGAGGTGATTCGTGGCGAGAAAACCTCAGAAGATACCGTCAACGCTGTAGTCGACTATGCCCTTAAGCTAGGTAAGTCGCCCATCGTTGTGAATGACTGCCCTGGGTTTTTCGTAAACCGTGTGCTATTCCCCTACTTTGCTGGCTTCAGCAAAATGGTCAGCGAAGGAATCAGCTTCGCAAAAATCGATAAAGTCATGGAAAATGTCTTTGGTTGGCCGATGGGGCCCGCCTACCTACTAGACGTGGTAGGTATTGATACCGCTTTCCATTGTACTGGCGTGATGGCTGAAGGCTTCCCTGAGCGTATGGCTCGCCAAGAGAAAGATCCGGTCGCCGTATTTGCAGAAGCTAAACGCTACGGTCAGAAAAATGGCAAAGGCTTCTACAGCTATGCCCCTGATCGCCGTGGCCGTTTGAAGAAGAGCCATGATGACGAGGCGTTAAAATTACTATCAACGCTGAGCGACAGTGAGAAAGACGTTGATAAGCAGGAAATGATCGACCGCTGTATGGTGCCGATGATCAACGAAGTATTACTTTGCCTTCAAGAAAACATCATTGCTTCACCTCAAGAAGCAGACATGGCATTGGTATATGGTATTGGCTTCCCGCCGTTCAGAGGCGGTGTATTCCGCTATTTAGACCAAGTCGGCCTAGCTAACTTTGTAGCAACTGCCGATAAGTACGCACACCTTGGTGCGATTTACCAAGTATCTGACCAAACACGTCAATGGGCCGAGCAAGGCCGCGTGTTTTATCAAGTGGAGGGACAATAATCATGAATAATGTTGTCATCGTCGATTGTATTCGTACACCTATGGGCCGCTCAAAAAATGGCGTATTCCGCCACAAGCGTGCTGAGGACCTTAGTGCCCACTTGATGAAAGGCCTGTTAGAGCGCAACCCTGCTGTGGATCCTGCGTCAATAGACGATATCTATTGGGGTTGTGTACAGCAAACCTTAGAACAAGGCTTTAACGTCGGCCGTAACGCCGCACTGTTGGCAGGTATTCCACACACAGTGCCAGCAGTTACTGTAAACCGGTTATGCGGCTCATCAATGCAAGCGTTGCATGATGCGGCACGCGCAATTATGACCGGTGCTGGCGACACTTACCTTATCGGAGGTGTGGAGCATATGGGCCATGTACCGATGACCCATGGTAATGATTTCCACCCAGGGCTCGCTACTTCTGTAGCTCAAGCCGCAGGTGTGATGGGCCTAACCGCTGAATACCTTGCCACCTTGCACGGTATTAGCCGCGAGCAACAGGACCAGTTCGGCGCTCGCTCACACCAACGAGCTCATGCAGCCACAGTAGAAGGTCGCTTTAAAAGCGAGATTCTGCCGATGGAAGGCCATGATGAAAGTGGTGCATTGACCTTGGTTGAAGATGATGAAGTTATTCGTCCAGAAACCACCGTCGAGGGTTTATCTCAGCTTCGTCCTGTATTTAACCCGGCTTCTGGTAGCGTCACTGCAGGCACATCTTCAGCGTTGTCTGACGGTGCTTCTGCCATGTTGGTTATGAGTGAAGACAAAGCTAAAGAGCTAGGCTTGCCAATTCGTGCTCGTGTTAAGTCAATGGCGGTCGCCGGCTGCGATCCATCAATCATGGGTTATGGTCCGGTCCCTGCGACTAAGAAAGCATTGGCACAGGCAGGTATCAGCATTGATGATATTGACGTTGCTGAGCTTAATGAAGCATTCGCAGCGCAGTCTTTACCAGTGCTTAAAGACTTAGGTCTACTGGATAAGGTCGATGAAAAAGTGAATCTAAATGGCGGAGCAATTGCACTTGGGCATCCATTGGGTTGCTCTGGTTCGCGTATTAGCACCACGCTTATCAATATTATGGAAGATAAGGACGCTAAATACGGCCTTGCAACCATGTGTATTGGTTTAGGCCAAGGTATAGCTACGGTGTTCGAACGTCCATAGCCACATCAATTTGGTGACAAAAAGGCGGGTTAAGCATTATTGCTCCCGCCTTTTTTCTTATCTAAAGTTTGGGTAAACTAGCGCTTTTATTCTAAGGCAACGACACCAATGAACTTTGACCAAGCTGACCATGTTCTTGACGCCATGGGCCTACGTTGCCCCGAACCGGTGATGATGGTGCGCGGTACCGTGCGCAAAATGCGCCAAGGCGAGACCCTGCTAATCACCGCTGATGACCCTTCAACGACTCGTGATATTCCCAGTTTTTGTCGTTTTATGGACCACACCTTGGTGGCCCAGAAAACCGAACAAGCCCCGTATCAGTATTTGATCAGAAAAGGCCAGTAGGCCTTATTCAAACACTTGGTTGACTGTTACCAAGGGCTTTTTAAAGCGTGAGAAATTGATAGACACTTTGTACCAACCTTTCTCTTCTGGCGTAAAGCTAAAATAGTTGTACACACTGTTGCAGTCTGCCTGAACCGGTAGGCCAAGCTCTAACGTTTTATCGAGCCCTTCGTCAAGATAACCGCAATTATAACCAGCACTCCACTGGGCATCGGCTATTTTGAACTCATAGGCCTTCCCCGGCGTAGAGAAGCGAATTTTGGTCTCATAGATGGCTGGCGCCACCCGTTGCATTTGATACTCTGGCTGTGCATCCCACAACGAGAAATCGCCACGCAAGAATAACGGCTTTTTCACTTCTTCAGCAGGCACGATATCATCGATAGTCACTGAGCTTGAGCAAGCCCCCAATAGTAAGGCTGAAACGAGTAACGGAATTTGCTTTGTCATTATTATTTGTTTCCACTTTAAGCGCACTTTTCTCCAGTCTAAGAAATTAGTGCAAAGGCTTCAATAAAAAAGCCAGCTTAATGCTGGCTTTTACTATCACTATGAAAAATGCTCACTATTTCTGTAAAACAGAAATGTCAGCAACTTGCAGAAACAGCGATTGTAATTGTGACAATAGCGCCAAGCGATTGTTCTTAACGGCATCATCGTCAGCCATCACCATTACGTTATCGAAAAAGGCATCAACACTTTGACGTATATTCGCCAATTCACTTAATGCCTGCTGATAATCACCCTGTTCGTACAATGGCGATAATTTCGCTTGATAGGCTGCTACTTGCTCAGCCAAAGTCTGCTCGGCAGGCTCTTGAAGTAACGCTTTATCAATGGCACCGACTTCCTTGATGTCATTTTTGCTGAGGATGTTACCCACTCGTTTATTTGCCGCTGCCAGCGCTTCTGCAGGCTCTAAGCTACGGAAATGGCTTACCGCCTTTACACGCAGGTCGAAATCAAGGGGTTTAGAAGGTCGACGCGCCAACACAGCCTGGATTACATCAACGGCAATACCCTGCTCTTGATACCAAGTACGGAAACGCCCTAGGAGGAAATCAAACACATCCTCAGCGACATTACTGTTACTGAGCTTATCAGCAAACAGTTGCTGTGCTTTGGCGATAATATCAAGCACATCTAAAGGTAGTTGCTTCTCTACCATGATCCGAAGCGCGCCAATTGCTGCACGACGCAGGGCAAATGGGTCCTTGTCACCTTTCGGAGCTTGGCCGATACCAAAAATACCCACTAAGGTGTCGAACTTATCAGCCAGAGCCACAGCACAAGCGATAGTGCTATGCGGTAATTCATCCCCAGAGAAACGCGGCATATATTGCTCGTTCATGGCATTGGCGACATCTTCATGCTCGCCGTCATGACGTGCATAATGCATCCCCATCACGCCTTGAACATCAGTGAACTCCATCACCATCTCTGTCATCAGATCGGTTTTACTTAGTAAACCGGCCCGCTCAGCTAAGGCTTTATCGGCACTCAATTGCTCGGCAATGTAGCCCGAAAGCGCGCTGATACGCTCTGATTTATCTTTCAGGGTACCTAGTTGTTTTTGGAACAACACGGAATCAAGAGACGCTAAGCGGCTTTCCAATGTTTTCTTTTTATCTGCCTCATAAAAGAACTGTGCATCCGCCAAACGTGGGCGCACGACTTTCTCATTTCCAGAGATCACTACACTTGGGTCTTTACTCTCAATATTGGAAACAAATAAGAATTTATTAATCAGCTTGCCATTGCTATCAAGCAGCGGGAAGTATTTTTGGTCGTCTTTCATGGTGTAGATCAGTGCTTCATCTGGCACATCCAAGAACTCTTCTTCAAAAGAGGCGGTTAACGTCACCGGCCATTCAACCAGCGAGGTCACTTCCTCTAACAATTCTTCATCCATCGCGACCTGGGCACCCACTTTTGCTGCAGCGGCATCAATTTGATTACGGATCATCGCTTTGCGCGCCTCGTAATCCGCGACAACGTAGGCTTCCTTCAGCTTAACTAGCGCCTCATCGGCGTGATGAATAGCGACTTTCTCTGGGTGATGGAAGCGATGCCCCTGAAGCTCGTTACCGATCGCTTTACCAAGAATTTCACCCTGAACTAAGCTTGCACCGTAGAAAATGGTCGCGGTGTGTACCGGGCGAATAAACTGAGTCTTGTTAGCTCCCCAACGCATAGGTTTAGGGATAGGTAGTTTAGTTAATGCCTTAGCTACGGCGTCTACAATCAGCTCTTGTACCGCCTGACCAGGAACATTGGCCTTGTGTAGTAACCACTCGCCTTTATCGGTGATATGGCGCTCCGCGTCGCTGACTTCAATACCACAGCCACGAGCCCAACCCAATGCCGCTTTGGTTGGGTTGCCATCGGCGTCAAACGCAGCTTTGACTGCTGGGCCACGCTTCTCGACCACTTTGTCTTGTTGTTTTTCGTCCAGTTGCAACACCATCAACCCCAACCGGCGAGGCGATGCATACCACTGCACACCTTGGTGCCCGAGAGTAAGCTCGTCCAGTTGTGCGGTTAATGCATCAGCAAAGGCTTCTGCAAGTGTGCGCAGTGATTTCGGTGGTAACTCTTCAGTACCAATTTCAACTAAAAGATTCTGTTGTAACATAGGTATTCTTAATCCTTACACAGCGGGAATCCGAGCGCTTCACGCGCCGCGTAGTAACTTTCTGCACAGGCTTTAGATAAGGCTCTAACGCGCAGAATATAACGTTGTCTCTCTGTCACTGAGATAGCGTGACGTGCATCGAGAAGGTTGAATGCGTGCGATGCCTTCATCACTTGCTCATAAGCTGGTAATGGCAACTCTGCTTCTATGAGTTTTTGACTTTCTTTTTCGCACTGGTCGAATTGCTTAAATAGCGCATCAACGTCGGCATGTTCGAAATTGTATTTCGACTGCTCTACTTCGTTTTGGTGGAAAACATCACCATAGGTCACTTTGCCCATCGGACCGTCAGCCCACACGAGGTCGTAAATACTGTCCACACCTTGAATATACATGGCTAAACGCTCTAGACCATAGGTGATTTCGCCGGTTACTGGCGCACACTCAAGCCCCCCTACTTGCTGGAAATAGGTGAACTGCGTAACTTCCATGCCATTTAGCCACACTTCCCATCCTAATCCCCAAGCACCGAGAGTTGGAGATTCCCAGTTGTCTTCAACAAAACGGACTTCATTCTTAAGTGTGTCAATTCCCAATGCAGCGAGTGAGCCCAAGTATAGGTCCTGGATATTGTCCGGAGACGGCTTTAAAACTACCTGAAATTGATAGTAATGCTGTAGGCGGTTAGGGTTTTCACCGTAGCGGCCATCGGTAGGACGGCGACAAGGCTGCACATACGCACTCGACATTGGCTCTGGGCCAACGGCTTTTAAAAAGGTGAGTGGATGAAACGTGCCTGCGCCCACTTCTAGATCAAAAGGCTGTGCAATAACACAGCCCTGCTGTGCCCAGTAATCCTGTAACGCTAGGATAAGGCCCTGAAAGGTTTGTAAGTCGTATTTTTGCATAATGAGGTTAGATTCTGCTGCTTTGAGTGCGGTTTTATTGCTCACAGTATACCTGCTGCCACGCCGTGTTTTAAGCAGTTTCTTTTACAGTGGCTCTGTAGCTAACAGCCCCTTCCTTTCACATTCATAATCTATTCATTTAACCACCACTGAATTATTTCTTCACATCTAATTTATTATTAGCATTTTTAATTCTTCTTTATTCCATTATCAGCAAAGCAGCCTGAGTTTGTTAAATTGGCGTTAACAGCAATAGTGACCAATAAAATATAACTAAGATAGGATTCGAAATGAAAAAGACACTTTTAGCCACAGCGGTATTCGCTGCATCCACCGGTATAGCCACTGCACAAAGCGTCCCTAGTTTTACTGATACAGCGGCACAGATGGAGATCGATAATACCTGTATTATCCGTTTTAATGACTCGGTTTCTCGCTTTGATGTCGAAGGTAAAGCACGCGGTATGTTGACTAAGGCAAAAGCTCAAGCCAAACACCTATATAAAAATGCGACCAAAGCTATGGCTGTTAATATGAACTGCGCTGAAGCGAAAACGGTATTTGCAGACGAGGGCGATGTGACGCGCTTCACCGAGGATGGCATTGCCTATGCCTTGCCAGCAAAAAAAGGTTGACCTGGCGGCGACAGTCAATCTCAACAAACGCTTTGAAGCGTCCGCGTGTTGGAGGTCCAGTGGATGGTTCTGGCTATACCGCGTGGGTACTCGATACCGGTATTGACTTAGACCATGCTGACCTCAACGTTGATGCTAACCGTGGCTTTACCGCTTTTACTAAAGGGCGTGACGCAGACATGAATGATGGCAATAGTCATGGTACTCATGTCGCCGGCACTATCGCTGCTGTTAACAACGGTATCGATGTTGTTGGTGTTGCTGCAGGTGCTGATGTGGTCCCTGTAAAAGTACTCGATTCTCACGGTTCTGGCAGCTGGTCTGGGGTATTAGCAAGTATTGATCATGTCGCCGCTAATGCCTCACCAGGCGACTGTGCAAATATGAGTTTAGGTGGAGGCTTTAATCAGGAACTTAACGATGCGGTCGAAAATGCCGCACAACTATCGGGAGCCTTTTTTGTAGTGGCCGCAGGCAATAAAAGCCAAGATACCAATAATGTCTCTCTAGCGAGCGCTTCCCATAACCGGGTTTATACTATTTCAGCAACAGATAGCAGCGACCGCTTTGCTACTTTCAGTAACTTTGGCAACCCACCTATCGATTATGCCGCACCTGGAATCGGTATTCTTTCTACACGCCAAGGGGGTGGCAACAGCACAATGTCTGGCACATCAATGGCCTCACCAGCGGCGTGCGCGGTGATCGTTATGAGCAATGGTAATCCAGGCACAGACGGATCGGCGTTGAACGATCCAGATGGCAATGCCGATGATATTATCCATCTTTAATATTAAGTATTAAATCAATAAAAAAGCCCTTATATGTTTATGTAAGGGCTTTTAGTTATATCGTTATTAAGCTGTATTTCTACACATCTAGATTCACAACACGAAGTGCGTTTTGCTCGATAAAGTCACGGCGCGGCTCTACTTGGTCACCCATTAGAGTTGCAAACAATTGGTCTGCCGCTATAGCGTCTTCAATGGTCACTTTAAGCATGCGGCGAGCACTAGGATCCATCGTCGTTTCCCACAGCTGCTCAGGATTCATCTCACCCAGTCCTTTGTAGCGTTGGGTGTATAGGCCACGCTTAGAATCGGCAATTAACCACTCTAGTGCTTCAACAAAGCTGCTCACTGGCTGCGTTTTCTCCCCGCGTTGAACATAAGCGCCTTCTTGCATCAGGTCTGTGATTTTCTCACCTGTAACACTAATACGCTGATAATCTTTGGAGGTTAAGAAATCGTGGTTCAGTACATAGACTTTATCAACCCCGTGCTGACGAATATTGATCAGCGGATAATAGAGTTTACGCTCTTCGTCGAATTGCGTGTGTGCGCTGAAAATAGCCGCATCTTCATCTTTAGCAATTAAATCTTCTACCAGTGTTTTCGTCCATGCTAACACTTTCTCTTCATTATCAAGCTCAGACTCACTAATACGAGGTTGGTAGATTAAGCTATTCATCATTGAAGATGGGTACTTTCTCGCTAAACGTTCAATGACTTTTTCGGTGCTCTGATAATCGCGAACTAGATTCTCTAGCGCGTTATCTTGAATGGCATTTGCTCCCTCACTGGTATACAGTGCGGCACCGTTTAGTGCGAGAGAAGTTAAGTACTCAACGAGTGCATTATCATCTTTGATATACCGCTCTTGCTTACCTTTTTTAATTTTGTACAGCGGTGGCTGAGCAATATAGACATAACCACGTTCAATAATTTCTGGCATTTGACGATAAAAGAAAGTCAGTAGCAGAGTACGGATGTGCGAGCCATCTACGTCAGCATCGGTCATGATAATGATACGATGATAGCGAAGCTTTTCAGGGTCGTATTCATCACGGCCAATACCACAACCTAACGCCGTAATGAGCGTAGCCACCTCTTGCGAGCTAAGCATTTTATCAAAACGGGCTTTTTCAACGTTTAGGATTTTACCCTTAAGTGGCAAGATAGCTTGGTTTTTACGATTGCGCCCCTGCTTCGCAGAGCCACCCGCTGAGTCACCCTCCACTATGTAAAGTTCAGACTCCGCAGGGTCTTTCTCTTGGCAATCAGCGAGCTTACCAGGTAGGCCGGCTAAATCCATGGCTCCTTTACGACGCGTCATTTCACGCGCTTTACGCGCTGCTTCACGCGCACGTGCGGCGTCAATTATTTTACTGACAACGACTTTTGCATCACTTGGGTTCTCAAGTAAGAACTCACCTAACTTTTCGGCCATCGCTTGCTCAACAGCAGATTTCACTTCGCTGGAAACAAGTTTATCTTTGGTTTGCGATGAGAACTTAGGATCTGGCACTTTAACGCTAACAACTGCGGTTAGACCTTCACGGGCATCATCGCCACTGGTCGACGCATTGGCTTTTTTGTTAAGGCCTTCTTTTTCCATATAACCATTCAATGTACGGGTGAGCGCTGCACGGAAACCGGCTAAGTGCGTTCCACCATCACGTTGAGGAATATTATTGGTAAAGCAGAAAATACTTTCTTGGAAGCCATCGTTCCACTGCATAGATACTTCAACGCTGATGCCATCTTCACGCTCATGGGTGAAGTGGAAAACATTTTGATGAACTGGTGTTTTCTTGCGGTTCAAGTATTCAACGAAAGCTTGTATACCACCTTCATATTTAAAGTGGTCACGCTTATCTTCCTCGCGCTCATCGGTCAAAATGATAGATACGCCAGAGTTCAGAAATGATAATTCTCGTAAGCGTTTAGCTAAAATATCGTAATGGAAGTTAATATCGCTGAATGTTTCTGAGCTCGGCCAGAAGCGAATTTCTGTGCCTGAGGTTTCCGAATCACCAATCACAGAAAGCGGCGCATCAGGCTCACCCATGGTGTAGGTTTGCTTATGTAATTTACCTTCGCGGCGAATTTCCAGCGCCAGCTTTTCTGATAATGCGTTAACAACCGAAACACCTACACCATGCAGACCACCGGATACCTTGTATGAGTTATCATCAAATTTACCACCGGCGTGTAGTACGGTCATGATAACCTCAGCCGCTGAGACTCCTTCCTCTTCATGGATTTCAGTTGGGATACCACGACCATTGTCGCGAACTGATACTGAGCCATCGGTGTGGATAGTTACGAAGATGTCGTCACAGTACCCTGCTAATGCCTCATCGATTGAGTTATCGACGACCTCGAAAACCATATGGTGTAAACCGGTGCCATCATCGGTATCACCAATGTACATTCCTGGCCGTTTTCGTACTGCATCTAATCCTTTCAGTACTTTAATACTTGATGAATCGTAATTTTCAGACATGGTGTTTCCATCTATCTTGTTATTAGTTTGCCATGTTTCACGTGGAACAAAGCTTCAGTTCTATCCAAAGCTTCTAACACAGCAGAGACACTTTCGGACTCAATTGTCGTTATAAATATTTGCGCTTGGCAATGGGATAATAATTGGCCCACCTTGCGCTTTGTATCTTCACTGAGCTCCGAGGGTAAGTCGTCTATTAGCAACAGTGACTGCTTCCCGGTCTCTTTTTCAATTAAGCTATTTTGCGCTACTTTAAGCGCATATAAAAGCAGTTTTAGCTGTCCTCTTGAAAAGACATGCTCTGCTGCACCCACATCGGTTTTTATCGTTATATCCGCCTTGTGGGGCCCTCTCGATGTATATCCACGTGCAAGGTCGCGTTCGAGGTTTTCTGACAGTACATCAGCGAGTGAATCTGACTGTTTCCACCCGCAATGGAACTCGATTTTCAGGCCTTGCATCAATTCAAGTTCAGCACACAGTCTATCAAAAAAATGCGCTTTAAACCTCTCAATATAAGATTCTCTTAGCGCCGTAATATGCTGCGCCAAACGGACAAATTCTCTGTCCCATACAGCAAGTTGAAGCTTGATATCTCGGGGCCTTTGTTTGAGTAAAGCATTACGTTGCTTAAGTATGCGGTTAAAGTTTTGCCACGCATTTAAAAACTCATGTTCCACGTGGAACACACCAAAATCAATAAATGCCCGTCGCTCCTTCGGTCCACCAAAGAAGAAGGAGTAACTTTCAGGTGTGATAACTTGCACAGGCAATACCTGGGCTAAATCTGATATACGTCGGCTTGCTTTTCCCTGAATACGGACTTGGGTCTCACCCTGTACGTTTTTACTTATCCCCATTGGGATGGTGAGATTATTACTGTGCTTTTTTGCGTGCAGAGTAAATTTTTGCGCCCCATGACGAATCACGTTGCGATACTTGTTGGTACGAAAAGAACGTCCATGGGAAAGGAAGTATATGGCTTCGAGAAAACTAGTCTTGCCGCTGCCATTCTCCCCGTAGATGATATTTATGTCTTGGGGAGATAAAGAAACAGCCTCAACGTTTCGAAAATCATTGAGGCTGAGAGAAGTAATGCTCATTATCTATAGACGCATAGGCATAACAACATAGAGCGCTTCACTATCACCTGTCGCTTCCATCAGCGCACTACTATTCGAATCGGCAAGCGTAATTGTAACGTCTTCGGTTTTTACCGTGTTTAGAACATCCAGCAAATAAGAAACATTAAATCCGATTTCTAACTCATCACCTTGATACATAACCTCGACAACTTCTTCGGCCTGTTCTTGCTCTGGGTTATTGGCACTGACTTTTAATAAGCCATTACTCAAATTTAAGCGCACACCACGAAACTTTTCGTTAGACAAGATAGACACTCGGTGCAGAGCATTGCGTAGCCACTCCCGATTTGCAGTGATAATCTTGTCACCCCCACGAGGTAAAACGCGGCGATAATCAGGGAAGCGCCCATCAACTAATTTACTAGTAAATGTAAATTCTGCGTCGCTAATTCGAATATGATTAGCACCAAACTGAATAGTCACAGGATTATCATCTGCCGGCATTAACCGCATGATTTCTTGCACGCCCTTGCGTGGCACTATAAGTTGGCGCTGCGAATTAAGCGATTGAGGTAATTTTTTAAACGCTAATGCGAGGCGGTGGCCATCGGTGGCAACGGTTTTTATTTCATCATTCTCTAATTCAAATGACATACCATTAAGGTAATAACGAACATCCTGATTCGCCATGGAAAAATGGGTGTTCTCGAGTAGCTTTCTCAGCTCCATACGGCTTAGCTGGAACTCAACCTCACCATCCCACTGTTCTAAATTAGGAAAGTCTTCGGCCGCCAACGACAACAGCGCAAAACGGCTTTTACCACTGGTCAGTACCACCTGATGCTCTTGCGAGTTTAAATTGATGTCACTGCCATCAGGCAAGCTTTTACAGATATCTAAGAGCTTTTTAGCTGGCAAAGTAATCTTGGTATCGGCAGTGGGCTTCTCCAAAGTGACCGAGGCAACAAGCTCTATCTCAAGGTCTGTCCCAGTCATATAAAGTTGACCATCACGCACCTCTAGCAATACGTTTGAAAGAATTGGCAGGGTATGTTTTCTCTCAATAGCACCAGACACTTGCATGAGTGGTTTTAAAAACTGATCTCTAGCGATAGTAATTTGCATAAGGCTGACCTTAAGATGACAAAGTTCTTATTAGATTTTGATAGTCTTCTTTCACTTCGTGATTTTCTTCACGCAGTGATTTAACCTTGCGGCATGCATGCAGCACGGTTGTGTGATCACGCCCACCAAAGGCATCGCCTATTTCTGGCAGGCTGTGATTGGTTAATTCTTTAGATAGCGCCATGGCCACTTGTCGTGGACGAGCTACAGAGCGGCTGCGGCGTTTAGATAGTAAATCTGATACGCGAATTCGATAATACTCTGCCACTGTGCGTTGAATATTATCGATAGTCACCAACTTATCTTGCAAAGCGAGTAGATCGCGTAAGGCTTCTTTAACAAAGTCGATTGAAATTGGTCGCCCAGTAAAGTTTGCGTTAGCGATGACCCGATTAAGTGCGCCTTCCAATTCGCGCACATTTGAGCGCAGTTTCTTGGCAATAAAGAAGGCCACTTCATGGGGTAAATTAATCTTACTTTGCTGCGCTTTTTTCATCAAAATAGCCACCCGAGTTTCTAACTCCGGTGGCTCAATTGCAATAGTTAAGCCCCAGCCAAAACGTGATTTAAGACGGTCTTCAACGCCTTCAATTTCTTTTGGGTATCTATCAGAAGTCAGAATAATTTGCTGATTACCTTCTAACAGCGCATTAAAGGTATGAAAGAACTCTTCTTGAGAGCGCTCTTTATTAGCAAAAAACTGAATATCATCAATAAGTAAGGCATCAACACTGCGGTAATAGCGCTTGAACTCTTCAATGGCATTATTTTGCAGCGCTTTGACCATATCTTGCACGAAGCGCTCGGAATGCATATAAACGATTTTAGCGTTTTCTTTTTTCGCTAAAATACCGTTACCCACCGCGTGCAGTAAGTGCGTCTTACCCAAGCCTGTACCACCATAAATGAAGACAGGATTAAATGCCGAACCTGGGTTATCCGCCACCTGTGTGGCTGCTGCTTTAGCTAATTGGTTTGACTTACCTTCAACAAAATTGTCAAAGGTATAGTTTTCTTTGATATTCGATTTGTACTGTGACTTGGGCGCCGGTTCTACGGCGGCAGGTGCCTGCGCACTTTGGGTGACCGCTGGAGCGCTGCTAGCACTCGCTGCCTGGGTATTATTTGTATTACTACTGGGGGCGGGCGTGTTACCGTTGAGTATCGGTTTGCTGCCCACGTCAAAGCGCAATTCAGGAGCTTCGTCACCACATATTTCAACTAATAGTTCATTGATCCGATTAAGGTACTTTTCGCGAACCCAATCAAGCACAAAACGGTTAGGCGCATAAATAGTTAAAGTGTCGTCTGTACTTTCAGCTTGGAGCGGGCGCACCCACATACTAAATTGTTGCGACGGTAGTTCATCCTGCAACACATATAAACAACTTTGCCAAACTGACAGATACACAGTGTACTCCCGAAATTAGGTTTGTATTATTGATACCCGTACATCACGGGTGAAGGTTGTCGTTGCTTGTCTTCCCTGAATCTTCGCCTTGGTGCGATCCGGCTGTCCATTATGACGCCTATTTATCCACAACTTCAATATTGATTTTTTTAGAAATTATGCTCCCTGCGCAAAATTTACATAAGATACTGTTTTTATTTAATATAAATTTTAAAAATAGAAGTTAGCCAGGCCATTAATTAGGGTTTGATCGTATTCAATTTTTAAGATCAATTAAGGTTATTAAGTGGATTTATGCACTTTTTAAACAGAGCCTGTGGAAAACTTCAATTAATCATCGATCTTTTTAGGATCGCTCGCCGATCTGAGCACAATTTTTTCGCTCCCTTACTCCTATAGCACTGTTATTTTCATTGACTTTGACCAAGACTATCTATAGAATTCCGCGCTCGCTAAGGCACCGCTTATTGTCCGGTGTAAATCACTTGGCTTTGTGCAGTGTCTGCGTCTGTGTGAGGATCGCGACCCACACAGTTAATTTAAACCTTAACCGATCGGATGGAATTGTTATGAAAAGAACTTTTCAACCTAGCGTACTTAAGCGCAAGCGTACTCACGGTTTCCGTGCTCGCATGGCGTCAGCAAATGGCCGTAAAGTACTAGCACGTCGTCGTGCTAAAGGCCGCAAAGTACTTTCTGCTTAATTAGTGGAAGACTTTCGCTTTGGCAGGGAGTTACGACTGTTAACTCCCTCGCATTATTCCCGCATTTTTAACGAGCCCGCTCGGGCAGCAACCGCCCTATTCACATTACTAGCTAAACCAAACGACTTAGATAATCCTCGCATTGGTTTAACCGTAGCAAAAAAAAATGTGAAGCAAGCCAACCAACGCAACCGCATTAAGCGTATCGCCCGTGAGAGTTTTCGTCTCAATCAACATCAGTTAGATAACATTGATATTGTGCTTATGGTTAAGCGCGGTATTGACGAGCGTTCTAATGCCGAGATTCGTGCTGAACTTGATAAGTTATGGCGAAAAATCAATGAGCGTTGTAAACCAGGATACAAGCCACCACCCAGACGTCATGGCAAAAAGCGTCCTAATGGGCAGCAAAAGCGCCAGCAATCATAGAATTTAGCGTCTTTTTCAGGTATCTTTAGCTCACCTTTTAATCGACACTCACTGAGTATTCACAATCACTCTGCTCAGTACTGAGGCTTACCTATGATCGCCCATATTTTGGCTATACCAAAACACAGCCTCATTATTGTAATTAGAGGTTATCAAAAGTGGATAAGCCCCCTACTTGGGCCCAGTTGTCGCTTTAATCCGAGCTGCTCTTCGTATGCTCTGCAAGCTATAAAAATGCACGGAGCAATAAAAGGCAGTTGGTTGGCAACGAAACGAATAGTAAAATGCCATCCTTTACATGCTGGTGGGGATGACCCCGTACCCAGCAAACGTAACCATCATTAATCTAAACGACGAGAAATAAGAGCTGTTATGGAATCGCAACGCACGTTTTTAATAATCGGCCTGTTGTTGGTGTCGTTTTTATTATTCCAAGAGTGGAATAATGACTACAACCAACCGCAGCAGCCTAGTGCCCAAACGCAACAAAAGACGCAAAGCCAGCAGGCCGGTCAGTCAGATGTACCGCAATCAGACGTTGATAATTCCCTTACTGCCACTGCTGTGGACCGTAAAATTATCGAAGTGACTACCGATGTATTTGCCGTAAAAATTGATACCTTGGGCGGTGACATCATCGAAACTAAGTTGCTTAAGCACGCTGAAACCCATGGCAGCGATACTCCTTACCTATTATTGGGGGAGTTTGATGGCAATCAGTACTTCTCACAAAGTGGCTTAATTGGTTTAAATGGTCCTGATGCGCAGGCCGAACGCCCAGTGTATGACTCTGAGAAGCTACAATATACTCTCAATGGCGATACCTTAACGGTGCCACTGACTTTCGTTGATGACCAAGGCGTTCGCTTTACTAAAACTTACACCTTTAAACAGGGTCAGTACGATGTAGCGATGGACTACAACGTAGAAAATACCACCGCATCGCCACTGCAAGTGCAGTTGTTTGCACAAGTTAAACGTACAGTGCAAGAAAAAGGCAGTTTAATTGATCAAAGCTACCTTGGTGGTGCTTACGGTACAGACGAGATAAATTATGAAAAATACTCGTTCTCTGATATTGAAGACAAACAATTAAATAAAACCACGCAAGGCGGCTATATCGCTTTTCTTCAGCACTACTTTGTCAGTGCCTGGGTACCAAACCAAGAGCAACAAAACACCGTCTATATGCGCCTTATCACGCCTTCAGTTGCGCAAATTGGTGTAAAATCAGAGCCAATTACGGTGGCAGCCAATAGCACCGCAGACATCAGCGCCACTTACTATATGGGCCCTAAAGACACTGATGCCCTTGAAGCCATTCACCCTAACCTTGATTTGGCTGTTGACTATGGCTGGCTGTGGTTCATTTCACAACCATTGCTCACCCTACTTAAGTTCCTTTACAGCTTCTTAGGTAACTGGGGTCTGGCTATTATCGCCATCACTATTGTGGTGAAGTCATTACTCTTCCCATTAACGAAAGCACAGTACACCTCTATGGCGAAGATGCGTGCCCTGCAACCGAAAATGCAAGCTCTGAAAGAGCGCTACGGTGATGACCGCCAGAAGTTCGGTCAGGCCATGATGGAAATGTACAAGAAGGAAAAAGTAAACCCGATGGGTGGCTGTTTCCCGCTGTTACTGCAAATGCCAATCTTCTTGGCGCTGTTCTATGTATTCCTAGAGTCGCCAGAGCTGCGTCATGCTGAGTTCGGCCTATGGCTAACTGACCTGTCATCAAAAGACCCTTACTACGTACTGCCTATCTTGTTCGGTGCGAGTATGTTCTTGATGCAGAAACTACAGCCAATGACGGTTACCGACCCGATGCAACAAAAGATGATGACCTGGATGCCAGTAATCTTCTCGGTTTTCTTCTTATGGTTCCCATCAGGTCTGGTTCTATACTGGCTCGTGTCTAACCTTATCTCTATTGCTCAAATGCTGATTATTTATCGCGGTATGGAGAAAAAAGGCATGAAAGTACGCGGTTAACAACCCGCTATTGATGACTAGTCCTGAAATAAGTTGACACTTATTTTGATTAAAACGCCTGATGTACTTCATCGGGCGTTTTGTATTTTAGAGCCAGGTGTGGGCGTCTCTT
>NZ_JAKRFV010000034.1:0-25821 GCF_022347945.1 Pseudoalteromonas sp. MM17-2 | reverse complement strand
ATAGGTGTTCACACTGGAATAACTGCCGCCATCAACGCCATTTTCCATATAGAAAATAGCATCTTCGATGCCATCGCCATTGTAGTCGCCTTGGGCCATAAGCGTTAAACGCTGAATACTGCCATCGGTATCGTAATACACCGCTTGGTCCTCACTCGCAGGCTCAACTTTTTTGATTGTGGTCACATCACTCCAGTGCTCGGACTGCGCCACCAGCTCAACCGTATCATTAGAGATGGCGAGGGCGAATTCGGCAGGTAATTCTTTGGCCACTTCTTTACCATGAGTAAAGTTAAGCCAACTGGTGTGAGAGGCTTCTAGTTTCGCCATCGCCTGCCAGGTGTTGCAAATTAGCTCGAGCGCTTCAATAGCGCCTTGCATTGAAAAGTCTTCGCCCTTGAAACCTTGAGCCTGCGCTTGCTTTAATTGTTTACAGCTTGCAATTTCTGTGCTCTTGCCAGAATCATTTATTAGCGGATAACTAAAAAACCACTTACCACTTGCTAGCGCTTCCACATCCGCTCGGCTATCGAGTGATAAGGGATCGACAAAACGCCCCTCAGTTTTATTGGTTTCGCTATAACTTGGAGCAATACTTGGTTGCTCTGTATTTGCGCAGGCTGCAACAGAGAGCAGCATGGCCCCAGATAATAAAAAAGTGCTTTTAGTCATTATGAGTTTGCCAATAAGTTACGAACATACATATTGCGCTCTTCGGAGATGTCTTTACGAGACGACTCGAGCGCGGCATTTTTATAGTCACCCGCGTTAATATAGCGGTTAAAGTTAGGAAAGGTGTTTTTAAGCTTGGTCATACCCAGGTTAAAAATCATATCGAATAGCGCCAATTTGACATTGTCTGGGAAGGCAGCGAACTTATCGGCCCCGTATATTCTTTTCAGCTCCGATTCAAACTGACGAATATGCTTCTCTATCTGTGCATCCATAGTTTGCTCAGACAGGTGTAGTTTGGTTGCTGATTTATAAATGGAAGCGGGGTAATCTTTACCATAGGGCATTTTCTTTAAGCGTGAGAACTCTTCTTCTATTTGCGCGGCAGTAGCTGGTTGCCCAGTGGCATTGACAATAAAAGGTAATTTTTTGGCTTCATCTACGTTACTCAGTAGGTGGCCCACACCAACGGTCGCAAAGCCTTTGGTATCCAAATACATGTGCTCTACGCGGCCCTCATAGCGCTCAATATTACGATAAAGCGATACTTTCAAGGCTCCAGAAACCGGTGTCTGCGCGCTGGCGCTCGCTTGAGAGAGCTTTTCATTTACTTTGCGATGGGTGCGCCCATTTACATCCACTTTGCCATCGGGACGAACCATACCCACCACTTTTTGTTGAAATAGGTTTATCGCGGCAACGGTTTTTGACTGTTCAGGACGGCTTCCTAAACGACCATCAACGACTAACCGCTGAGTGGGCGCAATGAGTCTCAGTAGAGCGTTTAATGCTTGTTGTACCGCTTTAATGTCATTGGGATTATTGACACCGTTGATGCCGACAGATTGGGAAATACGCATGGTTGTCATGAGTTCATCCTTGTTAAAAGTATTCCTAAGACACCTATACGACCATGAAATGAGGCGCTAATTGGGGCAATATTAAACAAAACGGTTAAAAATAGCCAGTTGTCCGTTTAGGTACTTGACGCGGTGCTACATCAAAGCCCCTTCTACTCACTGACACAAGCTCAAGTGGTTACTGTATATAAATAAAAAAAGCCGCTCGGTGAGCGGCTAGGTTGGTTCTAGGGATAAACCCTGTCGTGGAGCTAAAATTAATGGCTAAAAGCTGTAGCGCGCACCCAAGGTGTAGCGCGGTCCATATTGACGTGCAAATAAGAACTGCTCTTCATATCGGCCGTAACCACGCTCCGTTTCATTATTGAGATTCACACCTTCGGCAAACACGGTAATGTGCTCATCGATGTCATAATTAACACTGATATCCCATTGCCCATACGTGTCGCTATACTGCGGTGGCGCATCTGAGGAGCCCTGGTCCTGGCCCACACCAATCAGATACGAATCACGCCATGCATAAGTGATCTTCACCGATAAGCCATCTTTTTCATAGAACGCCTGGAAGTTTGCAGAGTCGCTCAAGCCAGTAAGTGGAGCTTGTTGCACCAAGCTTTCACTATCAAACTCGACATCGCCGTCAACAAAAGTCGCGTTTACACCCACACCAAAGCCCGACTCCCCGAACAGGTGCTGCACTGCCACTTCAAACCCGTCTACCGCTTTGCTGTCGGTATTCTGCGGCTGGCTGATGTTCCAAACAATAAGCGGATCATCACTGCTTGGCTCAATTTTACCTTCGCCATTACCATAGCCTAGCGCCAGCATTTCGTTATAGATTGCATCGCTGGTCGCCTGCTCACCACGGCCTTCAATTGCAGCCACCGCCTCACGGTAGCGAGGACCATCAAGAATGTCGTGCAAACCGTCTATGGTGGTTTCAGTGATAGTTGTTTGGATAAAGTTATCCACGTCTTTTTTGAAATAACCCAGTGACGCGTAGCTGCCTTCGCTGTAGTAATACTCTAGCGATAAGTCCAAGTTAGTGGACTCAAATGGCAATAGATTGGGGTTACCTTGGGCACCAGTTCGCGAGCCTGGCTTAGGGCTGCCCGTTAAACTACGGCCGCCGGCCAAATTACCCAAAGGTGCACGTGACATGGTTTTACCCCATGATACCCGCGCAACCAAATCGTCGGTCAAATCCACTTTAGCATCAATCATCGGCAGTAGGATGTCGTAGTCACCCTCTTGAGTCAGGAAGTTATTCGTGCCGCCTTCGGCGTATTGCATAATCCACTCTGACGCACTTTCCCAATTCACTTGTTGCTCTACACGCTGGCGTACAATGCTAGTTACATCGGTTTGCTCATAACGTAAACCGGCATTCACTTGCACGTAGTAATTGGCGACGTCGAATTCCCACTGCGTTTGCAAGTAAAGGCTTTGCGTTTGCTCTTCAACGGTATTCTCACTATCAATACCATCAAAGAAAGGGTCGATAGAATATACATTGTCACCTACTACATCTTCAGTAAGGTAAGCCAGCTGGCGAGCAATGGCCTCATCAAAGTCGTAGGTGTAGTAATAACCCGGTTGCAAGTCACTACCACCTCCAGCAAATTGATCAAGGAGATCGCCGGTTTCATGGTAGGTGAACATATTATCAGGGAAAATCTCGGGGAACGCCGGATTGAAACCAGGGCCGCCGCGCAGACCGCTCCACGCCGTGAACCCCGTCATGGTTTGCTCAGTGTGCGAGCCACCGAATTGCACCCGGATCAGTGGAATATCAAAGCTGTCGTTGTACCATTCGCTATGCAATTGCGCCTGTTTGATATCCGATTCACCCGGTGAGTAGATGAACTGACTAAAGTTAGAATCAATTTCACTCGGGGCTAACGTAGTGGTGCCATTTTTCCAGTTTACCAAAGTATGAGGGATGTCCCCTTCACGGTAATCATAAATTTTATTAATAAGCTGATCGGAGCCCAAGATCACTTGCCCGGCGCTGCCTAGCCCGTCATCGGCGCCATTATCGGTTTCGTTATTAGAATCATGATAATCAACAGCAACCTGCCATTGATCGTTGATTTGCCAATCGACGTTGAGGCCCACAGAACGTGCGGTGACTTCGGTGGTTGAACGGTTGGTGGTAAACGACGCATCATTACCACTAATGTCAGCGAATAATGCGGTGCCATTTTCATCAAGCTCGTAGCCGTTAATATTGCCACCAAACTCGTTCCAAATGCCCCAGCCTATGCTGTTTGAGCCAGTAATCGCTCGGCTCGCCGTATAATCCAGCGTCACCACAATATCATCGATAGGCGCGTACTGAAGCGTGACCTGCCCGTTGGTGCGCTCGCGCTCTAAGTCTTCAATACTGTAGTTCATATCTTTAGGAAAGAAATGATTACCCACCCGGTTGCCATCAGCGTCTAGAGGGCGAGGGTCAATCACACTGCCCTCCTCAAGCGACGGTAAATCTACGTTAGCTTGCCAACCTTGAATGTTTGCTTGTTGTTTTTGGAAGTCACGTTCCTGATGCGAGAAGGTAAAGCCAACACCGAACATATCATCATCAAAGGTGTTGCTATACACCGCAGAAAACTCTGGAGTGACGTCATCCCTTTGTTCATTAGAAGTATCGTGAATAGCCTTGCCGGTTACGGTAAAGTGCTGCCCAGGGCGTTGGAAGGGTCGCGAGGTAACGATATTAACCGTCGCGCCTAAACCACCGCTGGGGACATCAGCACGCGCAGTTTTAAAAACTTCTAGGGTGTTCACACCCTCTGAGGCGATGTTTTCCAGGTTGTACGAACGCGTGTAACCGGTTCCTGGCATTTGTCGGCCATTAAGGGTGATAAGGTTAAACTCAGGGCCAAAACCACGTACAGTAATTTGGCTCCCCTCGCCGTTAGCCCGACTTACCGACACCCCGGTTATGCGCTGCAATGACTCAGCCAAGTTAGTATCTGGGAACTTGCCCATTTCCTCTGCAGAGATTGCATCGACAACGCCCGAAGATTGGCGTTTAAGATCCATGGAACGAATCAAACTGCCTCGGATCCCTTTAACTTGAATAACTTCTATTTTCTTTTCAGCATTATCTTGTTCTGTCTGTGCCCAAGTTGGCATGGCCACACCAAGGCCTGCGGCAAGGCTCAGCGACACTGAGACAGCTAGCGATGATTTCTTAAATGTTGTAGGTTTCATGATTGCCTGCTTATACAAATTGTTGCCATAGGTTGCGGGCAGCGTACTACCCGCACTCGGTGTGTTAAGGATTCGCTATGACCGCGTTATCGATGCGATACACAGCGCCTTCACCCATGCCCCAAGAAGGGAATACCATCACCACATTGATAGCACTGACATCCAAGCCAGCATTGAGTAGCTGTTGTAATGTGAAGGTGTAGGTTTGCCATTCACCCACGACAGGCTCTGCCCCTTCCTGACTGGCGCTGAGCGGCAGTTCCACTGCGGTTGCAGCACCCAATGACTCCATCTTGAATAACCATTGAGCGTCCGGGTTACCCGCATTGCTAGTAATCTTCATTTCGAACTGCACCACACCCTCGCTGAGCAAACCGGAAGCATCAAATGACACGTTTTCATCGGCTAGAAACCCCATCACGGTTGGCGTCGCTCCGATTGTAAACTCAGCAACTGCGCCATGAGCTTGGTCGTCAGTCACTACAGCAGGCTCAGAGCCACCACAGCAATCCCAAATACTCCACTGCTCAGCAGCCGCGTCTTTGAATAAGGTTAACCCATCATTCTCAGGGTAATAAATTTTGGCGTTATCAATGCGGTATACCGCACCTTCACCGCTGCCCCATGCAGGGAAAATCATTACTACATCAATGGCGCTTAAATCTAACCCAGCGCTCGCTAGATCAGTCAACGCGAAGGTATAAGTTTGCCATTCACCCGCTTGTGGGCCGTGACCTTCAGCGCTTGTTGTTAAATCAACTTCAGCGGCCGTCGCTCCGCCGCTTGACTCCAACTTGAGCAACCAAGGCGCATCTGGCGTATTCGGCATTGATGTTACCTTCATATCAAACTGCATCACGCCACCTTCAACGATAGCCGTGGCATCAAAGGGGTTATCACTGCCGCCTGCATCGCTGCGCGTATTAAAGCCCATAACGGTAGGTGTGGCACCAATCGCAAATTCAGCAACCAAGCCATGGGCTTCATCATCCATGACTTCGATAGGTGTGCTGCCACCGCAGCAATCCCACATCGGCCAATCAACATTTTGGCCATCAGTGAAAAGGTCTAACTGCGGGTACTCGGCGTTTATCTCAACGTTATCGACTTGATAAACGGCGCCCTCTCCAGTGCCCCAAGCAGGGAAGATCATCACCACATCAATTGCTGACACATCAAGGCCAGCATCAGCTAACGCTTGGATTGGAAATGTATACGTTTGCCATTGGCCTACGACAGGAGCTTCACCTTCGGCGCTGGCGCTAAGGTTGAGCTCTACGGCGGAGCCAGCATCAAAGCTTTCAATTTTGAACATCCAAGTGGCATCTGGATTCGCCGGAGCTGAAGTGACGCGCATATCGAAACGCACAAAGCCGTTATCAAGCATGCCGGAGGCATCATAGGGAGAGGCCTCACCCTCAGGGTCGGTAATAAATTCGGCGCGGCTAGTAAAGCCATTCACCGTCGGTTCACTGCCGACCACGAACTCCACCACATTGCCTTTGCCTTCTACAGGTACTAAGCTCGGCGTTGAACCGCCACAGCAGTCCCAAGCAGGCCAGTTAGGGTTAAATTGGTCAGCAAAAATAGTCAGTGGATTGATGCCTGTTGATGGCGGTGTAGGCACAGGCGCCTTACCTTCAACTAATGCATCTGCAGGGTCATCATAACCAGGGCGAATTGTTTCGCAGCCTTTGCCTGTATCAGGGTTCGATGCACACTCATAAACGCGCACATAATCAATTTCAAACTTTTGTCCCTCGGCAAAAGCGCTGGCATCAATACCCGTTTGATTGACGTTTTCCGGCCAATCACCGCCAACAGCAAGGTTGAGGATCATATAAAAATCTTGATCATACGGAGTATTGTCCCAATGCGTGACTAGCTCACCACTGCCCTGCTCAAAATACTCAGCAAACCAACCGCGATGCTTTAAGCCCACAGCTTCATTTTTGCTGTTATAAAGCACCTCAGAACGACGTTGAGTAGCGTAAAGGTAGTCATCTACATACCAGCGAATTTCGCCTTCTTGCCATTCGATGGCATAAGTATGGAAGTCATCTGCGGGGTTCTCATCTTGAGGGAATTCATATGCTTTGCCACTGGAAGCATTGTCTGGCCAATCGCGTCCATAGTGCAAAGTACCATGAATATTAGACTCTACTCCCTCATCAGTGGGCACTTTCAGGTTAACAGCTTCGAGGACGTCGATTTCTCCCGACTTAGGCCACGAACCATACACTTCATCGGTGGGCATCATCCAAAACGCCGGCCAACTGCCTTGTCCTGAGGGCAGCTTGGCACGAACTTCAAAGCGTCCGTAAGTAAAATCGGCCTTGTATCGGGTGTTTAATCGTGCCGACGTGTAAGGCTTCTCAGCCCCTTCTGATGCTGGTAGGGCAACAATATTGAGCACGCCATCTTCGATGTATGCGTTATCGCTGCTATCGGTATAGCATTGCTTTTCATTGTTGCCGCCACCGGCGCAATTGATTTCATAGTTCCACTTTGAGGTGTCGATGCTTTCACCACTGAAATCATCTTCCCAAACCATGACCCAGTTGGAGGCAGGTGCACTAACCTCTGTGGTGGTGACATCAGTCTCAGTGGCGGAGCCGCCACACCCAGTCAGTACAGCTAATGAGAGCGCTGCCAAAGCCCGAGTCGTGTGTGTTGCTGCTTTGTTCATTTTGTTGAACCCCAACATTAATTGGTTATTAGTATCTAACTGATTTAATTGTATTTTTATTATCAACCAGCATTTTGTAAGCGCTTTCAAAAGTGCTCAAATAAAAAGCGCAAATTATGTAAGCGCTTTCACAACATATGACATGGTCGTTAAAACGTCAATAAAATGCAGTTATTTTTTAACACAGGGTTAACTATATGGGGACAAATACACGCAACAAAGCGCCCACCTGGGCGCCTATAGTAAGATTCACATTTCCCTACCTATTAAGCAGGGCTTGGCATATAAAATACATTCAACTTATTGCCATCTAAGTCTCGAAAGTAGCCAGCATAAAAGCCAGGGATATCACCACGCTCACCGGGCTCTCCTTCTTCTTTAGCACCAAGAGCAATCGCCTTTTGGTAAACCTTATCGACCAAATCCGGGGAACTGGCCTGTAATGCCACCATAGTTCCATTACCGGCGCTTGCTGGGCTCTCATCATAGGGCTTCACTATCGCTAACCCGGCGCCCACAGGGCCAGTCGACCAAGCGATTAAGCGCTCATTCTCCATAAACCGCGCTGCACCAAGTTGGCCCAACAAAACATCATAAAAAGCCGCAGCCTTTTGCAAATCATTTGTACCTAAAGTGACGTAGCCAATCATGTTGTGTTCCTTTTTTAGTAATGCAAGATGCTCATCAAGCATATACGGGGATAAACCACGCGCCAACCCATATCTATCACCCTTGCATTATCAGCTCATAAGAGTTCAAACGCGCTTGTTGATCATAAATAATATTGTGTAGCATGATTTCGTCAGCCCCCGTACGCGCCTGTAACCCACGCAGCCCAGCCTGGACTTTCTCTTTATTACCGATGATTGACTCGCGCAACATCCGAGTCACTTGTTGACGTTCAAGGTCGGTCCAGATCGCATCCATATTATCGGTGGGAGGAGGGATCAGCCCCTCTTGCCCCCTGATCATACTGACAAACTTTTGCTGCCCTGTGGTTGCGAGAAACTCGGCTTGCTCGTCAGTAGCAGCGGCAATTGCATTCACCGCTACCATCACATAGGGAGCACTCAGTTGAGCGCTGGGCTGAAACTGTTCACGATACAATTCTATCGCGCGCATCATAAAGTCAGGGGCAAAGTGCGCAGCGAACGCAAAGGGTAAGCCTTTTTGTGCCGCGAGCAAGGCACTGTAAGTGCTTGAACCAAGTAGCCACAACGGCACGTGAGAACCGACTCCAGGGTAAGCTCGCACGCGTTGGCCAGGTTGTTCCTCACCAAGAAAATACTGCAGCTCTTCAAGTTGCGGCAACAAATCTTCCGCAGCCTTTGCATCACGTCGCAACGCACGTGTTGTTACGCCATCGCTCCCCGGCGCACGACCAATGCCTAAGTCGACGCGCTCTGGGAATAGCGCTGCCAAGGTGCCGTATTGTTCGGCGACAATCATCGGCGCGTGATTGGGCAGCATCACGCCCCCAGAGCCAATACGTATACGCTGAGTATGAGCGCCAATGTACGCCAGTACGGTGGACGTGGCGGCGCTGGCTATGTCGGGCATATTATGATGCTCCGCCATCCAAAAACGATGGTAACCTAAACGTTCCACATGTTGAGCAAGCTCCTTAGCGCGGGCAAACGCTTCATTGGCGTTGCTGCCTTGCACCACGGGCGCGAGATCAAGCACACTGAGCTTAGCAATAGCGGTCATTATTACCTCTTCATTTAGCACGTTCTACATTATGTTGATAGGGTCACCTTAACAACATCTCTACCGATACAGCAGCCACAATATGGCATTATCATGATGCTATTTCGGCATCAATATCGTGAGGTAACCGTGCCTGTAACCCAATTAAAACCGTGTAAAAGCTACTAACCTGGGCCTTATGCGTTAGTTTTATTCCGCCATTCAAGGCCCAGAGTAACTATTGATTGAGCACAACTGCTTTTTGTTTTTCCTCCTTAGAGAAAATCAAAGCATCATTTAATGCATCAAAAGCGAATTCAGTTGGTTGCTCTACCTGTAAGTGACCAGCCACCACGTCTTCTAGTAGACGTTCACCGTCCCTTACAAGGCGCTGCCACTGAGCGCTATCCCCATAGTCGTGCAGTGCCCCCAAGGCAATTTCATGGTATGAAATAGTACGCGTAAATGGCGCATCCACGGGGTTATCAATGCGTCCTAAAATACTGATAACATGGCCATTGGCCTGCAGCAGTGGCACAAGCTCCCTTGCCGTATCCGGGCCATTAGCATCAAACAGTGCAAAGTAACCGCCCGCGCTGGGCGCTTGACGAAAAACTGCATCTATACTCAGTTTATCCGCTTGCTCTTGGGTTAAACTTTGCGATAAGACATGCACTTTAAAACCACTGTGACTCAGCATTTGGGCCAACAACTTGTTCACTGCCCCCATACCCGTTATCAGTACCTTAGCACCTTTAACTGCGGGGATTTTGCTAAACGCTTGCCACGCAGTCAGCATCGGACATGGTAAAGCGGCAGCCACCGAAGGACTCAAGCTTTGTGGTATGCGCATCACCCGGTTCGCAAATAAAACGGTGTGTTCAGCAAAACTACCATCAAGGCCTAAACTGTGATGATAAGCCACCATTTGACCGACTAATTGAGCGTCAACTCCCGCACCTACGGCCAGCACTTCGCCGGCACCATCAACGCCCGGAGTGTGACCCTTGGGCCAAGAAATAGGATCGGCATCAATGAATTTCCAATCCACAGGATTGATGCCGATGGCAAGGTTGCGCACCAGAATCTGTCCAGCCTCCAATAGAGGTAAGGCTTTGTAGTCTAATTGCAGGGCATTACCTGCCCCATTAAACTGCCATGCATGGGTCCGCTCTACCATATTTAAATATCCCACTTGGGTGAAAAGTCAGGGTCGGCTTGACGGTCGTTACAATCAAGGGCATCGATTCTGGCGATGTCTTCAGCGCTTAAAGTCAGTTCCAGCGCCTTAAGGTTTGTGGCTAAATTGGCTCGTTTGGTCGATGATGGAATTGTCACCAAACCATGTGCTAATTCCCAAGCCACAACCACTTCGGCGGCGCTGACGTTATGTTTTTTAGCAATAGCTAAAATAGTCTCGTCTTTCAGCACTTTACCCACAGCAAAAGGCATGTAGCCGGTCACTGTGATTCCTTGTTGCACACAAAATTCACGCACTTTTTCATTAGTCAAATAAGGATGAACTTCAATTTGGTTATTGGTCAACGAGCCCTCTGGTAAGATTTTTAGCGCTTGTTGAAGTTGGGCAATAGTGAAGTTAGATACACCTATGTATTTAGTCAAACCCAGCTCTTTGGCACGATGTAACTCACCAAGGTATTCTTCCATTGGTTCACCGCTATCAGGGCTTGGCCAGTGAATTAACAGTAGGTCCACGCTATCAAGCTGCAACTTTCGTAAACTTTCTTTAACGCTGTCAATAAAGCCCTCTTTATTGAGCTTATCGTTCCACACTTTAGTTGTTACAAAGAGCTCTTCACGGGCAATATCGCTATCTCTAATAGCACGACCTACAGCTTCTTCGTTGCCGTAGATTTGCGCAGTATCGATATGCCGATACCCCTCTTCAAGAGCCATCATTACACTCTGATAAGCGACTTCGTCCTCTAGTCGAAACGTGCCAACGCCTAGTTTAGGTAAAATTGATTGATTCATATAGCCTCCTTAAAAGTGAAAATGCGGTAATACCTGTTTACCGATGTACTCAAGTGCCCATTCAACGGGCAAGGTATTTCGCCTAAGATGCAAACCAATATGGTTTACACCTACTTGCTGCATTGCCTTTAGTTCAGTGATGAGTCCATTTATGCCAGTTTCAATCCCGAATCGGTGACGTGTTATTGGCGCATCAGGCTCATCCAGCAAATTTAAATGAATAAAGCTCACGTAAGGCTTTTCGCCAGCAACATTACGCCACTGTGCTACTCGCTTTTTATGATCTTCAGGAGTACCTGGGTATGCCAACCAGCCATCCATATTTTGTCCCACCCACATTGGTGACTGCTGGGCGAGACCCGCGACATATAAGGGCGTGTTAGTCAACTCCGGCAGAACCTTTTGCCCTGCTTGTAAGGGCCGCTTGGGCTCACCTTTGAGCACCGCCACAGCTTCTTGAAAGCGGGCTCCCCGTGAGGGAAAGTCGATATTAAATAAAGGGTATTCACTAGGGCGATCACCACTGGCAAGCCCTAAGATCAACCGTCCTTTACTGAGGCTTTGTATCGTGGCGGCGGCTTTTTTTACTAGCCAAGGCTGGCGAAGAGGCAACACCACCGCAGCCGAGCCAAGCATTATGCGTTCAGTTTTAGCCGCCAGATAACCTAGATAACTAAAAGTTTCAAATACTTGAGCAGCATCACCAAAATTAGGATCATAAATAGGCACGTCACGAACCCAAGCGGCGAAGAAGCCCATTTTGTCGGCTAACTGAATACGCGCTTCATGATGGCGCATATCTGGAATGCCAAAAGGTCCTGAGGTATTGGTTTCAAAACGAGCCCAGTCATTATCCAGCGGCAACTCCACCCCGATAGAAAAAGGTTTTTGTGCTAGTTTATCCAGGCTCATACCAGCTCCTGAGCACGCGTTTCGTCGCGCTTATCAAGGTGACCACTCCAACGCGTTGCCACCAAAGCCGCTACGGAAATCATAGCCCCTATCCAAGCAGTGTCTTGCAGGCTCATACCGTCGACAATCGCACCGCCCAATACAGAGCCTACCGCAATCCCGATATTAAACGCCGCAATGTTTAGGCCTGATGCTACATCTGTGGCATTAGGGGTGTATTTTTCTGCAAGTTTTACTACGTACACTTGCAACCCAGGAACGTTGCCAAAAGCAAAAGCCCCCCATATCAGCACGGTGATCACCGCTCCCACTTTTGATCCCATAGTGAATGTGAATACCAATAAAACTAGAGATAAAGCCGCAAAAATCAGCGTAAGGGCGTTAATCGGACCTTTTTTGTCGGCTAGCTTGCCGCCATAAATATTGCCCACGGCCACAGATACACCATAAACCAGCATGATCAAACCTATGGCTGACGGAGCAAAGCCGGTTTCTTGCTGTAAAATAGGCGCCAGATAAGTAAATGCAGTGAATGTGCCGCCATAGCCCAAAATAGTCATGACATACACCAATACTAATCGCGGTTGAACAAGCACTTGCAACTGCTCTTTGATGCGCGCCGGGCGACCTTGTTTTAAATTCCCCGGGACCAGCACAGCACTGCCAATGAGAGCGATTAGCCCTAAGGCAGAAACCACTAAAAAGGTTGCTCGCCAACCGAAGTTTTGACCAATCCAAGTACCCAGCGGCACGCCTGTGACTAGGGCTACTGTCAAACCGGTGAACATGACTGCGATGGCACTAGCTTCTTTTTCTTTACTCACAAGGCCTGTGGCAATGGTTGAACCAATGGAGAAAAACACGCCATGGGCCAACCCAGTCAGGATGCGCGCCGCAATTAAGCTTTCGTAGCTCGGCGCTTGCCAAGCCAAAATATTTCCTCCAACGAACAACGCCATGAGGCTAAGAAGCACGCTTTTACGCTTCCACCGTCCGGTGAGCGCGGTCAGCACTGGTGCGCCAACGGCCACGCCAATGGCATAAAGGCTAACCAATAACCCAGCA
The DNA here is from genome assembly GCF_022347945.1 of Pseudoalteromonas sp. MM17-2. Lineage (NCBI taxonomy): Bacteria > Pseudomonadati > Pseudomonadota > Gammaproteobacteria > Alteromonadales > Pseudoalteromonadaceae > Pseudoalteromonas > Pseudoalteromonas sp. MM17-2. The sequence continues at coordinate 12,720 of NZ_JAKRFV010000034.1, read as the reverse complement.
CTTGGCAGGGTCACATTTAAATCTTGTGCAATAGTCGGCACTAATCCTACTATTACAAATTCGGTAGTACCTATAGCAAAGGCACTCAAAGTTAAAGCGAGCAATGCAATGGGCATTTATTTTCCTCTTCACTGCGAGTTTAAAAACAATGCCGTCATTGTGGGAGTAAATTTATTTGCAAAAAATAGCAGCAGTGACAAAATACTTTTGTGATAAATGAAAAGGTAAGCCGATGCCCGTCAATGCTAAAACTGAAGACTTAGAAGCCTTTGTGACCGTAGTTGATACTGGAGGCTTTTCTGCTGCGGCACAATTACTCGACCAACAAGTTGCCAAAGTGTCCCGAGCGGTAACCCGCCTGGAGCGTACTTTAAATGCCACCCTACTAAATAGAACCACACGGCGAGTAGAGCTCACAGAAGAAGGAGAGTTGTTTTTGAGCCACGCTCGCGATGGCTTGAATATGCTGGCAAAAGGCGAAGAAGCACTGCGTTTGCTGGGCCGCTCTCCTTCAGGAAAATTACGCGTTGATGCCGCCAGCCCATTTGTTTTTCATCAATTGACCCCTTTGATCAACGATTTTTGCAAAACCTACCCAGATATTACTCTAGAGCTAACCAGCCACGACAGTATTATTGATTTGCTTGAGCATAAAGCCGATATAGCCATACGTATTGGTGACCTTAGTGACTCAAATTTACATGCTCGACGACTAGGTAAAAGCCGCCTACACATAGTGGCAAGTCCTGAGTATTTAGCTCATCATTCCCTTTCAGAGAATATTCAAACTCTACATGAGCAGCGTTTAATCGGTTTTAGCGATGCCCCACACCTCAACACTTGGCCACTCAAAAGCCCGCAACAATTGCGCTTCGCTATCAGTGCTTCCAGCGGCGAGACTGTGCGTCAGCTATGTATAGCGGGTCAAGGACTCGCATTGTTGTCGCATTTTATGGTTAAAGACGACTTAGCCGCCGGGCGCTTAGTGAGCGTACTCAACAACCATATTTTAAGTCCTAATCGACGAGAATCTGTACAAGCTGTTTACTATCGCAACAGTGCAGTGTCTTCACGAATATCTGCCTTTTTAGATTTCATTGAATCAAGGTTGTGCCTGTAGTTACATATTTCACAAAAGTGTTTTTCATTTATTGCGGTTAATGATGACAATCATCTGCGATACGCTGTGCTCAGCACAACTTTAGGAGGTCTTATGAATTCACTTTTCCGTCCCATTACCTTAGCCGGTAAAACATTAAAAAACCGCATTGTTATGCCACCGATGACACGTTCGCGTTCAACCCAACCGGGTGACATCGCTAATGACTTAATGGCGACCTACTACGCGCAGCGTGCCAGTGCCGGACTGATTATCAGTGAAGGGACGCAAATCAGCGAACTAGGTAAAGGCTATGCCTGGACCCCGGGGATCTACACCCCAGAGCAGGTTGCCGGTTGGCGCAAGGTCACCGACGCCGTCCACCAAGCCGGCGGCGTGATGTTTGCCCAGCTGTGGCATGTCGGCCGCGTATCTCATGAAAGTAATACTGGCGGCAAGCAGCCCATCTCATCGTCTGCTATTCAAGCCAAGGGGGTGAAGGTGTTTATCGATGACAATAACAACCCGGGTTTTGTCGAGGCGCAAATGCCGCGCGCCATGAGCGTTGCAGAAATCCACGAGGTCATCGCGCAGTATCGCCACAGCGCCCAATGCGCCAAAGAAGCAGGCTTTGACGGCATTGAGCTGCATGCTGCCAACGGGTATCTAATCAACCAGTTTTTAGACTCACAAGCCAATAACCGCAGCGATGAGTATGGCGGTAGCCTTGATAATCGCCTGCGCTTTTTGCGTGAAGTCGTCAGCGCGGTCAGTGAGGTATTTGGTGCAAACGCCGTAGGGGTCAGATTAGCACCGTTAACAACCTTAAATGGCGCGGTAGATGACAATCCTCAAAGCACCTATGTAGCAGCAGTGCGGGCTCTTAATGAGCTTAACGTTGGCTATGTCCATATTGCGGAGGCCGACTGGGACGATGCGCCTTTAATGAGCGCACAGTTTAAGCACGCTATCCGTGATGCCTTTGATGGGCTCACTATTTACGCGGGTAAATACACCAAGGCGCGCGCCGAGCAAGCACTAAAGGACGGCTGGGCCGATATGATTGGCTTTGGTCGCCCCTTTGTTGCCAACCCGGATTTACCGCAGCGCCTCAAAGCAGGTTTGCCTTTAGCAGAGCATGATCCGCAAACATTATTTGGCGGTGGCCCAGAGGGTTATACTGATTACCCCAATGCGACCACTTAATGTTCGTTCTCTTTAACGCTCACATCAGGGCGAAAATTAAAGTAAGACTCTTCTATCAACGTGCGGTACACACCGGCAATATTTTGCGCTCGCCACTGCTGGTACATGGGCAGGTGACTGAATTCAGGAAAATGTAGCTGTTGCTGCATTTGCGTCAAAGTATGGCCCGCCAACAGCGCGTCACGTACGCTATTATAAAGGGTCTTCAGGTAGGCAAGGTAGCGACGCACGTCGTCCTTGTCACCCATTTGTGCATGCCCCCCTACCAAAATATCAAAGTCGTGGCTAGCGAGTAATTGCTCTGTAGAGCGGATCATGCCGTGGATATCATAACCTTGTAGGTCTTTGTAAGGCATGCGACCTAACACCACCCAATCGACCACAAACATAACGTTCGCGGGCATGAAATGCATACTCACGTTGCCGCGCCCATTATTGGGGCCGAAATAACTAAGCTGCACAGAGCTTTGTCCAAGCTCAGCGGTGAAAGAATCAATGAAGGTAACGTCAGCAAAGCGCACGGGGGCTTTAGTCCAGCGCATGTCCTCATCCGCATAACGATGAGCAACAACGGTAGTTTGTTCATCGACAAGAAATTCGCCACCGAGCGTGTGGTCAATATGGTTGTGACTGTAGGCCATGAACTTAATGGCAACACCAAAACGAGAGTGAATCGCCTTTTTCAGCCATTTCGCCGCATCAGCATTAATAGGATCGGTGACAAATGCCCCCTTATCAGTGATCATAAAAACGCTGTGGTAGTGGCCTGCACTAAATCGATACACGTTATCTTTAACTTGCTCAATCACATAAGACTGAGCGCTGCCAGCAAAACTCACCACCCATAGCAAACACATCAACACCTTATACATAAAACTCTTATTGTTCATTCACATTGCTGATAGTTTAGTCTACTGTGCAATTAACTGTAGCGATCAAGTGGTGCTTGTGTCGCTGTAATAAAAATAAAACATCGCGTCCTTATGATGGTTAAAAACCTAAAAAAGGAACTAACTCTATGCGCTTTTCTCTCATTAGTTGCTCGTTGGCGGCGCTTTTATTAAGCGGATGTAACAGCAGCTCAGATTCTGATCCTGTGGTGGTTGAACAGCCACAAACAGCCACCCCTGCTTCAGTGCAACTGGGCCCTCGCCCATTTGCACTGGTTGATGCCATGGCTGCGGGGCCACTTAAAGAAGCACTGCAAGCATGTGCTGACGACAATTTCGTGGCCAGCGACTTTTCCATTGGCCACCGTGGCGCGCCCATGCAGTTTCCTGAGCATACCCGTGAAAGTTACATTGCGGCAGCGCGCATGGGAGCAGGGATCTTAGAATGTGATGTCACCTTTACCGCCGACAATGAGCTGGTCTGTCGCCATTCGCAGTGCGATTTGCATACCACCACCAATATTCTAGAAACCGAACTTGCTAGCAAATGCTCAGAGCCTTTCACTCCCGCCGCAGACGGCGTCCCAGCAAGCGCCCAGTGTTGCACCAGCGATATCACCTTAGCCGAGTTTAAAACGCTTAAGGGAAAAATGGATGGAGCGAACCCAGCAGCAACCACTGTCAGTGAATATATGCAAGGCACAGCGTTGTGGCGAACCGATCTATATGCCGCTCGCGGTACCTTGATGACTCACCAAGAAAGCATTGAATTGTTTAAATCACTGGGCGTAAAAATGACCCCAGAGTTAAAATCACCTAGCGTCAGTATGCCCTTTAATGGCATGTCGCAAACCGATTACGCATCAAAAATGCTGAACGAGTATGAACTTGCGGGAGTCGCCGCCGATCAGGTGTGGCCGCAATCATTTAACCGCGATGATGTGTTGCATTGGGTTAACACTCATCCAGAATTCGCCGCACAGGCCGTTTACCTTGACGGTCGTGATGCCGAGCCGGGCTTTGATCCCAGTAATGCGCAAACCTGGTCACCCAGCATGGCTGAGCTGGTCAATCAGGGCATCGAAGTTATTGCACCACCGATTTGGATGTTACTTGATTTAGATAATAATAATCAGATTGTTCCCTCGGCGTACGCCCAAGCAGCCAACGAGGCAGGATTGAATATTATTGCTTGGTCATTAGAGCGCTCTGGGCCGCTTGAGAGCGGTGGTGGCTGGTACTACCAATCAATCACCGATGCCGTTGATTCAGATGGTGTGATGATGCAAGTGCTGGATGTATTAGCGCAAGATGTTGGCGTCATCGGTGTGTTCAGTGACTGGCCTGCGACCACCACCTATTATGCCAATTGTAAGTTAGCCAACAACGACGCCTAGCAGCGCTTATATCACAGTAGCGAGGCACCTAGCCTCGCTACTGTGCTTTCAACACTCCACTTCAGTCGCCCCAACAGTCGACCAACAGCCTGACTAATTCCCTAGTATTTCGACACCACTTTGCACCACAGTGATCAGCCAATACCGTCTCAGAGTATAATTTTGCACTGCGCGCTACAAATCCGTACCATCAACAAAAAATGCACAGAAAACGTATGCTTAGACCAACATTCTTATCTCTACTCGCGTTTACACAAGTGGCACTCGCTCAGGATGACTTGGCCGAGATTGAACGCATCACAACCACTGCCTCGCGATTGGCGGTAACAGATGAGGCAATGGCATTGAATATTGCCACCATCAATGCTGAACAATTGGCCATCCTTGGCAGCACGCACATTGAAAAAGCCATGAAACAAATCGCCGGTGCCAATTTACAACACGGTAACGGCCAAGAATATTTACCATCATTGCGCTCTCCGGTATTTACCGGCGGGGGCGCATGTGCCGAAGTGTTGGCGCTAGAAGATGGTATTGCCCTGCGTGCAGCCGGTTTCTGCAACGTTAATGAGCTGTTTGAAGCGCACAGTGAAATGGCTGAGCGTATTGAAGTGCTTAAAGGGCCAGGCTCTGCGCTGTACGGCTCAAATGCTGTGCACGGGGTAATTAATGTGATTACTCCCGATACCACTTATGGGGGCGGCTTCGCTGGCCTCGATGTGGGCTCGTATGGCTATAAACGCGCAAAACTGCGCGCCGGTAAAGATTTAGGCGAGCAAGGTTTTGGCATTAATAGCAGTGTTACCCGTGATAGCGGCTACCGCGATGATGAGAGTGTCGAACAAGAGAAAATCAACCTGCGCTATCGCTATAGCGGCGATACCTTGAGGGTGCAAACCGGGCTCACCTACACCCATCTAGATCAACAAACAGCAGGCTATATTGAGGGTTTTGAAGCCTATAAAAATGAGCAAGTGGCACAGCAAAACCCCAACCCAGAAGCCTTTCGCAAAAATCGCGCGACGCGGCTATGGTCGCAATTTACTTGGCAAGCAAACGGGCAATCCACCTGGATGATCACCCCTTATGTGCGTGACCAACAAATGACCTTTTTAAAGCATTTCTTACCGGGTAAACCGCTGGAGGAAAATAGCCAGCAAGGGGTTGGCGTACAAACGCTTTGGCAAACCCAACTCAACAATTCTTGGCAACTAAACCTAGGCATAGATGGTGAGTACACCCAAGGCGACGTGCTGCAATATCAACACCAGCCAACCACCGGCTCAGCCTTTTTACAGGCCACCGTACCACAAGGAAAGCATTACGATTACAGCGTTGATGCAACATGGTATGCCCCTTTTGCGCAGCTCTCTTATCGTCATTCGGCCTGGTTAGTGACTTTAGGGGCACGTTACGAGCACATCGACTACAACTACAACAACCATATGCTCGCTGGGCGTACCCGTGACGATGGCAGCGAATGTGGCTTTGGCGGTTGTCGTTATTCACGCCCCGCGAGCGGCGACAACAGCTTTGCCGATCTCTCCCCGAAGCTATCGCTGAGCTATCAGCTGAGCCCTGAACTTATTGCTTATACTAATCTCGCCAAAGGCTACCGCGCGCCGCAAACCTCAGAGTTATATCAACTGCAGCGTGAGCAGCAAGTGGCCGATTTAAAAAGCGAAACCATCAATAGCGTGGAGCTGGGTGTAAAGGGGGCTTACAATTCAGTGCGCTTCAACCTGGCTGGCTACGTGATGCAAAAAGATAACTTTATTTTCCGCGATAGTGACTTCTTTAATGTCAGTGACGGTGAAAGTAAACACCGAGGTATTGAGTTAGAACTACGCTATCAGGCTAGCAGCCGGGTAATGCTGCAACTTGCACTGAGTCGGGCGCTGCACACCTATGAGCACCAGCAAGTCATCGCTGACACTCAACTCAAGGGAAACATTATGGACACCGCGCCCAAATGGGTGGCAAATACTCAACTGCATTGGCAAGTCAGTGACGATGTCGATGTTGCCCTGGAGTGGCATCACGTCAGTGATTATTACACCGACCCACAAAATTTACACCGCTACAGTGGCCATGATCTCATTAATATACGCGGTGCATGGCAAGTGAATAAGGACTGGCGAGTGATTGCTCGGGTCGAGAATATCGCAGATACAGCCTATGCTGAACGTGCCGATTTCACGACTTTCAGCGGCGATCGTTACTTTCCCGGGCGCCCGCGCAGCGTGCTATTTAGTATCGAAAGGCAGTGGTAACTTATTAGCTTAGTGCGCTTAAGAGTATACCGGGGTCGGAGATCCCGGCCTCTTTGAGTGCTTCAGTGACCGCTTGGGTCATTTGCATAAGCTGTACTTCCATATTGGCAACAAGATTGCGCTGTGATTCGATCATAGCTTTGTGCGCTTCCTCATCATTGGGGTCTTGCTCGTTTTGCAGAGTTCTCAACCTTTCACGTGCTTGGTCTATTTGCTCTTTTACGCGCTCGATTTGTTCTAGCATTTTCTGAATATGCGCGGGCAGTTGCTCGCGCAAGCTCTGCTTAATGTCCGCCTCAGCCTGAGCTTTGGCTTGATTATGCTGGGGTTGCAGGCGTAAAGTGCCCTCAGATTGAGGCGATGTCGGTATAGATTGTGAGTAGGAAGAATCAATGCGCATTGCGCGTCCTTGGCATCATGGCTCGCTTTTAAATACTATCGGCACCGACTAGGGACACTTGAGTCAAAATTTATCGGACAACACATAATGAAGTTTATATTGCAGCTTTGCAAAGGTGTTTGCAGCTTACTCTTTGTCTGCGCTGTCGCACTGCTCTGTTGGCAAGTGCAAACTCTTTGGCCCAGCGTCTTCTATTTATGCATGAGCACAATAACCTTTGTGTGGTTTTGGCATGATAAACGCGCGGCGCAGCGCCAACGCCCACGTACACCCGAGCGTGACTTATTAATATGGTCGCTATTCGGTGGCTGGCTAGGAGCCCTTGCGGCGCAAACTTGGTTGCGTCATAAATCGCAAAAGCGCGCCTTTATCATAAAGCTATGGGTGACTATTTTGGTCCATTGCTGGATGTTTATTATTGTTGCAGTACAACTGATTTTGAGTAGCGCTGGTTTATGGTAGTCATACTTTTGGCTAAGTATAAAAGTGCTGACTTTTTATACATTTTTGCTAAACTTGGGAACAAATAAAACGTCACGCTCGTTAAATGGATTTACAGCAATGAACTTAATTATTTTCTTACTCCTTTTTGGCGCCTACTTATGGGTGCGCTTTACCCTTCGTAAACAGCTACGTAGCTATGTTGAACAGTACTATCCCGACTTGCGCGCAGTGCTCAATCATAACCCGCTAAAACTCAGCAAAGCCAAAGCACTGGAAACCAACTTAGATGCCTGGCTCAACAACGAAAGTGGATACAGCCTGAGTGACGATTACATCAGCCGCAAGCGCAAGCAAATCTCACTAACCAACCAATGTGGCATGATCATCGCGCTAATCGCTATGCTGCTGCCCTTATTTTTTGCAACTCCATGACCAAGCTGTCATTTTTTATCGAATAAAGTTGCACCTACAGAGTATGGGTCTTATAACAGGGAGACTGACATAGCTGCCAAGGACAGATTATGAAATTCACTCCCCTCTCTTGGGCCATGGGTTTAGCTATCGCAACCAGCGGTATCGCCAATGCAGCCCAAAGCACTCGCCATGATGTACTCGCGCTCGAAGACGTTTTCAATCTTGAATATGCCAATCAAATCGATATCAGTGATGATGGCGATACCGTGTATTTTGTGCGCAATCGCATGGACATTAAGTCAGACCGCAAATTTAGTAATATTTGGCAGGTCAGCACCGACAATAAACAGCTGCAACCAGTAACCAGTGGCGTACATCAAGACTTTGCCCCCGTGTTATCCCCCGATGGCAGTCGCTTAGCGTTTATTTCTACACGAGATGGCAGCGCACAGCTGTATGTTAAGTGGTTAAACACAGGTGCGGTAAGTAAAATCAGCAACCTTACACAGAGCCCCTCCAAGCCCACCTGGACACCAGACGGCAAAAGCTTAGTATTCAGTATGTTTGTGCCCGCTAAGCCCAATAGCCCGGTGAGCTTACCCGGTAAGCCCGAAGGCGCAAAATGGGCCGACCCAGCGCTGTTTATCGATGAGGTTTACTACCGCGCTGATGGCGCCGGCTATACCAAAGCAGGCCATAACCACCTGTTTCGTATTGCTGCTAACGGCGGCAACGCGGTGCAGCTCACATCCGGTGACTTTGACCATGGCGGCAGTATCAGCTTTAGTGACGATGGCAGCACCTTATACTTTTCAGCAAACCGTCACAGTGACCATGAGTTAAAGCCGATAAACTCAGAAATTTACGCGCTGGAGCTTGATACTCTCAGCATTCGCCCCATCACCGACCGCGATGGCCCAGACAGCCAGCCGCAGGTGTCTCCCAATGGTCGTTACTTAGCCTATACCGGCTATGACGATAAGCGCACTAACTATGAAAACACTCAGCTCTATATCCGCGATTTAGAATCTGGCGAGACGCGCAGCTTAACGCCGGACTTTGACCGCGCAGTGGCGCAAATACACTGGGCGGATGATAGTCGCGGCCTGTACTTTAGCTACGATAGCGAAGGCAAAACCACCATTGGCTACCAACCTTTGCGCGGTGAAGCCAAGGTGATCACCGACAAAGTGGGGAGCGTGTCTTTTGGTCGCCCCTACTCAGGCGGCGATTTTGACGTTAGCGCCGAGGGTGATATTGCGTTCACGCTCGCCGACACTCAGCGCCCTGCCGATGTGGCCTTGACTAAGCGCGGCGAAGCGCTGCGGTTAACGCATTTAAATGAAGATGCCTTGGCCAACAAAACGCTTGGTAAAGTGGAAGAGTTGTGGGTTAAGTCCAGTCACGATGAGCTCGATATTCAGGGCTGGATTGTTTACCCGCCGCACTTTGACGCAACTAAAAAGTACCCTTTGATTCTCGAGATCCACGGTGGACCGGTGGCCAACTACGGGCCTCACTTTAGCGCTGAAGCACAATTATTCGCCGCTCAAGGCAACGTGGTGCTGTACATGAACCCACGCGGCAGTGACTCTTACGGCAAAGACTTTGCACAAACGATTCATCATAACTATCCAAGCAACGACTACCATGATTTGATGACGGGTGTGGATGCCTTAGTTGCCAAAGGCTTTATTGATGACACTAAACTCTATGTAACCGGCGGCTCTGGCGGCGGTGTACTTACCTCGTGGATAGTCGGCCATACCGATCGCTTTGCTGCGGCGGTGGTTGCCAAGCCTGTTATTAATTGGTTTAGCTTTGTACTAACGGCTGATTTTTATCCCTTCTTTGCGGATTACTGGTTCCCAGGCAAGCCATGGGAGCATATGCAACATTATATGGAGCGCTCACCTATTAGCTATGTGGGCAATGTAACCACCCCCACCATGCTATTAACCGGTGAGGCCGATTATCGTACGCCTATTTCCGAAACGGAGCAGTTCTACCAAGCATTGCAATTGCAAGGTGTGGATACCGCCATGGTGCGTATTCCTGATGCCTCGCATGGCATCACCAAACGGCCCTCGAACCTGATGGCAAAAGTCGCCTACATTCTGTGGTGGTTTGAAAAACACGGCGAAAAGCAGGCCGATAAATAACCATATAAAGGCGGCGACACGCTGTCGCCGCCCTTGTCGCGACTAGGCTGTGCCTTTAGGCCAGCACCAGTTCCACATCAATGTTGCCACGTGTGGCATTGGAATAGGGGCAAACCTGATGCGCGGTATCCATTAATTGACTCGCCTGCGCTTTGTCCATATCCCCCAAATCCACGGTGAGCTTAGCGTCGATAGAAAAACCTTGCCCTTTTGGACCAATTGCAACCTCACCCGTTACGGCAATATCCTGAGGTAACTTAATTTTTTGATCGCCCGCCACTTTTTTCAACGCGCCAATAAAACACGCTGAATAACCGGCGGCAAAAAGCTGCTCAGGGTTGGTGCCCTGACCATCATCGCCCCCCAGCCCCTTTGGAACCGATAGGTCAACATCTAAACGGCCGTCGTCCGACTTGGCAGAGCCGTCTCGTCCACCAGTTGCCGTGGCTTTTGCACTATAAAGAATCTGTTCTAACGCCATTATTGGCCTCCTTCTAGTTAACTATTTAGCAATTTACTTTGTATGCAAAGTAAATAATAGCGATGGCCAACTTGAAGATCAAGTTATTTGCATGCAAAATAAAATAAAGGAGAAATCATGACCGACAATGCTTTAAAACTTGACTACCAGCTGTGTCACCGCTTTTACACTGTGGCTAACGCCTTCACCCGGGCCTATCGGCCGTTATTGCGTGAGCTCGATATTACTTACCCACAGTATGTGGTGTTAATGGCATTATGGGAAAAAGACCAAATCACCATTCATCAATTACTTGAGAAAACCCATATTGATGGTGGTGCCATGAGTTTAATTTTAAAAAAGCTTACGCAGAAATCTTTTGTACAGGTGATCCATGATCAGCATGACAAGCGGGTAAAGCGGGTGGTACTCAGCGACTATGGAAAAAAGGCCAAACACACCGCGCAAAAAATTCCTCAGCAAATGCGCTGTAACCTCAAAAATATCAGTGATGAAGAAGGGATGGAGTTGATACGACTAATAGACAAAGTGAGTGATGACTTACATACCACACTTTGTGAGGCCGATACCCAGTAAGCAATGATCAGATAGCCTCGTTATCGCCCAGTGACGCTGGGAGCGCTTACCATGAAAATGAGCATAGAAAGAAATCCATTTAAGATGTATATCAACGGCTGTGAGCGAATATTGCTTCGTCAGCATAAACTCGCCGATGTAGTTTAAAAATGGTGAATGAGTTCTCACTGAGCCAGCCTCAACAAATTATTGTCTTTATATACAGCATTGTTGTATTTCTCCTATAGTCAGGAAAACGACCCTTTGGGTCGTTTTTGTCGTGCCCACATTTAGAGCAATGCAGCGTAACTTCAATGCTGGTAAGTACTTCCTAAATTTGCTATCAATGGTCTAAGGACGAAAACGAGACAGATTGCGGCAGAAAAACGACCCAATCGCTCGATATTAAATTGTTAGAGCTTTCTGGAGTAAGGATGCGTTGCCAATATAAATTTAAATTAAATGGTCAAGTTAAAACTAATCAAAATACAGATTTTGAAATAGATGATTATAGGTTTGAGTTTGTTTTAAAAGACAACCTAATCGACTATATAGTTGTTTCATTCCCTGTTTCACAGCATGACACCCCTCAAGTCAAGGAAAGTGAAACACCCGGTGTAAAACTCAGCATAAACATGGTTCATCCTAGATGGGAGGAATTAGAAACAATCATGCGTCAAATAGAAGGGATGTGGAGCTTATGGGGTGTAGAATCAATAGATATTTCTGGGCATGAAATAGAATGGATTCCTGAAAATGAGTCAGAGAAAGAACTCATTCAGCTAAATAACTTCCAAGTCGGTAGGCACAAGTTTACTCCTGAGGAAATTCAACCAATAGGATTTGATTTGTTAGTTAGGCCGATAATAACCGCCGTAAAAGATAAAAATCACGATGTAGTTTTATCCTTCTACAGAAGAGGAACAAACGACATTAAGAGAGAAGAATATATCGAAGCATTTTATGATTTTTACTTCATGCTTGAATCGCATTATGGTAATGGAAAAACTAAGAATACAGCTATTGAAAGAGAAATGGTTTCTTCCTCAAAATTAGAGGTATTTATAAATAAAATACTTAAAGACCCCAAATATGTTTACTCTTTGCCGTCGGAATTAAGGGCTAAGTACATCGCAGAGTACTCTTTAACATCCTCAGAGTTTATAAAAAAGATTGTCAAACTTCGCGGTTTTCTTCATCACCACAATACGAAACGTAAAGACGGGTGGGATCCAGGTAAGCAAAGCGCTTACAAGTTGGAAGCCTTTATACTTCAAAATATTTGTATTAATGTGGCTATGCCCGAATTCAGATAATAAGTGCACCACTCATGGTTAAGAGGTGACAGACGATCAACTGCCTGTTGGTGGTATTCTAATGTCGCCAAACAAAAAGAGTA
>NZ_JAKRFV010000033.1:0-28498 GCF_022347945.1 Pseudoalteromonas sp. MM17-2 | reverse complement strand
GTCGTTTGTAATACTTGGCTCGGGTGATTGAGTTGCACTGTAAAGCTGATTGAAGGTCAGGCGCTCGCCGTCAACAGTCATCTCATCATCAAGCATCTCTTTGTTTGTATATGAGCTGATTTCAATGTTGATGCCCTCACCGGTAAGGCGATAAGCGTTGCCGGATGTTTTGCACTCCAAAGGCATCAGAGGTTTGGCAATTTCATAAATAAGCTTATCTTTACCGGTAAAGTCACACTTTTGCGCAGCCTGAGAAGCGCTACATGAAAAGATAAATGGTAGAACAAACAGTATCTTCTTCATCAATTTCCCTATTAACGAGTGATTTTCCTATAAGTATGACAATCTATGTTCAGGAATTAAACACTAATCGCAATTTTTGCAAGGAAATGTTCGTTGGAGCCTTAAATTGCGAGATAACTAGTTGTAGCTAAGCGTTAGTGGGCTACATGCATGCAGTGTAAAGCATGAGCTAGGCATGGCGAACAACTTTTGAATACATGAACTAATCTCAAACTCATCTCCGTTTATTCACATTTTATACTCTGTACGAGTGAAACAAGCGTGACTGGATGCCTGCGTTGCAGCCAACGATCAGCCATTGTCGGATGGTAAATGTGTGGCAATAAACTCATTTAGTTGCTGTTTTAATAGCTTGGCGCGGCGGCTGAGTAATCGGCCACTGGGCCATAGTGCATAAATTGTACGCGGCTCAGAGCGCCAATTTGGAGCGATGCATTTAAGTTCGTTACGCTGTAGCTCATTGATAATTTCAAAGCGGGGCAATAGCGCTGCGCCTTGGCCATCATAAGCCAAATACTTTACAAAGCCGGTATCGTTAAATTGATGCATAAAACGGGGAACAAACTTATGGCGGCGTTTTGAGGGAAGGTGCGTTAATTGCCAGCTTTTGCGCAGCGTAGTGCCAATTAAAGGCAAGGTACGCAGCTGCTCTAAGGTGCTTACCTCCTCACAGTTTTGCTGTTGCATAAATTCAGGGCTGGCGACCAGTAAGGTGTCACTTTCACCTAAGCGTTGTTGCATAAACGCGCTATCGTGTTGGGGGCCAATGCGTATTGCCATATCCGCTTGGGTGTTGACCATATCCTGCTTATCATTGCTGAGTTCCAACTGTAGAGCAATTTGTGGATAGCTGCGGGTAAAACGCAGCCAAAACGGCTTCAAAAACCCATGGCTGAAGTTCATCGGCGCCAATACTTTTAGTTGTCCTGTTAGCGAGGCGTTGGCCTCGTTGAGACGATGCTCATTGTGCTCAAATTGCGCCACCAAATCGACATAGGCATGGTAGTAAACCTCGCCTTGTTGCGTCAGTTGGCAATGACGGGCACTGCGGTTTACAAGTTTGCAATTAAGGTGCTGCTCTAAGCGTTGTAAACGCCGAGTGACGGTGGCCGGCGGCAGCGCTAAAACCTGAGCAGCCGCGCCTAATCCGCCTTGTTGAGCAATATGAACAAATACACGAATATCATCAAGCATGATTTCATAAATGAAATTTAAAGTTGTTTATTTCAGTGTATAGGTTATTAGTGAAATTGAATATGCTATTGCCAATATCTTTTGGGAGTCGCATATGAATACAGACATGTTGTTAGCGGCGCTTGTTGTCGGAGTGATCGCCACCGCGTTACTTGATGCCTGGGCGTGGCTATTAAAATCGACCCTTCAAGTGCCTTCATTGCGCTTGTGTGTGCTCGGGCGCTGGCTACTGCAAATGCCCGAGCAGGGCATGGTGCAATGCCATGTTGCGCAACAAGCAGGGCATCGTGGTGAATGTGCACTGGGCTGGAGCGTGCATTACGCTATTGGAATACTCTTTGCCTTAGGGTATTTTCTTATGTTGCAGTGGCTGCAGCGCCCACCCAGTCTAATGATTGCTATCGCCTACGCCTTAGCCACGGTGGTGTTTGCATTTTTTGTAATGCAGCCGGGCATGGGCGCAGGCTTAGCCGCGCGCCACACCCCCAAGCCCTGGCTGGCACGGGGTAAAAGCATGCTGAGCCATGGTATTTTTGGTGTCGGCCTACACATTGGCAGTCTAATTGTGAGTCATTGAGAGTGTATTATGAATCCTGAATATTGGTTACAACGTTGGCAGCAAGGGGATATTGGCTTTGATCAACAAGAGCCTAATAGCAACCTAGTGGCGTTTTTCCCCACCCTGGCATTGAATCTAGGCGCGCGGGTGTTTGTGCCATTGTGTGGTAAAAGTATTGATGTGCAGTGGCTGTTGCAACAAGGGCACGCTGTGGTTGCGGTGGAGCTCAGTGAAGACGCCGTGCAGGCGTTGTTTCAAGCGCTTGAGCTCACCCCAGATATCTCTCAGCAGGGTGAGCACCGGTGTTATCAGGCGGGCAACCTCTGCGTGTATGTGGGTGATGTGTTTGCGCTTGAACGAGCACAATTAGAGGGAGTGACGGCTATCTACGATCGCGGCGCACTGGTTGCTTTAGATGCGCCCCTGCGCATGCGTTACAGCGCCAAGCTAAAAGAGCTGTGCCCTCAGGCGCAGCAGCTTGTGGTCACTGTGGAGTACCCTCAACCCGAACCGCAAAGCACACCACAATCGGTTCCAGCAGATGAATTACAGCAACTCTATGGCGACCATTATCGCCTTGATTGCCTTAACCGAGCGGCCATGCCAGAGGGCATAAAAGGGTTTACCCCAGCGTTTAATAGCACCTGGCATCTCAGCATTGCAGGCTAGGCAGGGCGCGCCTCAATTTGCTGAAAGGTGTTATAAACTTATACTCGTTACGCTTTTGAGGCACGGCGCTTGGGAGCACCGCATTCTTGATTACTGGCTTGAGAGCCAATGCATAAAACCTTGCATATCGGCTTTGTTGGCAAACTCAATGTAGCTTTTTCCTTGATGGTGGCGAATCGCCATCGCATGTTTGTTCACGGAAATAGCATGGATAGGTAGCGCAATATCAATACGCTGATTTTGATATAAATAGGACATAATAAAACTCTTTTTATTTGGGCGCCTTGGGCGCAAAAAATAAGCCTTATTATCGTCTGGAAATGGCCGCGTTGTTCACACGGAGCAGGCTCTGGCTTTTACTTGCAACAGATAAAGGCATTGAGCTTATAAATCTCTGGTCAGACTTTTAAGGCTTGTATTGTGGCGATGGAACTGACTGGATCAAGGAAAGGCATCACGATGACACTGTGGTGTCGGGTTTGCTTGGTGAGATAATGCAAACAAGCGGTCACTATAAGGCAGTTGATTGTGCAAAGCAAGTAAAGAATCACTTACTTTGCAAATATTTAAGGCAAAGCCCGCGCCGCAAAGCGCCTAGCGGGCTTGAAGTGTGTTTAACGTAACACCACCAGCGGGATATCCAAGGTTTCCAGCATCCGCAGAGTATTGCTACCAACAAAAAGTTGCCGCAGTTTCGAGTGCGCGAAAGCGCCCATAACCATCAACTCGATATCATTGGCTTGTTTATAGGCCATCAGCGAGTCGTAAATAGGGCCTTCAAGCAGCTCGGCTTTGACATCAAACCCTTGCTCTTGCAAACGTTGCGTGGCTAGCTTTAGCTTTGGTGCTAAGTCACGCTCTTTATTTTTTACCGCCACTAAGTGGCAGGGGATGCCATGTAAAAGGCCCCCGTCGATAACCTTCTGCAGTGCCTTGTCGGCGGTGGCGCGGCCATCATAGGCAATCATAAATGACTTCGGTGCTGAGAACTGTTTCGGCACCAATAGCACCGGCGCGCTGGCCTGGCGCAGCAAGGTCTCAATGTGTGAGCCCAATGCTTTGAAGTTATCTTCATGGTTTTCACCACAGCGGCCAATAACGATTAACCGTGACATGTCACTGAGGTCAATAATGGCCTCGACCACATCGCCATGGCGTTGGCGCGTTTCTACTTGCTCAACGTTAGCTTGTTTGGCTTGTGTGGCCAAATCTTCGAGTAGCTGCTGCCCCAACTCCAACGCCATTTTGCCGCGCTTTTCATCGAGCTCTGTCATCTCATTGAGTAACGATGAGCGAGCTCCGAGACCGATAGCACCGCTAAGGTCATCCGCGCCGTGTTGCTGTTGGCGCTCAATGGTGTGTAAAAAACACAGCGGGTGTTGCAGTTTATTTGCTGACCATATAGCGGCGTCAGTGACCGCTTGAGTGATTGCTGAGCCATCCACGCAGGTAATTATTTTCTTCATAGTATGCTCCTAATGTCCGCCCATGAGCTTATCCACTTCTTTAGGGTCGTTGTGAACGCCAAATTTGTCTACTACGGTTTCGGTGGCTTCGTTCATTCCGATAACACTGACCTCTGCGCCTTCACGGCGATATTTTATGACTACCTTATCTAACGCAGCCACGGCTGTCACATCCCAAAAGTGAGCATGAGTTAAATCAATAATCACTTTGGGGGCCGCTTCTTTAAAGTCAAAAGCAGCAATAAACTGCTCTGCCGAGGCAAAAAAGACTTGCCCTTTGACGGTGTAAGTAACGCTGTGCTGCTGTTCATTATGGCTTGTTGTAACCGCCATAAAACGACCAATGCGATTGGCGAAAAACAGCGTGGCGAGTAACACCCCAACTAGCACACCCAAGGCGAGGTTATGGGTGGCAACGACCACGATAACGGTGCTGATCATCACCACATTAGTCGATAATGGATGGGTGCGTAAGTCGCGAATAGACGACCATGAGAAAGTACCAATCGATACCATAATCATCACTGCCACCAATGCCGCCATGGGGATTTGTTTTAGCCATTGATCGAGAAACACCACCATGATCAATAAAAAGCTGCCAGCAACAAAAGTAGAAAGCCGACCACGACCGCCGGATTTAACATTGATAATAGATTGCCCAATCATGGCACACCCGGCCATACCGCCGAACAAGCCAGCACCAATATTGGCGATACCTTGGCCTTTACATTCGCGGTTACGATCGCTTGGGGTATCGGTTAAATCGTCTACGATAGTGGCGGTCATCATCGATTCCAGCAAGCCCACCACGGCAAGGCCGACAGAGTAGGGGAAGATAATACTAAGGGTCTCAAGGTTCAAAGGCACATCCGGCCATAAAAATACTGGGAGGGTGTCTGGCAACTCGCCCATATCACCGACAGTGCGAATATCTAGGCCCATGACCATGGCAACAATGGTCATCGATACGATGCATACCAGTGGCGAGGGGATCACTTTGCCGACCACGGGTACATAGGGAAATAAATAGATAATAGCCAAGCCGGCAGCAGTCATGGCGTACACATGCCAGGTGACATTAGTGAGCTCTGGCAGTTGTGCCATAAATATCAATATTGCCAAGGCGTTGACGAAGCCGGTGACCACCGAACGAGAAACGAACCGCATTAGCTCACCGAGGCGCAGTGCGCCAGCGATGATTTGCAGCACCCCAGTGAGCAGGGTCGCGGCCAGTAAGTACTCTAAGCCGTGCTCTTTAACGAGTGTAACCATCAGCAGCGCCATGGCGCCGGTGGCCGCCGAAATCATCCCCGGACGACCACCAACAAAGGCAATTACCACGGCGATACAGAAAGAGGCGTATAACCCCACCTTAGGGTCGACCCCGGCGATAATGGAAAAAGCAATGGCTTCGGGCACCAGTGCAAGCGCCACTACGATTCCAGCAAGCACATCGCCGCGAATATTAGAAAACCATTCTTGTCTTACGTGTTCAAACATAGAGATAACCTAACGCGTTACTAGTTGGCGCCCTCGGGTAAGCTACAAACGCTGAAAAGCTAAGCGTCACAGCCTCGATAACATGGCACGAACTATTCGTTGCCCCAATGGACAATGATTGTGTTATTGAGTGTGTTCGCATACTGCGCACACAATAAAGGTTGCGGCACTAAGTGTAGTGCACAAAAGGAAGGAAAAAGCCTAGGGCGGCGTAAATGTCACAATGACGCTCCAAATACTTAATTATTTTTTTAGGCTACACGGTTAGCGTATGAAAAACAATCGCCTAGCGATGATGTGCGGACAGTTTTTAGCTGTAATAAGTAGCAATAAATGACTATTTGATAGCCGCTTGGCTTGGTTTTGAATAATCCACTAATAGCTCAACAACGTCGATGGCTTCGTTTTGTTGCAGTTGCATCATCTCAGCGGCTAAATCAATTTTATTAATGGGGGTTAAGCGATAGTTATTCCCAGAGAGGTTGTTTATTTTATATCGAGCGCGCAGCATGTCAGTGGGTAAAGCTTGGCTGGTCACAACAATATCGCCTACCACCGTGCCATATTCACCTGTCGATACGTTGAACACCTTGTTTCCAGTCTGCAAGCGAGGGGTTTGCCAGCGAATCTTATCGCCGTTGTTGTTTAGCGTGTAAACAGCCGGTGTGGTTTTTTGTGCCGTGGAAGAAGTCGGCGCCTGAGGCATGCAACTGGTTAGCAATAGCGCGCTGAGGAGGAAATAAATTGATCGCATTATTACTCCGAATGTGTATTAGTAATATGGTCTACTTTTAAGGTAGCTCCGATTTAACCGCGAACGCAAGGTGACTTATGGCTCAATCTCAACAATGCAGTAACTCTTTTAAATTAACGCGAACGGCATCAAGCGTTGCAGTTACTACTGCATTGAGCGCTGCTTTATTGAGTATGCCGCTAACGCTGCATGGCGCGCCACAACAGGCTGGCGAAGACCATTACCAAGCGGTGGCTAAGGCCGCAGCGCCGCTGGCAGTGGCGCAAAGAAGGCTAGCACAGCAACCAACGGCCAGTGGCCATCAATCTCATTTTGATAACACCCTAGAGCGCGCCACCTTCGTGTGGGGTCAAGCTAAGACGGTACCCGTCACTGCCCAAGTCACAGATTTAAAAACCCGTGCACACACACATATGCAACGGCTCAGCGGCATCAGTGCACTCAAATCATCTCAGGTGGATGTGCGCCTCAATGACTGGCACGACATAGGTACTGGCGCTATCGTGGCGCGTTATCAGCAATTTGTGCAAGGTATTGAAGTATTTAATCGTCGCTACAGCGTTATGCTCAACCGTCAAGGTAGCCTCGTTGCTGGCGCCGGGTATTTTGCTGATGTACCGCAAAGCGCGCAGAACTTTACCGCCCTTGGCGCATTTTCGTCTGAGCAGGAGGCAGCGCTTAGGGCTATCGCCGAGCTCAGTGATGTTCCGGTACAACTCGATGCACGCCGTATTCGTCAAGGCTATAACCATTTTGAAGTGCGCAGTGCCAGCGACCAGCAGCAGTTTGACAATGTGCGCGTGAAGGCGGTGTTCTATCCACTTGCCGATGAGTTGGAAGCTGCCCATTACGTTGAAGTGGAACGCAAACGCAGCGATTCACTGGAGAGTGATTACTTTGCTTATGTGATTGCCAGTGACACCGGTAAGGTGCTGTTTAAAAACAATTTGCATAGTCATGCCACGGAGTATAACTACCGAGTTTATGCTGATATGCAAAGCGGCTATCCCCTAGAGGGGCCGCATGGTGATGTGATCCCCGCCGATGGACCGAATCAAACCGACGAAACCACTATTCTAGCTGCACCGCTTGTTACTCTCGCCTATTACTCGGCGATTTCAACCCAAGACCCATGGCTTGGCGAGAGTGCCACCCGCACCGAGGGTAACAACGTTTTTGCTTATGCAGATATCAATGCTCCCCAGGGTTTTACCTCCGGCGATGTGAGTGCTGAGACGACTTCGGCGTTCACCTTTGACTATCCCATTGATCCCGAATTAGCACCGACTGCTGAAGGCAACGTAAAAGCGGCGGTGGTGAACCTCTTTTACATGAATAACTTTTTGCATGACTTTTTTTACGACTACGGCTTTGATGAGACGGCAGGCGTTGCTCAGCAAAATAATTATGGTCGAGGTGGCGCTGCTGGTGACCCGATAGAGGCGCAGGCACAAGATTACAGTGGTTTGAATAACGCTAATATGGCCACCCCTGCAGATGGCGCCAGCCCAAGAATGCAAATGTATTTGTATAACTCCAAAGACGCCCAAGTTGGTCAGGATTTTGGTGTTATCGGGCCGACGGGAATAGGCACTTTGAGCTCATCACAGCGCTCGGCCTTTGGCCCTTCAGAATTTGATATAACAGGCGAGCTTGCGCGCTTTAACGATGGCAACGATGTTGATTCAGGCAGTGTGTTTGATGGATGTGAGGCTGCTGCCGACCCCAGCACCTTGGCGAATAAAATCGCTATTATCGAGCGTGGCAGTTGTAACTTCACGGTGAAGGTTAAAAACGCACAAGATGCTGGTGCATTAGGCGCTATTGTTACTAACAATGTCGATGATGGCACCCCAGCCCCCATGGGCGGTGAAGACGCGACCGTCACCATTGGCAACATGGGCCTCAGCTTCGATGACGGCCAACAGTTGTATAATGCCATGCTGTTGGGCTCGGTCACGGTGCGAATGTTTAATACTAACCCGTTGAAAGATGGCACCTTTGATAACGGTATAATCGCTCATGAGTGGGGTCATTACATCAGTAATCGTTTGATTGGCAACGGCTCAGGGCTGGGTAACTTCCAAGGCCGTGCTATGGGCGAGGGCTGGGCAGATTTTCATTCCCTGCTGTTTATTGCTAAAGCCAGTGATGCGCAAATTGCGGGTAATAGCGACTTTACCAAGCCTTATGCTACCGGCACCTTTGTAGAGGACTTTTACTTCGGTATTCGTCGTGTTCCTTATACGCCGAACCAAGATATCAACCCACTGAACTTTAGACATATCACTGAAGGTGCAGGTGGCGACGTTGGTTTACCGCCTACCAGTGTCGCCTCACCTCATGCACCGGGTGAGCTATGGGCATCTGTGCTGTGGGATAGCTACGTGGTGTTGATTAATGAACATGGCTTTAGTGAGGCCCAACAACGTATGGCGCGCTATCTCGTTGCCGGGTATAAAATGACCCCGGTCTCTCCGCTTTATACCGAAGCACGAGATGCTTTATTAGCGGCCATTGCCGCAGAGGATATCGATGACTATCGCCTCGCACTGAGTGCCTTTGCCAACCGAGGGATGGGGCTGGGCGCGCAATCGCCTGAGCGTTTCAGTACTACTTTAGATGGCGTGGTCGAGTCCTATGAAACACAAGCGTCAGCATTTAACGCCGAGCAAATAATGCTCGACCCCGAAGGAGTGAGCTTCTGTAGTGCCGATGGCTACCTTGATATTGGTGAAACCGGTACGCTGACGGTGCAAATCAGTAACACCGGAAGTGAAACGCTTAATAACATTCCTGTGCAATTTAGCGTGCTATCGCCGCAAGATGTAACCCTAGGCAATGGCGGTGAGAGTGAAGTGGTGTCCATTGAGCCCTTTGCCAGCGCTCAAAGCACGCCCATCGATGTGAGCTTAAATGGTGCTGATATCGCCTCGCCTTTACAGCTTCAAGTCAGCTTCCCCGACGATGGCGAGAGCGTGCAACGTCCCGAACCTATCACCCAGACGTTTACAGTAAATATTGCCTTTGCGGATGCGCCTCTCACCGATGGTAGTCAAAGTGACGACATGGAATTAGCGGCACTGAGTAAAGAGAACTTAGCGCTTTCTTTGCTCAAAAACACGGTGGGTTCTGAGCAAACATTAAGCTTTGATAATTCAGATATCATCGACACCTTTGAACAAGGAGGTGTGCAGCTGGGCGAGCAAAGCTTATTTTTACGCAACAATAGCTTCGAGTCCGATGTAGCTCTGACTACGCGAGCGTTTACGGTTGCTGAAGAGCAAGACTTTAGCGTCTCTTTTTGGCACTTCTATGCCCTAGAAGAGTTTTGGGATGGCGCGGTCGTTGAAGTGAACATCAATGATCAAGGTTGGCAAGATGTCACCGAGGCGGGAGGGCAGTTCGCTGTCGGCTATGGTGGACAACTCAACCAGAATCCGTCTCAGTCGCTGCAACAGCGTCCAGTGTTTACTGGGCGCAATAGCACTGACAGTGTGTTTGGCAATATGGAAACCATTGATTTTGGCCAGCAACTGGCAGGTGAGCAAGTGCAATTGCGTTTTCGTATCAGCTCCGATGGCAGCGTGCAAGATACCGGTTGGTGGATAGACAATGTCAGTATAGCGGGGATCAGTTCAGAGGTGTTTTATCAGGTTGTACCCGGCGACGTGGAAGGGTGTGATAATCGTCCTCCTGTTGTTGCGCAGATACCAGCGCAAAGTGTGGATGAGGGAGAGCAGGTCAGTATCAGCGCTGATGCGCAAGATGCTGATGGTGATACCTTGAGCTATCAATGGCAACAAACTGCTGGGCCTGACGTGACTCTCAGCGCAGCTAACACAGCTACAGTCAGTTTTAATGCACCACAAGTCAGTGCGCAGCAAACCTTGGAATTCACCGTGACGGTGAGCGATGGCGAGCTGATTGCTCAGCAAGATGCGCAGGTGAGTGTTAATAATATCGCCGAGCCAGCTCCTGAACCCGAGCCTCAGCCCACGCCCTCAGACAGTGATGAAGGTGGCAGTGGCTCCATGGGTGGTTGGGCATTATTGCTGCTCGCTATGCTAGGGCTACGGCGACAAAAATAAGGGCGCGATTAGCACTTATAAGGCCACCTCAGGGTGGCTTTTTTTTGCTTATTCGCATAGAACCGCAGCCTATTTTCCCAACTCAGGGGACTGGTCTAAGCTGCGCTAAGTGTAAATTTTTAGATACGCACGTGTGTATTAAAGGCTTGTTAGCCAAATAAAAGAATGACGCAAAGTTTTGATATAACGTAATAATTATATGAAATTTAAATGCAGCGTGAACAACAGGAGCGATACGCTTGAATAATATTCAATAACAAAAAATTTACATTGTTGTTTTCGTACCTATATTGATACTTCGAACTAACAAGGAGACCAAGGTAATGAAAACAACAACCCTCAACCCCGTTCAACGAGCTCTGGCCTGCGCTGGGGTGACCGTAGTTATGCTTGCTACCGGATCAGTGTATGCTCAACAACACCTCGATGGGCCCGGACAAGTGAGCCCCCTTATTGTCGGCGGTAATCCTGCTAACACCGCAGATTGGCCCTTTTTCACCCAGCTATTGTCACGTTATGGTAGCTCTCCCTTTTGTGGCGCGAGCTATATCGGAGATGGCTATGTATTAACGGCAGCGCACTGTGTTGATGGCAGCTCAGCTTCCTCGTTGAATGTAAAAGTAGCGGGGTTTAGTAGCGGCGGCAGTGATGGCGATCGTATTGGCGTGTCGCAAGTATACGTACATCCGAACTTCGCCTCAGTGTCAACGGGATACGATGTGGCGCTATTAAAGCTTGCACGTCTTCCAAATCAAGGCCAGGCGGTAACCATGGCACAGGGGTCGATAGGTCAGTACGCTAATAACGGTGATTTACTCACCGTTGCAGGTTTAGGGCGCTTAAGTGAAGGTGGCTCGTCACCGAGTACCTTATATGAAGTAGATGTACCGCTGGTGTCCGATAGTGTGTGTCGCCAATCTGGGGGCTCTTATAACAATGTCGGCGCAACCCAGTTTTGTGCTGGTTATTCGCAAGGGCAAAAAGATGCCTGCCAGGGCGACAGCGGCGGCCCTATTGTGATTAATTCCGGTGGACAAAGGGTGCAGCTTGGTATCGTAAGTTGGGGGATCGGGTGCGCCAGACCAAACAACTACGGGGTGTACGCTGATGTCGCTGACTTACGCAGTTGGATTGATGGGATAACCGGTGGCTCAGGCACACCGACAGTGTCTTTATCGTATACAGAAAACGAATCCTTGGGTAATTTTACCTTGGGAGAGACGCAACAGCACACTTTCACCATTACCAACACAGGCAGCAGCGCCGTCACTTTCAACACCGTGAGCCTATCAAGCGCTGGTGTGTCATCAACCGTTGTCAAAGCGCAAGATAGCTGCAGCGCTGCAACACTGCCAGCGAATCAAAGTTGTAGCGTTGGTGTTGAGTTTGGTGCATCAGCTGCTGGGAGTTTGGGTGTAACGCTTGATTTCAGTGTCGAGCAGAGTCCACGCCAATACAGCGCGGCAATTTCAGCTAACGCAGTGGATGGCGGCAGCGTCTGTAAAGGTAATTGGGACGCTAATACCATTTACTATCGTCGCGATCAGGTCACTTACAATGGCTATCGCTATCAGGCACGCTGGTGGACACAAGGAGATGTCCCCTCAGAATCAGGTCCATGGGGTGTGTGGCGCCGAATCGGCTCTGATCCCGCCTGCCAATAATACGCCCACCAAAAAGGCCATAATCATGGCCTTTTTTTCAACGCCCTCTACAGTTTTGTCCTTATTTTAAGCATGTAGCTATTATTCACTTTGTTTTTGGTCACTGATTTTGCATTAAGTTGATCGACATGCCATTGTTATCAGTACATTTTCACTCAGTACTGAGTTATTAAACGGGAGCAAAAAATGACAATTAACGCCTATGCTGCGATGGAAGCAGGTCAAGCGCTTGAGCCGTACCAATATGATCCGGGTGAGCTGGCCGCCGATGAAGTTGAAATCGCCGTCGATCACTGTGGTATCTGCCACTCTGATTTATCGATGATCGATAACGAGTGGGGGATGAGTGAATATCCGCTGGTGGGCGGACACGAAGTGATAGGGCGCATTGAGAAAGTCGGCCGCGATGTCAGCAATCTTGAAGTTGGACAAACGGTAGGCCTAGGTTGGCACAGCGGCTATTGCGGTCATTGCCCGAGCTGTGATGATGGCGACCAAAACCTGTGTGCCAGTGCGCAAGGGACTATTATTGCTCACCACGGTGGCTTTGCCGATAAAGTGCGCGCGCAAAGTAAAAGTGTGATCCCACTGCCTAAGGGGCTTGATGCCAAGGCGGCAGGCCCGTTGTTCTGTGGCGGTATAACCGTTTTCAACCCCTTGGTACAGTTCGATATCAAACCTACCGATAAGGTCGCGGTCATTGGTATTGGTGGTTTGGGCCACTTGGCGCTGCAATTTTTAAACGCTTGGGGCTGCGAAGTCACCGCTTTTAGTTCCAGTGATAGCAAAGCTAAAGAAGCCAAAGAATTGGGTGCGCATCATATTATTAACTCGCGTTCGGAGCAGGCCCTAGAAGAGGCCGCAGGGCAGTTCGACTTTATTATTTCCACCGTCAATGTGAAGCTTGACTGGAATGCGTACATCAATACCTTGAAACCCAAAGGCCGTTTGCATTTTGTTGGCGCTACCCTTGAGCCGTTAGACTTAAGCGTGTTTGGTTTGTTAATGGGTCAGCGCAGTGTATCTGCTTCCCCAGTGGGCAGCCCAGGAACCATTGCTAAAATGCTCGATTTTGCTGCGCAGCATAACATTGCTCCACAAATCGAAACCTTTAAGTTTGATGATGTCAACGCCGCCCTTGACCATGTCCGCGAAGGCAAGGCGCGTTACCGCGTAGTGCTAACGCGTTAATACATCCTGATACGGATTATATAATTTTTGTTGATACCAAGCCGCTTTCTCGATAGCTGAGAAAGCGGCTTTTATATTGGCCACCAATTGCGGGTCGCTATCGACATGGGCGGCGAGATAGCCATATACACTCAACTGCTCGATATCTCTGACAAAGCGTAGCTCCTTGGCGGGGACATTAAACTGTTTAGCCATAGCACCCAGGTAGTTGGGGTCATCAATTACTAAATCGACTTTGCCCGAAAGCAGTAGTCGATAGGAATGTTTAATATCAGCGGTTTGTACGGTGCTAAACTGACGATCGGCAAAGAACTTGGCGCTAATATCGCCGCGCTGCACAGCGATACGATAAGGGCGAGCGTCGTTCACTTGGCGCAAGTTAATTTCAGAACGTGAAGCCAAGGTCACAAAACCCAAGCGGAAATACGCTACTTTGCCTAACCATTGGAATTTGTCGAGCCTGTCGGGGGTTTTGGCAACGCTGTATAGTAAGGTGTTAGGTTTTTTTTGTGCCAGGTGAAAAGCGCGTGCCCAAGGGTACATATTGATAGTGGCATCAACATTGGCTTTAGAGAGCACATGGCGGACGATATCGGTGCTGCTACCACCTATTTGGCCGTTGATCACTAATTGGTTGGGCGGGCTCAGCTCTGTGACCACTTCAATAGGTTGTGCAGCAATGCTCATGGTCGATAATAAAATCGTTACCCACAGTGTAAAGCGAGCTAAAAACAAAGCCATAAAGCGAGAAACCAAAGACACAGCACTTGTTTTTAGAATAGATAAGTTCACAGCGAATTGCGATGATTTTTTGCCCTAAACGATAAAAGGGCCTTGCGGCCCTTTGGTGAAGTATCGTTCAAGTTAGCTATTGCCTTAACCCCTTAAAACAATAACCTAGGCCGAGGAGGCCCTGTTTTGCAACTGTGGCTTCTCTTTGTTTCTAAGCAATAGAGAGGAAAAACCCAGCAATTGCGGCGCTCATGAGGTTGGCCATAGATCCTGCCAACACTGCTCTGAGCCCTAGGCGTGCGATGTCCTTTCGCCGGCTTGGCGCCATACCGCCAATCCCACCTAGTAAAATGGCTATCGAAGACAAGTTAGCAAAACCACACAGCGCAAAGGTAACAATGGCTTGAGTGTGTTCGCTTAACTGGTCGCGATAATTTATAAAGTCTAAATAAGCTACAAACTCATTGACGACTAATTTCTGGCCGATAAAACTACCGGCAATAATGGCTTCGTCCCACGGTACACCTAATAACCAGGCTACCGGTGCGAAAACGTACCCGAGAATTTCTTGTAGCGTGAGCTGTGGGTAATCAAACCAACCACCAAACCAACCCAATACGCCATTAAGCAATGCAATCAGGGCCACAAATGCAAGCAGCATAGCGCCTACATTCAAAGCAAGCTGCATCCCGCTTGATGCGCCTGATGCGGCTGCATCGATAACATTAACGGGCTGCTCATGGTCGCCATCCAGTTCAGCCAAATCTTCTTTCGGGGTTTCTGTCTCTGGCACAATCATTTTTGCCATAAGGAAACCACCTGGCGCCGCCATAAAGCTTGCGGCAATCAAATACTGTAAATCGACGCCAATTTTTACGTAGCCGGCCATCACTGAGCCTGCTACCGTCGCCAATCCGCCGACCATCACCGCAAACAACTCCGACTTAGTCATAGAGGCAATAAACGGCTTTACGATAAGCGGCGCTTCGGTCTGACCAACAAAGATGTTTGCCGTTGCCGAGAGCGACTCTGGGCGCGAGGTTTTTAATAACCGTTGCAGTGCCCCACCGAGAATTTTAATAACCCAATCCATCACCCCGAGGTAGTACAATACCGCCACCAAGGAGGAGAAAAAGACAATGACCGGCAACACTTGAAAGGCAAACAAAAAGCCCAGTGTTTTTTCCGAGGCCAATGGCCCAAACAAAAACGTAATGCCATCGGTGGCGTAGCTAATCACTTGCGCGACCGCTGCCGACATCTTAGCGAGTATGTTTTTGCCAAATTCAAAAAATAATACAAAGCCACCGATGATGACTTGTAATAAAAAGGCGATACCAACCGTACGCAGGTTTATTGCTTTACGGTTCGTTGAAGCGCCGAAAGCGATGGCGAGTAGGGCTAGCATACCCACCAAGCTCATTAATGTTGTCATGCCCGATGTTCCCGTTATTCTTGTAGTAGGTGTTTGATTTTACTTTTTATTATATCGATTGCTACACGGTTCTTACCGCCTCGGGTCACCACTAAATCGGCGCTGTGCTTCGAGGGCTCAATAAACTGGTAAAACATCGGTCGCACTGTTCGTTTGTATTGCTCAACCACCGATTGCAAACTACGGTCACGTTGTTCAATATCGCGCTGCATTCGGCGCATCAAGCAAATATCCAGTGGCGTATCGATAAACACCTTAATGTTAAATTCGTCGCGAAGTGCTGGGTCACTTAATAACAATATACCTTCGACAATGAGTATTTTTGCTGGTAACACTCGACGCGTTTCGGCGCTGCGAGTGTGTTCGCTATAATCATAAATTGGCACATCAACTGACTCTCCCGCACGCAGATTGCGTAGGTGAGTCACCATTAACTCATGCTCAAACGCATCGGGATGGTCATAATTGGTTTTAATACGATGCGCCATCGGTAAATGAGACTGATCACGGTAGTAGGCATCTTCCTCTATAATGGCGATGGCCCCCGGCTCTAGTTCATTTACCAACTCGTTATATATTGTTTGGCTAAAAAGCGACTTCCCTGATGCAGACGCACCAGCGATCGCGATAATCGTTTGTGTCACAGACAAGCACCCAGACTGATGTAAGATAAAGGATTACTTTAGCAAATTCGCTGCTATTAATCTCTGAAGATGTCGTCCTTTACTGCTGTCTAGCGCCTTAGTGACGCAAATCCTCACGTTATTCCGACAAATGTAGCTATTATTAAGTGGTCAAAATAAGGACTTATGTCCGCTGAATGTGAACGGCCATCGTCAGTTGCGGCTGTATTGACAGCAACCCACAAAGCACGGACTTTTGTCCTGTGTCGCCTAGTAACAAGTCGTTAAAGTGGCTCCATAAAACCACAAAAGTGAGGTGAGTATGGCACGCGCAATTATCCTGATGGCTGATAGTTTAGGTATTGGTGCAGCTCCAGATGCTGATAAATTCGGTGATGTTGGCGCCAACACACTCGCTCATCTTTTGCAGGCATACGAGCAAGACAAGGGCCAGCCATTGGCATTGGCAAACTTGTCGCGTTTAGGGTTGATCGATGCATGTGAGGCTGCATCGGGGGCGAGCATTAACATTAATGAACGCCAACAACCTCAAGCAGCTTGGGGCTATGCGAAAGAGCTTTCCAGTGGTAAAGATACGCCCTCAGGGCATTGGGAAATGGCCGGTGTGCCCGTGTTGTTTGATTGGGGCTACTTTCCCGTTGAGCAACCGTGTTTCCCGCAAGCATTTATTGATGAGCTGATTGAGCGTACAGGTATTCCTGGCATCTTAGGCAATTGCCATGCCTCGGGGACCACTATTATCGCCGAGTTAGGTGAAGAGCATGTGCGCAGCGGTAAACCGATTTGTTACACCTCCAGTGACAGCGTGTTTCAGGTGGCCGCTCATGAGCAAAGTTTTGGCTTAGATAAACTCTATGAAGTATGTGAAGTTGCACGGACACTACTTGATGAGCATAACATTGGCCGCGTTATTGCCCGCCCCTTTGTGGGGGAAAGCAGCAACGACTTTGAGCGCACCGGCAACCGCCGTGATTACTCGGTGTTGCCACCGGCGCCTACGGTGCTTGATAAACTCGCGCAAGCCGGTGGTGAGGTGATCAGTATTGGCAAGATTGCTGATATTTATGCGCACCAAGGCATCACTCAAAAACACAAAGCGCCGGGCCTTGAAAACTTGCTCGAGAAAACCGCGCAAGTGATGGCTGAAGCGCCGGATAACAGTCTGATTTTCACAAACTTGGTGGATTTTGACGAAAAATATGGTCATCGTCGCAACGCTATCGGTTATGCCGAAGCTTTGAAAACCTTTGATGACTTTTTGCCGCGTATTTTCGCGCAAATGAATGACGACGATTTATTGTTAATCACTGCGGATCACGGCTGTGATCCCACTGCAGCTGGCAGCGATCATACCCGTGAGTATGTCCCTGTCATTGCCTATCGGCCGGGGATGACTCCGGTGGCGCTGGGCGAGCGTGAAACCTTTGCTGATATGGGGCAAACCTTAGCGCAGTGGTTTAACTTACCTGAGCTAGACTATGGTACAGGGTTTAAAGCGGCGCTAGAGCGCTAAGAACGAATAGCAAGAGGATAGAATATGAGCACGCCACACATCAGCGCAGCCCCAGGTGATTTTGCCGAAACGGTACTTATGCCAGGCGATCCACTTCGTGCGCAATACATCGCTGAGCACTTTTTGGATGATGCCAAACAAGTCACCAGTGTACGTAACATGTTTGGCTTTACCGGCACCTATAAAGGTAAGCCTGTGAGCATCATGGGCTCGGGAATGGGTATTCCCTCTATGTCTATCTATGCGCGTGAGCTGATTGTTAGCTTTGGCGTTAAAAACATTATTCGCATCGGCACCTGTGGTGGCATTGCCCAAGACACCAAAATTCGTGATGTTATCTTTGCCCAAGGCGCAAGCACCGACTCTAACGTGAACCGCGCCCGCATCAGTGGTTACGACTACGCCGCGATTGCCGATTTTGGTTTGCTAGAAAATGGTGTGCGTGCAGCTCGCGACTTAGGCATTGACGCCAAAGTAGGAAATGTATTCACCACCGATACCTTTTACCAGGCCGATGGCAGCTTTTATGAGCAGCTCAACAAACTGGGTGTGTTAGCGGTGGATATGGAAACCGCTGGTTTATACGGTGTAGCTGCTGAATATGGTGCCAAAGCCATGGCGTTGTTTACTGTGAGCGACCATGTGATCACCGGCGAAGCAACTCCAGCGGAAGAGCGCCAAAGCACGTTTAACGAAATGGTTAAAATTGCGCTTGAATCAATTTAAATAAATTTAGTTAACGCAAAGAAGCATCTTTGCGGTGCACCACGCCATCTGCCCATGGCCAGTGCATACAGAGTTCCTTGGTAATACGTAAATACGTTAACCCAAAGCCCCCACCTTTTAGGTGGGGCTTTTTTATGTCTTTAAATTTAACACTAATGAAGTTTTTTTCATCTTATGTTTACAGATGTAATTATATCTGTATGATCTCCGCCGCGTATTTTGTATCTGTATATGCTTAATAAAAACCACGAGCGACTTACTATTTCTTGTTGAATGTATGAACTGCTCGCGGTTTAAAAGGGTGGCATAAACAACTATTCTGAAATGGACTTCTACATGAAACTAGTTTTCCCTAAATCTGGCTTTTTAGCCGGAGTACTTCTATTGCTAATCAGTGTTGGCGCAATAGCATCCCCATCTATTACTACAGCGGGCTACTATCCTCGAGTAGTAGAGCTCGGACAAACTCAACAATTACGGTTACGTTGGCAAAATGCGCATAAATGCTATAACGATAAGTATGGCGTTGTGTACCACCAAGCGAGTACAGGGAAAAACACCAATGGAGAGTTTATTTGGGATTCTCCAGCGAGAAATAAAGTAGAGTCCAAAAGTTTCAATATCATTTGCGAAGACACTCAGGGTAACAAAGTTTCTCGTTATGTTTCTATGCAAGTTATTAACCCTAAACCAGTTATCGTATCTGCGTATTACTCTCCTAGCCGAGTCTCTGTTGGGCAACGACAAAGCCTCATAATACAATATAAGAATGCATCTAAGTGTTACAACACTAAATATGGCGTGACTTACTACAATGGTGCGCAAAGAGATGGAACTTATCGATGGACTTCGCCAGTTCGTGATAAAGAGCTGACGTATAACTTTGCCATATACTGTGAGAACAGCTCAGGACAAAGAGTTTCAAAATCCGTTAGCGCTCAAGTGTATAATGCCGCACCAAGAGTGAGTGCAGGTGCAGACATTCATGTAATGAGCGGCCCTCAAGTGATTAATTTAAGAGGCAGTGCGAGCGATCCAACTGCCAATGGCGGAATTAAAAGCTATTCTTGGAGTCAAGATTCAGGTTCGACGATTCTCAACTGGCGTAATAAACGTACCGCCGCCAGTAACTTCGACTTACCTGCTCAAAATCACGGAGATCAGCGTCTAAAATTAAGCCTTAGGGCGTATGACTTACATAATAAAGCCGGCTTAGACTCTGTATATGTTTATGTGAATGGCCGCTCGTCGATTAACATAGCTAGCCCCGCTGCTGACAAACTCCCCTATTCAAAACCGATTAATGTTCATTTGAATAACTTTTCAGACATCAGTGACGGCTTGAAGCAACTGAAAATTAATGTGCAGAAAAAGCAAGGGAGTAATTGGTCGACAGTATTCCAACAAAACTTTGCACCTAGCACCTCAAACAGCGGAAAGTTTTCATTTACAGCTCAGCAAAAAAACTTATTGCCTGGTACTCAATATCGATTGGTTGCATATGCAATTGATGACGGTGGTTCATCAGGCGTTGGTAAACCTAGTTTTCACAATTTCACCATTAACCACAAGCCTGAATTAATATTGAACAAAGCCAGTATTAATTTAGTTAATACACGACAGTTAGTGTTAAACGAAGACATTGTAAGTATTTCAGACGTCGACGTTCAGAGTCATAGCTGGCGTATAAATGAAGACCACCGCTTCAGTGTGCAAGGAAATATCCTCAGGTTTAATGAAGGAGTGAGTGGTGCCATTCCTGTGTCGCTATCTGTATACGACGGCATTGAACAAAGTACGGCAAAAACCCTTACAGTCAATCTAAGTGTCGTTGATGCTCCTGCCATACTAGAACATAAGTTTGTGAGTGAGTCAGGAGCTGTTAATCAGGCTGTTGTTGGTGAAAGGCAAACGCTGACATTCGTATGGCGAGGTGCTGAGCAATGCATCGCTGAATTCAGCTATGATGATGGTAGAACAGGGTCTGTTACCTACAGCAAGCATGATGAACGTACTATCCATCAGAGTGATGGCAGCTACTTATTTAGTTGGCAAAGTCCTGTTCGAGAATCTGAATTTACAATGGAGCAAACAATTAGTTGCTCCAATGATGCAGGTACTAAAACGAGCTCACTAGTTAATAAGGTCATACCTAGGGCGCCACAAATTTTGCAGCACAGATTTGCAAGCGCTTCAGGCTCAACAAATGCTGCATTTATTGGTGAGAACCAAGTATTTTATCTAGCTTGGACAGGCAGCGAATCTTGTACTTCGAACTATACATATAGCCATGGCGAGAGCGGAACCGTAACTTACAGCGCAAGTGATAAGCGCACCATTGTTAGGAGCGACGGCAGTTATCTATTCACATGGACATCTCCAGTTAGGGAGGCTGCTTATTCAATGGAGCAGACTATAAACTGTGAGAATTCGGGGGGTAGTGACTCCAGCTCTCTTGTCAATGTTATTACTCCACCACCGCCACGGATCCTTCAGCATGAGTATATATCTGAATCAGAGGCGATAAATACAGCGCGTATCGGTGAAAAACAATGGCTTTACTTTGCTTGGAAAAATGCCAGTTCTTGTACCTCCACCTTTGAGTATGATGATGGTGTATCTGGCTCTGTTACCTATAGCAGAGAGGATGAGTATACCACCGTACAAAATGATGGCAGTTATTTATACAAGTGGCTCAGTCCAGTAAGAGACAAAGCATATATAATGACCCAGACTATCACCTGTACGAATAATGAAGGCTCTGCTAATAGCACTTTGACGAACACAGTGGATGGTGTTGTTGCGCCACCTAAACTAGCCCCTCAGTCAGGAGAAGTGCCATTTGGTGAGAGCATTCGTATTACCCATGGCCTTCCTTCGGTGAATATAAGCTTTGCGCAAATAGCGGCAGACACATTATGTGATAGCACCGCTGACTGGCAGCCATACACCAGCCCAATTGCTATAACTGAAAGCACCACACTTTGCGCGAAAGCAAGCTTAGATGGCGTTGGTGAAAGTGACGTCATCAGCGCTGATTTTAGCATTCAAGACGATAGCAACTTTTCAGCCTTATTAGGCGACCCCGACGATCAACCATTTTCTGATGTCCAAGAAATCACCGCTGAGGCAATGGGCACTATTGCGGGTCAAGCGGCTGTGAATGGCGGTGCTGCAAGCTACACGATACCCATTAAATTGCCACCAGGGCGAGCAGGAATGCAACCGAACGTTTCTTTGAACTACTCTTCTCGCAGTGGTAATGGCATCGCAGGGGTTGGCTGGGGTTTATCAGCTGGCTCAAGTATTACTCGGTGCGCGGCAACAGTGGCCCAAGATGGAATTAATCATACGCCCAATTACACAGCGAATGATAAGTTATGCCTAGATGGCCAGCGACTTGTAATTGTTTCGGGGGACTATGGAAACTCAGGTGCAATTTACAAAACTGAGCTAGATACCTTTGTCAGGGTCAAACAAACAGGATCTCTTACAGATGAAGCATCCTTTGTTGCAGAATATAAAAGTGGCCGCACAGCCTATTTTGGACAGGAAACAAGCTCTAAAGTAATTCACGCAAATAAATCTTCAGCTTATTCGTGGCTTATCTCATATGAGCACGACGCCACTGAAAATAACTATATCCACTATGAGTATTCATCGTATGGGCAAGGAGAGCAGCTTCTCAATACTATTTACTACACAGGTACAGGAGATACAGAGCGCGGTGACCGTAAAGTAAAGTTCGTTTATCAAAATAGACCGGATAAAGCCACTCGCTACTTATCTGGAGGCATTGTTGAGTCTACTCAAAGGTTGGAAAGTATTGCGACTGAGTATATCGGTAGTTCGCTTGTTGATTATGAAATAAACTATAAAGAATTAAGTAAAAATAGTAACCGGAGCCTCTTACGTTCAATAAAACAGTGTTATGGCACAAAGTGCAAAAAAGCAACTACTTTCCGCTGGTCTGAAGACGGAAATGCGTACAAGCTTGAGCCACTAGGCACAAACGAGAATAATTTTCTGTTTCAAAATATAGATTATTTGTCGACTGTTTTACCTCGTGGAGATTTAAACGGCGATGGTAGCAGAGATTGGCCCGGTATATTTGTTAATGCAGAGGGGAATCAAAATGGTGTCACCACGACCGAATTAAATTCTTGCTTCGAGAATAAATACACAGGTCAATATAACTGTTTAGATGCTGACTTTAACCAAGATGGTTTCTCAGATGATTGGACCATCCAAAATGGGACACTTCGTATAAATTACACTAATGGGCAAAGTGTCGATACAAGTATCCGTTTTGTTGATGACTCTGTTATCTCCTTCAGACAAAATGAGATCAGGAATATTGCGGACTATAATGGCGATTCGTTGCCCGACGTTATGGTCTTTTATAGCAAAAGTGGCAGTCACCCTGAATTACGGCTTTATCTGCATTCCGGGAATCATTCTGCACCTTATCCATCCCACGATGTGGTGTATCAATACGCAGCATTTAATGGCAGCTTGGTAACAGATATAGAGTTTATGGGAGATATGACCGGTGATGGGTTACCCGACCTTATAGAAGTGCATACAGGAGTCCAAGACAAAATTCCGTATTCTCAGCCGATCCCTAGAGTATTAATAGAAAACACAAGTACCCTTGTAAAGGCACAATTTCAAGACGTAGACCTAGACTTCGATCAGAATATAGGAAGCTTGAAGCAGGTGTTTAGTTATTTTGCGGATGCCAATGGAGATGGTTTAGCTGATTGGTTAGGTTGGGAAGCTCTAGAAGATAATACAATTTCATTTGTAATTCGGTGGAATGAAGGTGGCGGTAAGTTTTCACAAGCACATGATCTAGGTTGGAACCCTGTAGGACGGCGGCTTGAGCACAAGAAGCTAAAAGGCGGGGAGCTCTTCACTCGGGCTGTACCTAAGTATGGCAATGCGATAAAGGTCGCCGATATTAACAACGATGGCATAAGTGAGTTACTCGTCCCAGGCGTTAGGGTGTTAACCGGGTGTGTCACAGTAAAAGATCTGTATAAAGACGTCGAGTGGTGTGGAGAAGATATTTACCATAATACATGGTCAAATACCCCAGGGGGAGCTAGATATTCATTAAATCCATCGAATAATGATGATAGCTTATATCAATTTAATGCTTTTTATTTTGTAAGCCATCCCGACTCTGGCAACATAACATTGAAAAAAGAGCTAACGCCTATAATCGGGCATGCTTACGAATCGGCATTTGTGGATGCCTACGGAACAGGACTCTTAAGTTTCGTATTTCTACACAAAAAGCGCCCTTGGACTTATCACACGGGAACTGCCTCGGGATCAAGGTTCGCTGGAAATGAAAAAGAATACGGTGTCTATATCAATCGGAACTTCGGGGCAGGGACTACAGACTCAAACGACGGCTACATGGCCGCTGACCTATTGTTGGAGGCAACGAATGGTTTAGATAATGTTAGTCAATGGCATTATCTTCCACTATCTACCGGCCAATCTTCGGGTGCGATAGATACTTTTTATGAAAAAAGTGATGCTCTTTCAGATGGTTATTTTAATTTCACATCTAGTATGTATGCGGTCCGTTCGTTTGAGCAAAGTAATGGGGTCGGCGGTTTTAGTGAGCGCAAATATGCGTATCGAGGAGCAGTATTTAATGCTCGTGGCCGAGGCTTTATGGGCTTCAAAAGTGTTATTGAAAAAGACCTAGATCGAGGCTTAGTTACACAAACAGACTTTAAACAAGTGTTCCCACTGCAAGGAAAGCCTTACCGTCAGGCCACATTCTTGGAGAATGACTACATGGCTGGCAGTTTAGGTGGAAAGTCTGACCATACAAATGCGATTAGCTACACTCAATTTGAATGGCTCGTAAACACGGATAACGGTAATCATGTTTATCTAGCGAATAAAGAGACTATCACCCGAGATATCACCCAGGATGCAACTAAATTAGGTAGTGTGGTTGAGTCCATCGCAAGTATTGATGCCTACGGCAACGTGCTTGAAAGCAAAAAAACATCAAAAGATGAAACCGGCGTAGTGACTGTTACCACAACACGCGCCTATACCCCGAATACAGATATTTGGTGGCTAAATAAGCTCGATACCTTGAAGGTTGAAACCAACGAAATAAGCGAACGTGCGGTGACGGACCCTTACATCTCATTGAGTGATGAGCAAAAAAAAGAGCTCGATACAAAAACCACCCTGACGACTAATTATTCTGAATATGATGATAATAGCCGTAAACCGGAAAAAATTACCGTCAGCGGATCGTCAGGAACAGGAAGTAGCACCAACATTGCTTACAACTCCTATGGCTTACCAACAAGTAAAACAGTATCCGCGAACGTATTAACGGGGGGGACGTGGTCATCGTCGCAGCGGGTGGTTGAAAGTATCACCTATACCAAAGATGGAACCACAGAGGCGGATGATGGTTACTTCCCGCTCAAAATAACGAATGCGAAGCAGCATGAGCTGTATAAGCACACCGACCCAGCGACCGGTTTTGTTACTAAAACCAAAGTGCAACTAGGTGACAATGTATACCAAGAGACAATAAATACATTGGATGGCTATCAGCGTCCGTATAGCAGTAAAACCAGCGGTCAGCCGAAGGTTTACACCGTGGTCACTGGGCCCGATACAACCCACGCGCCCGAGAATGCAGTTGTGCAAATAACCACCCTCTCAGCGGGCAAGCCAACACAAAAAGTTTATCAAGATAAATTGGGCCGCACGCTGCGGGTCGCAACCCAAGGTTTCAACTCTGACGATTGGGTATTTACCGACACACAGTACGATGCGTTAGGGCGAAAAGTCTTTGAATCTCAACCTTATTACAATGGCCATTCCAAGTATGGTGTTTCTTACTCGGAGTTTGACGCCTTAGGTAGGCCAAAGAGTAAAGTTACACAGCGAAGCTGCGGAGGCATGACAACGAGCTATGCATACGCAGGGTTAACAACAGACATCAAGGTGAAAGATGAGTGTAACAGCAAACTGATTACGATGTCTCGCACCTATAACACCCGCGACCAGCTCATTGAAACCAAAGACGCTGAAGATGGGATAACTCGCTACGCATATAATGGGCAAGGCCTACCCATTGTTATTCAAGATGCTAAAAACAATCACATTACAGCAAAATATAACGCTTTTGGACGCAAGACCGACGTAAATGACCCCAATCAGGGTAAGAGCACATTTGCTTATAATGGCTTTGGTGAGCTCCAAAAGGAAACACATAGCACCGACACAAGTATTATTTATACAGTCGATAATCTAGGACGAGTAATCCAGCGCTCGGCAACAGGCGAGGACACATTAACCTACACTTATGACACAGCCGATAATGGTGTTGGGCAGTTGCACAAAGAAGTGGGTAATGGCGTAAACCGTACCTATGAATATGATGTTTATGGTCGCCCCACAGGGACACTAATCAACGGCAATAATCGTTCTTATCGCATCACAACGTTCTATGATGGGAATTATGGTCGCGCGAAGGGACTGCGTTACCCCAATGGCTTGACCTTAGAGTACCTTTACACTGATGCAGGCTATTTAGAAACGATTCAAAATGCGGCGAGCCATTACATCTTTAAGAAAATTACAGGGCAAGATGCCTTTGCCAACGTCACCGAAGCCACTTTAGGAAATGAGTTGACCGAAATCACCTCATACAGCGCTGTAGACGGTGCGATGACAAGTAAGCAAATAGCTGATGGCAACAACAACCTAATGTTTCTTAACTATGAACAGTACGATGGTTTTGGCAACATACGCAAAATGGGTGTTACCACAGGGGCTGTGGGTGAACAGCATACCTTCACAGAAACTTATACCTACGATGACCTTCATCGCCTTAAAACGAATCAGGTTAACGGTATAAAAATCGGCTCTTACACCTACGATGCCATTGGCAATTTACTCAGCAAGAGCGACTACTCTAACGAGTATGACTACACAAGTGAGGGGAGTGGAGGCCCGAACGCCGTTAAGCGAGTACAACGCAATGGTAAGTGGGTCAGCTTTAGTTACGATAAGCGGGGCAACATGCTCACCGGTGATGGGCTGAGCAGCGCAAACTACAATGCCATGGATAAACCAACTACGCTGGTCAAAAACGGGATCACCAGTCAGTTCGTTTATGGCCCCAACCATATGCGGTTCAAACATACCACCAATGGCCGAACAACATACTATGCAGACAAGCTGTATGAAGAAGAAGTTCAGGCAGAGGAGACCACTTGGCGTGCATACATAGATAATGTCGCCATCGTGAGTCAAACTAATGAGCAAGCAGTACAAATTAGGTACACGCACACCGACCGTCTTGGCAGCAGTCGATTATTCACAAATCATAATGGTGATGTACTTGCAACGCGTAATTACGATCCATTCGGTAAACCACGTTTAGCCAATGGTAACTCAAAGCCCTCGGCCCGCTTAGGCGATATTGTGGATACCACCACATACCGAGGTTTTACCGACCACGAACACCTTGATGAACACCAACTTATTCATATGAACGGTCGGGTGTATGATTATAACCTTGGGCGTTTTATGTCGGTTGATCCGGTTATTCAGAGTCCAGGTAACTCACAGAGCATCAATCCGTACTCATATATTATGAATAACCCGCTGGCGGGGACGGATCCGACGGGGTATACCGCAGAGTGTGACGACAGTGGTTCGTGTGATATTGGTAACATCAAAACTGATGATGTCGAGAATATTCAAGTTACCAAAGACGGCAATATGGTCGTCAATACTAATGATGGAAGTTCCTATAAGGTTGAAGCCATCAACGGCGCCAATATGCAAGGAGCGTATAAAGGGCTACATCAGCTCGGCCAAAATATGATGGATATAGGGGGCCAAGAGCAAACAGCGAAAAACAGTAACTTCAGTATCATGGGGCAATTTGAAGAAGGAAGTGCCGCCTCCAATCTCAGGGAAAATGCCTTCAATGACTTTGATATTGCCGCCTCACAGCAACAGTTCGAAAACAGTGAAGATATGCTCGCTCTGAATGACAACATTTGGGGTGTTGGCGGTGGACATATTCCAGGCCTAAGTATCGAAGAACAGCAAGCTATGGCAGCTGAAGCTAGTAGTGAGGCAGGGTTGACATTAGCTCCGATACCTGCTGGTAAAATAGGCGTATATGCGTATAAATTTTACAAAGCTAAAACATTCTTTAAGGGAACTCACTTTAGTAGAAAGGTTACACGGCAGATGAGAAATGCTGATGACTTAGGTCACGGCTTCCCGCAACAAATTGATCCTTGGGCGACTCGTTTTGGCAGGTGGTCTAAAGAAAAAGGTGGTGATGGGAGTATGTATGAGTGGCTACGCATGAGGGGGCGGTATAAGGGTAAACAAGGTACCTTTGAATATATTAAAAAGCAAAATGGCGAAATAGACCATCGCTTTTTCAATTTCGTAGAATGGTAGGAGTGTAATTGTGGCAATGGCAGATGTTGATAACTTTCTTCAGCGTAAGGGAGTAGCGCTATCTGAATTAATCCCTGGGAAACGTGAGATGGCTTTGAATGTGGCTGATTCAAGGGAATTCTTGAAACTACTACAAGTTGGGGGGATAGAAATAATTGGCGGGGATATTTTAGTGAAGGATAGGAACAAAATGGGATATTGCCACCAAGTATGGGGAAGTAAATATCACTATCTTTCATGGAGTAATGGAAGTGAAGGTGATGGGGGCTATTCACTAGCACAAAAACATATTGAAGATGCTGAAAAGCTCTCGGGTTTGTTGGGTGGTGAAGTGTGGGTTTCATTTGTCTATTAAACACATGGGATAAGTGATCAAGCGGTCAGAGGGTCCGGTCTGGATCAAGGGGTCTGGATCGATCAACGATCAAGGGGGTTAATCAATCAAGGGGTTAATCAATCAAGGGGTCAGAGTTGTTCAATCAAGGGGTCAGAGTTGTTGAAATTGCTGAGTTGCGCTAAGTTTTTAGTGCAATTGGCTATTTCAGGGAGGAAAGGCCATGGCGCGTCGGCCGAG
>NZ_JAKRFV010000032.1:0-33365 GCF_022347945.1 Pseudoalteromonas sp. MM17-2 | reverse complement strand
ACACTGCATCGCAGACATCATTGCCATGTACAGCACAGTCCTCACCTGGGGTCTGCCGCCCTGGATGGTTCTGAGGCCCTTATAGCGACCGCTTTCCCGATTCATGGGTGCAACACCGACCAGAGATGCGGCCTGTTTGTTGTTAATGTAACCGAGTTCAGGCAGGTTACTTATGATGGACGCTTCGGCGATTTTACCTTTGCCGAGCATGCTCTGTAAAATGTTAGTTATTGCTACGCTCGGCTTTTATCGCCCTACTCACCTCACCCCTTATGGCTCAGTGCTCGCAAGTATCTAAAATATCATCCGCTTTACAGTACCTGTGCTCAGAAGTTCTTTGTGTAATGCAACAATTGAAGAATACGGTCTCTAACTATACTTGCCCGATAACCACCACGAGAAATCGCTGCGGAGCTACCAAAACTTTTACGGTTCCAAGTATTCTCAATAAACTCAAATTCCGCATCACGATACTTTACCCAGTTCAACTGCGCAGCTATCAACTCTGAACGTCTATTATCTGGCAATTTAGACGTCATTTCTTGCGCAGCTTTCTCAAGCTCTTTATTCAAAAAGTTCAGGTAATGGTTATAGGCAACAAGATAGTCACTTGTACTATTTTTAGGGTCTTCAATCGCTAACAAATAGCTAGCCTCGCGTTTTACAAATTCTCCAATTAAGTCTGGTGCATCCGGATTATCGATTGCATGTGCCTTTACAACCCCCATAAACAGCCAAAATGCCAGAGCAAGTTTATAAACTATTCCTTTTTTGGTTTTTATCACTTTGCATAAACTCCTTTACTGTAGCTTTACCATTGTGCCTATCTTGTGCTTCTCAAGCCACGGTTAACTTCCCTTGATATTGATACTCGGCTTTTAAAGCAATCTCTACTTTTTATAAAGCTTTCTGATAAAAATTATTTATATTCAGCCTGTTAGGCATTGCTTTATCACCTTTAATCACTACTTTGTCACTCAAATTCTCGCCTTTATCACTTTTATTTACGCTCATTCGCGCATCATCCAATGGTGTTTTACAACGAGAAGAAAAGATGAAAGACGCTCTAACCATTCAACGCTACTTTGTTAAGTTACTCATGTTATTTATTTGCTTACTAGGCACGCCAGTACAGGCAAAGTGGCAACAATTCACCCAAACCGATACGCCCATTCCCAACTTAAAAAATAAACCCAAAATCGATGGCAAATTCGCTGCGAGTGAGTGGCGAGATGCAAAACGCATAGAGGACTTTGTCGTTTTTCGCCCAAATATAGGCGAGCGCCCCGATTATCCGGTACAAGCTTATATCAGCTACGATAGCGAGTTCTTTTACGTAGCGGCGAAGATCAGCCAGCCTGAGCAAACTCTCACCGACAGGGTGCTCACTCAAGGTGAGTACATGTGGCATGAAGATTACTTCGGTTTGGTGTTAGATACCAACTTCGATAAATCTGATGCCTATCTTTTTCATGTCACCCCCTCCGGTGTAAAAGAAGACGGCCTAGTCGATGGCACCCGCTATATTGGCGAGTGGAAGACCCTTTGGTATGCCAAAACCAGCATTGAGGCACAAAGTTGGTATGTGGAAATTGCTATTCCCATGCAGTCCATCTCATTTGAAAAAGATGCCGAAAGCTGGGGGCTACAGCTTCGCCATAGGGTTGCGAGTCCGAACACTCAGGTGTACTGGAACCTCAACAACCCCAGCAATTATGCCTGGCATACCAATCAGTTGGCGCCCATTAGCGGTTTAATGGGCTTAAAGCAAGGGCTTGGAATTGAAGCAAAGCCGAGCTTGGCCTATAAACGTAACCAAAGTGAGAGCGACTTAGCGCCATCATTAGATCTACTCTATAAACTGACCCCAAGCCTCTCGGGAATGTTAACCCTCAACACCGATTTTTCCGGCACAGAAGTGGACGAAGTGCCGCTTAATACCACGCGCTTTAGCCAGTATTTTACTGAAAAGCGCGATTTTTTCTTGCAGGATAGTCAGATCTTTCGCTTTGGCGGTATGGATGATAACTACGCGAACGGCATGGCGTTTTACTCCCGGCGCATCGGGCAAGGTAAAGAGTCGAATTTACTGGATATCAATTGGGGGACCAAACTCACAGGGCAAATCGGCGACACTCGTTTGGGGATATTAAGCGTCAATCAAGATAGCGACACTTCGCGAGCACAACAAACGCAACTAAGTGTAGCGCGATTAACTCATCAAGTTGCCCCTGCGCATCAGCTTGGCGCCATTTTAACTCATGGCAGCCCAGATGACTCGGGGGATAGAACCCTAATAGGTGCCGATTACCGCTACCAAAGCACGCTGTTTAATGACTATCCTCTAGTTGCCCATGCCTTCTACCAGCAAGCGGAGCTGGCAGATAAAGTGCAGCCTAACGATGCTGATAAAGCATCATATGGCGCCTCGCTGAGGCTGCTAAACGACGCTTTTTATTTACGCGGGCGCTTTCAATATATAGGTAAAGACTTTAACCCTGCTTTGGGGTTTGTGAATCGCAGAGATTTACGCTACTACGAGAGCGTGAGTCATTATCGGATACGGCCGAAATCGGGTTGGTTAGCTCGGCATATTAATTATTATCAGTTCACTGGTTTTTATTATCTAAGGGAGAACACTGAGGGGCACCGCCAGGGGCAAAGCGTATTTATAAGGCCGCTTCAGGTTGAAACCAAAGGTGATAACTTCTTTTTTCTTAGTCACAACCGCTATCAAAAAATACTCGAGCGACCATTTAACTTTACCGATAAATTGACCTTCACAGCCGGAGAGTATAACTACAGCCACAACGAGCTCTATTTTAGAACAGCGAACAGTAAACCTTTTTACGTCACCGCCAGACTCGCAAAAGGGATGTTTTACGATGCCGACTTTGAACGAGTCAGCACCACCCTTAATTACCGCCCGAATAGGCATTTGTATTTGGAACTGAGCCGCGATATGTATTACTACGATACCGACACCGCCGCTGATAAGCTATTTAACACTCAATTACGCGTAAATATCGCCTTTAACACTGAATGGTCGTGGAATAACTTGCTGCAACATAACACCCAAGCTGACAGTTTTTCGGTATTCAGTCGAGTGCGTTATGAGCCATCGCCAGACACCGTGTACTTGCTTAGCCTTAACCGGGGCTACGATTTGCAGCAGGGCTGGCACCAACGGGAGCAAGTGTTTGACGAAACTGCTATAAAAATGGCCTACACCTACAGATGGTAGCGCCACGAAGCTAACAGCTCACCCCCTTTTAAGCCATAACCTGTTATTGCGCGTGTGTTGTATACAGATCACTGCTAAACGCACGCGTACCACCATAGACAATTTGCCCATTTTCAACATCAAAGCCATAGTAAGCATCAAGCGGTTGCTGAGTTAACAGCTGCAAAGAGGCTGAATTTATCTTGTAGGAGGAAAGTTGCGCCTCTTTATAGTTATTTAAATACAACACCCCATTATCAATAATGGCATTCGTATAGCTTGCCACTTCTCCTATCGGCTCAGCCTCGGGCAGCCGGCCATTAAGAATCTCGGAAAAGGAAAAACGATACAACTCATTGCTTTGATTTATGAGGTAAGCAAATTGTGGCTCGCTGTTATCGACGAGAATGCGTACCCAAGGAGCGTCTAGCTCAGCCAATAACTGCATCTGTCGGTTGTAA
This sequence comes from Pseudoalteromonas sp. MM17-2, assembly GCF_022347945.1. Lineage (NCBI taxonomy): Bacteria > Pseudomonadati > Pseudomonadota > Gammaproteobacteria > Alteromonadales > Pseudoalteromonadaceae > Pseudoalteromonas > Pseudoalteromonas sp. MM17-2. Next base: position 29,681 of record NZ_JAKRFV010000032.1, on the reverse strand, counting down.
ATCCTCACTCGGCGCTGGTGCTGATTCTTCACCGTTAAAGAAAACAACGTCGAGTTAAGCCAAGACAGTGCAAAGCCATAGCCGTCTATGTATGCTCGTTTGGTTATACCGTGCTCTACAATATCCACCAGCCAGAGCTGACGATTATCATGATTAACCACGGCCAGTCTATCGTCTGGTGAGACCGCCAGCTCATTTAATACCATATGCTCGGACATAGGCACTATTTGCTGTGCTCTTTGTCCTGGGGCCTGAAAATAAATATGGTCGCTGCCAGCACGATTGGAAACGAAGTAAATACCGGGTTGAGTGTGAGCGAATGCCGGCAATCGCTCATTGCCATTACTGTTGTCCAGCTCAAATCCAGGGTTTTGCCAGCGAATATCTATGTTTTTATCGTAGGTTGAGTAGATGTAATCTTTCTCATTGGGGTGGCGTGCCAGCGCGCAACATAGTCTATCGCCTAAACTGGCGATTACCTGAGACTCACCGCTATGAATATTCAGCATTTGTAGTTGTGCGGGTTTTGATGCGGAAACAAAAATAAGCTGATGCTGCGCATGGCCCCAAATAGCTTGATTTAACTGCTGCGCAACATCAATCAAAGGCTCTGCCGCCCCAGTAACAAGGTCAACCTGGTAAAGTCGACTTTGCCCTTCACTATTATTGGCAACCAATAACAAATTTCTGGCTCCGGGCTTTAAGTCAAGATCAACTAAATGCCATTTCTCGGGCAGCTCAACTGCCACCGGCTCAAGGCCTTGGTTAAGATTGATTCGATAGAGCCTATTTCTATGCTCATGATTGCGGGCATGACCAAGCAGCCAAACCGACTCGGTTTGTGTATCAAAAGTGTATCGGTGCGATATTAAGCTCTCGCAATCAAGTACTTGTGCACTTGGTGCAGTCAGCGCTGCGCTTTCACGACTAAACGGCACCTTGAACCAGCCACATTGGTCTTGGTAGTAGCCTTTAACAATCAGTGCGTTGGCGGTTTGGGCAATAAGGGAGTCAAAGTAATAATCTTTACTTTCAATAACCGCACCAACATCGTCATTATTGTTGTCCAAGCGCTTGTGCCAAAACTCATTACCATTGGCATAGGTATTATTGATAAAGGTTACAGTGTTCCCTTTTGGCGCCACCACTAGGCTTCTTTTAGCCCCATCAACGCGGGTTAGTACGGTATTTTCACCGTAATTTAGGCCGCCGTTCTCGCCATTTTGCCAAAGTAACAACAATACAACCACCGCACAAATTAGTACGGGCGCCGCAGCTTTAACGCCAAGGTTGCGGCTTTTGGGCTGGGTGTTGGTGTTAATCTCATCCGCATGCACGTTTGTGTTGAGACTATCTTGAGTGTGTACAGTGGCAATAAAGCGGTAGCCTTGCTTTGGCACAGTTTGAATATAACGCGGCGATTTAGGATCATCGGCCAATGTTTTTCGCAAGCTGGCAACAAGCTTATTAATAGCGTTGTCGGTGACTATCACCCCCTGCCAGATGGCTTGTTGCAATTCGTCTCGGCTAATAATTCTATTTGGGTTGGCAAGAAAAAACCGCAACAGCGCAACCATTCTTGGGTCTAAGGAAACGGAATATTCTTGGTTCTTTAATTCATGGGTGCTGGTATCAAACCGATATTCGCCAAAGAGAATACATTCCATTGATGGCTCGAATTGTTCTTTTTATTGCTCCCTAGTCTATAAGGAAGGCGGTTCAATGCAAGCTTAGGTTGTAACAAAATCCTCGGTGTAATCACGCGCTTAGGTTTCAGCACTGAGAATCACTCTTTGGCCTGAAATAAGCGTGCTTGCAAACTTTAATCACTACTTCGGCGTGACTTATGCTCATGGCAAATAAGGCTCATGGTAGTAGGGAGTTATATTGGTACTTTAAAGTAAATGGGCCCTAACTTATTGCGATTCTTGGGTTGGTGAGTAGGTAACTCCTATTTCTGTATTTCTCTCAGCAAAAAGATTTAGACCAAAATACAACCATTCCCACGAGAGCTAATTACTGTTAATGTAAATAAAAAGAAAACAACAAGGAATGTATAATGAAAATATGGACGTATTTAGCTAAGTACTTATTCGCAACGAGCATACTTATGGCAAGCTCACATGCGATAGCAGAATTAACAGAGGCATATGCCTGTTCGCGCTGCGATTTGGAGGCAGCCAAAAAAATAGCGATACAAGAAGCCCCTGAAAACAAGTGCGATGCTCATAATCATGCTTCGTCCTCTGCTGTTTGCGAGCCTAATAGTAAAGAAGTAATCGTTCTCTCACACAGCGATAAACGTGCTTACAAATTTATAGTGACTACCGAATTCGACTTTAACAACCAACCTAAAGTGAGCGCAGGTAGGGAGTCACTCACTCCGAGCGAAGAACTGGCTGCAAAAGACTATTTCACATTTCAAAAAGACTTTGCGTCAACAATCGTCAACCTCAATGAATCTAACCTTCAAGAATATAAAGAGCATACATTTCAATACAAAGGCGCTGTAGACGAAACTGAAAACTCTTCGTGCATTGATCATCCCATTAATTTTTTCAGAGGTAACGCTCAGAAGAGACAAATTAAAATGGAGTTAGCAGCCGAGCTCAATGAATTTGCAGTGGGAAAAAACTGGCAACAAGTAAAAATCGATGCGAGCGGCGATGGTATTACATTAAACAAAGCAAATAACGGCGTTGCAGTTGTTTTAGAGTATCGTGAAGAAAAATTTGTAATCTCTAAGTTTTATGATGCATCAAACTATCTAGCATTTGATGTATACATGAAAACGCCAATAATCACTGACGGTCCTACTCAAATAATAGCCGACTTCAGCTTAAACCAAGGGCAGTCTAGAATCGATGGCTTTACTGTAAATGAGTTATTCCAACCTGATAATGGTGAATTCAAATTAGGCAATACGAAAATGTCTAAATGCTGGGACGATTTTATCAGCGATAAAGCAGAAGATATTACTCATTATAAAGGCGCAAATTCAGACTCTGGCACGCTTTTTAAGGATAGACCCGACAATGCACTATGCTTTTTCAAAGCAAAAATAAACATTTGCGCTAATAATACAGAAGGAAATCAACAATGCTGGAAACCTACAATCAGTCGAATCGACAACTGTAATGCAGTTTAGAGTTAGACTAGGCAAAGTGCAGCCAACCTAGCGCTCAAAAAAAATAGGCTGCATAACTAAAGCAGAGAGTTTTTTCGATATCCACACCAAAAAAACTAACTCCTACTTGTTTCAAGGCGGTTCTCGGCAGAAACCCGGTAGGTCACAGCGAGCACGCCCGTCGAGATTGCCAGCAAATAAAACATCACTAGACACCAAACCCTAAAACTAATCTAAACAAATAGTTAGATAGCTTGTTAACTTTATACTTCCCTCGCCCAACCGCACTTAAACAAAAGAATATATCTGCACAGTTGACATACGGAAAAACACATATATGATATTTCACATATTAACTATGAGTAGTGAATATGAGCCCACTCAAACTCTTTAAATGCTTGGCAGATGATACCAGGCTTAAGTCCGTGCTAATTATCAGTCAGTTAGGTGAAGCTTGCGTGTGCGAACTTATGGCTGCCCTCGAGCTAGATCAACCTAAAGTTTCTCGCCATTTAGCTGAACTACGAAAATGTGACATTCTGCAAGATCAACGCCGTGGGAAGTGGGTTTATTATCAACTCCATCAACAACTACCTGGTTGGGCGAAAGAAATCATCCTCAAAACAGCTGAAGAAAATGCAGGTTACTATTTAGATGCGCTCGCAAGACTTGAGCACCCTAAACAAAAAACATTGCCCTGCTAACTTACCTTTAAACATGCTATGCCGAGAGTAAAACTTAGGAGTTAAGAAACCATGAACCCCGAAACGACGCTACCAAGTGTTGATACGTCACAGCTCGCCACCCCATCCATTGACAAGCTTCAAAGTATGCTCAGTGATCACGCGCCGCGTATTCTCCTGCTATATGGCTCTTTACGCCAGCGCTCCTTCAGCCGCTTAGTGATTGAAGAGAGTGCACGTTTGCTAACGGCTATGGGGGCCGAAGTGAAAATTTTTAACCCAGAGGGGTTACCGCAGCCTGATACAGATGATGATAGTCATCCTAAGGTAAAAGAGCTGAGAGAGCTGATGATGTGGTCAGAAGGTCAAGTTTGGTGCTCACCCGAGCGTCATGGGTCCATGACTAGCATATTTAAAAGCCAAATTGATTGGGTTCCGCTCAGTATCGGGAGCGTACGCCCAACCCAAGGTAAAACATTAGCGGTTATGCAGGTTTGTGGTGGCTCGCAATCTTTTAACGTCGTGAATCAACTACGCATACTTGGCCGCTGGATGCGCATGGTGACCATCCCCAATCAATCGAGTGTTGCCAAAGCCTTTTTGGAGTTTGATGAACACGACAGGATGAAACCTTCGCCATACTACAACCGCATCGTTGACGTTATGGAGGAACTGATGAAGTTTACTTTGCTGCTTCGCGATAACAAAAGCTACTTGGTAGATAGATATTCTGAACGTGTGGAATCTGCTGAGCAATTGTCGCAACGCGTAAACCAAACTGCCATTTAGGAGGTTACATGGGCTTATTTGAACGCTATTTATCCTTGTGGGTCAGTCTTGCCATCATCATAGGTATCGTCTTAGGTAGCATAACACCAGAGACTTTTTCGCTTATCGCAAATATTGAGTATGCGCATGTGAATTTACTTATCGCTGTACTCATTTGGCTAATGATTTACCCCATGATGGTGCAGATAGATTTTTCTTCATTAAAGGATGTGGGCAAAAAGCCCAAAGGACTCGCACTGACTTTAGTCATAAACTGGCTAATAAAGCCCTTTTCGATGGCTTTCCTTGGATGGTTATTCTTTAAAGTCCTATTCGCCCAATGGGTTGATCCGCAAACAGCCACTGAATACATAGCAGGTATGATCTTACTTGGTGTTGCGCCCTGCACCGCCATGGTTTTTGTTTGGAGCCAGCTCACCAAAGGAGATGCAAACTATACCCTAGTACAGGTCTCCATTAACGACATTATCATGATATTTGCGTTTGCCCCTTTAGCTGGAATGCTACTGGGCGTGAGTGATATCAGCGTACCTTGGAACACGCTGTTACTGTCTGTAGTGCTGTATGTTCTGATCCCATTAATAGCAGGAGCGATTACACGCAAAAAATTGGATAAAAAGAACGACTCTGCTCAACTAGAGCGGTTTCTGACAACTATGAAACCTTGGTCGATTATTGGGCTGCTAACGACAGTCGCTCTACTCTTTGCGTTTCAATCACAAACAATACTGGCTCAACCTCAGGTGATTGTATTGATAGCAATTCCTTTACTCGTTCAAACTTATGGGATATTTGCACTTGCTTATTTTATAGCAAAGAAGATAAAGCTTCCTTATAGCGTTGCTGCACCGGCGTGCATGATTGGTACATCTAACTTCTTTGAATTGGCTGTTGCTGTGGCAATTTCAGTGTTTGGCCTGCATTCCGGTGCCGCGCTAGCCACTGTTGTTGGTGTTTTAGTAGAAGTGCCTGTCATGCTGTCTTTGGTTTGGTTTACTAATCGCACACGTCATTGGTTTAAATAAGGAAGAGCTTAATATATCCCTCTTTTTGTAGGCGCAGGCACAGAGCACCATATTCGTCATGCATTTTGTTCAAAGCCTTCATTAAAGAGACTTGAGACAGGGTGTGAACCCAAAATAATTGGAGCAATAGGTACGGTTATGATCGTTATTCATCACAACCCTGAGTGTGGTACATCAAGAAATGTTTTACGTATTATTCATGAGGCTGGGTATAAGCCGGTGATCTTGGACTATTTAACCGTTGGTTGGACCAAGAGCCAACTTTTGGGGCTTTTTGCCGCTGCAGATATAACGCCTAGAGAAGCTTTAAGAGTAACAAAGTCGCCAGCTGAACGTTTAGGACTACTTAATGAAAGTATTTCAGACGAAGACTTAATCTCGGCCATGCTGACTCACCCAATACTGGTAAACAGACCCATTGTATGCTCGCCTAAAGGAGTTAAACTATGCCGCCCTAGTGAGAGTGTCTTAAGTTTAATCGATGTCTGGCCTCAAGGACCCTTTTTTAAAGAAGACGGTGAACAAATTCTTGATAAGCATGGAAACTTAATAACCAACAAGTAGTAGAGATTAATTTCGCTCTCTTACTGCTCACTACCATTTTACTAATCGAAAAATAGTAGTTTTATTTTTAAGCAAAATAACAAGGAAAGTATCAATGTTAGAACAGATAACCGAATGGATTGAGCATACCAATAACGAGTTTACACCGCAGAGGCAGAGTTGTTATCAGTTAATGGATAACTTTGCTGATTTTTATCCTACGGCCTTTCTAGATAATGCCTATTTTGTTGTCGTCGACACCCTTCCGAAACCCGACTTCCCAGAGCTTCGCCAACTTGGGCTTGGCACTTTTATCGATATGGATGCCGCTGGTATCACTTATAACAACACCTATTACTTGCAGCCTCATGTGGCAAAAAACCTCCGTGTTCATTTTCACGAGTTAGTACATGTTGCCCAGTGGCAGCACCTTGGTATGGCGCAATTTATTGCCCGCTATATGCAGGAAATTCAAAGTGTCGGATATATGGATGCGCCATTAGAAAAAATGGCCTACGCCTTAGATAATCACTTTAGCCTAGATGGCGCCCCTTTCGATGTGCCGCGCTATGTAGCGCAGCATCTGTAGTGCGACGACGCAGAGCACACATCGGTAAGTGAAGCGCTAGCTTCGCAATAGCACCTCAAAGCTCGTAAATACGATGGGCATAGAGGGAGTAAACACCTTATTACTGCCTGCTAATACTCGCTGATAGTAGTCTTGGTGTTCGCGGCGCCAATACGCTAATGAGCCATCGCCTTCGCCTTCTAAAGCAGCGTGAGCCTCAGTTACGGCGGAAAAGCTAAGCACCTCCACCGCACATATGCGGATCACGCACTGTGCGTGCCCCTGCCAATTGGTGACAATATGAATATCTCCAACTTGCGGCAGCGGCTCTGCGGCGGCTTCTAACTCCCACAAACTCGGAGCTGTGGCTTGTTTTCTTCCTTGTAATACCCACTGCGCGCAGGCATTGGCGTCGTGTTCATTATCGCAGAAATGCCAAACACCTTGCAGCCGAGCCTGCGCTCGCGGCTCACCCACAAGGGTATCCAGGTAGCGCAGCCATAGTTCTGTGACCGATGAGTGGGCGCGCGCAGCAACTTCGGTATTCGCTCTTTCGCTCATCACAGCCCACTAGGTTAGCGTGCCCACAACCCGCACCTCTGTAAGAATGGAATTGGCAATAAAACATTGGCTATGGGCCTTTTCATGCAAGGCATCTAGCTGCTGCTGTGGAGGAGTCGTGTGGTCGGCAAATTTAACCTCTGGAAACAGGGTTATTTCCGTCATTGCCAATTTACCAGCTTGGTTTTTTGCCATCACGCCTTGGGCATGATCATGATAAGCACTGATCTCCAACCCTGCTTTGCTCGCTAAAGCTAAAAACCACAGCATATGGCAGCTGGATACCGAAGCAACGAAGGCCTCTTCGGGGTCTACGTATTCACTGACCGAGTAAGGTATGGGCACCACTTGCGGTGACGACGAGGCCATAACCTCAATTCCGCCATCAAATTGCCAACGATGGCCTCGGCTATACGTGTTATCTAAAAAGCTCTCACCCTGAGGGAGAGACCATATCACCTTAGCTGTGTATTTTGACATGACTCCCCCCATTATTAATTATGTTCGCCAGTGCGTTTAATAACTCGTGTTTTCGCTAACATATCATGCAAGCCTTGGTTCTTTTTTGAAATAAACAGGGGCAGTAGTAGCACTATATTAAACGAAACTAACATACAAAAGAGTATCGACCTCAAAAACAACTGCCATATTGACGCCTTTTCTTCGCTAAGCTCGTCAACAATAACCAGCTTAAATATGCGCTTGCCAAGGTTAATGTTGAGCGCCCAATAGACAAAAAAGCCAACTGGTACACAAACAAACATCACCAGCTCGACAGCTGGCGGCTCTTTTATAGTGTTGGTAAACAACAAGAGCTCGAGCAGGCCAACAAGGGCTGCTACTACAAACGCTGCATCAATAAAAAATGCCGGTATTCTCAGTGCGGCGGTTTTATTGTCTTTCATTATCACTTTCCTTAGTGTGTCATTATTATTTTGTCCGTACCCGCTTTATCAGAGTTTGTATATGCTCCACTACCCACTGCGGCTGCTCATGGTGTATAAAGTGGTAACTTTTATCGGTCAGTATCGCCTCTCCTTGTGGGAAGGCTTGGGCCCATTGGCTATGCAGGTCGCCCCACATTGCTCGGCCTTGATCAGTAAATAAAAGCAATGAGGGCTCTTCATAGGTTTTCACCGAGGCAATAACGGTTACTGGAATATCGGGTATGTCTGGGTAGTCTGGCAATGGCCGCTTGGACCAAAAGTCTAAATACTGATTAGACATGCCATTTTTCATATCATCGCGCTTAACTTGCGCGATTTGCCGCTCAGCGGTGGCCAAGTCAATTTGTCGCATAATATCAACGTCATGCTCGGAGGCCGGATCAATAAGCATCAGTGCCGCTATTTTATCGGGGTAACGCGCAGCGAAGGTGCGCGCGATATACGCACCATAGGAATGCGCGATATAAACCACCGGCTCAGTAATACCTAATACTTGCAGCAGAGCCAGCGCTTCTTGCGCATACTGCTCTGAGCTATAGTGTTTTTTTACCGCACTGGAGCCACCATTACCGACGCGAGAGTAGCGGATCACGCGGGCATGCTCAGCTAACGCGTAAAAGATAGGTTGCCAATCATCCAACCCGGCAGAGCCGCCGGCTTCAAGTAGTAGGGTAACATCGCCGCTCCCTGCGATTTCATATTCAACGTCATATGCGCCAATTTTCACTGTGGGGTAGTCGTGCGAACCAGCATAAAGCTGGGCGCTGGTGCAAATAAGTAGCAAGCCCAGCAAGCAGTGAGTGAATCGTTTCATTGTTTCTTCCTTGAGCAGATGGCTTGTTAATCCTGCGCTTCCATGGTTAATAACAGCTCTTTAATATCGTCTTTAGCGCCGCTGATGTGGCGATATAAAAACGCACAGGCATCGTCTACGCGTTGCGCGCGGCACAGTTTAAGTAACTCACGATGCTCTTCCGGTGCGGTATCTAACCCCCCGGCAAGAAGAATATGCATGCGCACGTAACGCTCTGAATTTTTGCTAAATTGCTCAACTAATTCACGGGTTTGCGGGCGCTGCGCACGGCTATATAATTTGGCGTGAAATGCGCTGTTAAGGTGCCCGGTTGCGGCTTGCGTATCCCCTGCTGCCATCGCCGCCTCTAAATCTTGCAATAGCACCTCGGCTTCGCTGAAATCAGCATCGGTGAGCTTAGTTAGAGAATGACGCAGTAGCTCGGCTTCTAACAGTGCCCGTAAGTCAAAAATTTCATCCACCTGAGATGCACTCACCTCGGTTACCGTTGCTCCTTTGTGGGCCTCAAAGTTCACTAACCCTTCAGATTCAAGCTGCAGTAGAGCCTCTCGCACGGGAATACGGCTAACATTGAGCTCTTGTGCCAACGCCGCTTGGCGCAGTGGCGCACCTGATTTTAGCTCGCCAAGTAAGATTTTTTCGCGAATTGCTTCAGCAACTAGTTGGGTACGGGTTTTATGCTCAATTGCCATATAAGAGTGTTGGTAGGTGGTCCATGGAATACAGTATACCACCCTGTATTTATCTTGCGAGTGCTATCTATGTACCTGTTTTACAATTAGAAAAATGCGGACAACAGAGGGAGTGTTGGCCGCATTGGGGGACACTTAAAACGAACACTTTATCGGCTCAGCGCTGCACACACAGTGGCCGCAAGAACCGCCGCATCGCCTCTAAACCAACCGAGGTCGAACGCACATCGGTGGCAGCCGGGTATGGGCCGCCATGATTCATTGATTGGCACACCTCTACTCCGGTAGGCATTTGTCCATAAATCAACCGCCCTACCTTATAACTTAACCGTTCAATAAGCGGCTGATACTGTGCTTGTTCACCAAAAATTGAAGCGGTTAGCTGCCCTTCTAAGGCATCAATAACGCGCATAAGCTGTTGCTCATCATCGTAACGAACAATAAGGGCTGCCGGGCCGAACACCTCTTGATGCAACATAGGCGTATTGATAAAACGCTCAGCGCTGCAAGTAAACACCTGTGCTTGCGCGTGGAATGGCGCACTTTTATGCCCTTGTGCCAACACTTGTACACCGTTGCATTGGGCTAACGCTTTGGTATCACGCTCATAGGCGTCAATAATACTCGGGCTAAGCAGGGTATCCGACGGCGCATCGCCGATGTGCTCGCGTACTGCCGCGATAAGCTCATCGCTGCCGTGTGTTGGCACTAACCATAACCCTGGGCTGGTACAGAACTGACCATGACCCATCAGCAATGAAGCACACAGCTGTTGCCCTAAATTACGCGCACTTGCGAGTGCCTGGGGTAAAATAAGCTGTGGATTGATAGCGCCAAGCTCGCCATAGAAGGGGATCACCTCTTCCCGGCTATGTATGGTACTCATTAACGCTTTGGCCACGGTTAAAGAGCCGGTGAAACCCACCGCCTTAATTTGCTTCGCACTGACGAGTTGGTGAGCAATGCTATGATCGGTGCCCTGTAACATGGCAAAGGTTCCCTCAGGCATCTGGCAGCGGCTTATTGCTTTGGCAATGGCTCGGGTCATCAACTCGCTGGTTCCCGGGTGTGCTGGATGACTTTTGACTATCACCGGGCAGCCGGCGGCTAACGCCGCTGCGGTGTCTCCCCCGAGAGTTGAAAATGCATAAGGAAAGTTAGAGGCGCCAAAAACCGCCACGGGCCCCAGGGGTAAAAAACGCAAGGTGGTGTCGGGCTTAGGCAACGGGGTGCGATTTGGCTCGCCAGCATCGTGATAGTGCAAGTGCAAAGGCGCCAAATTGTCGGCTAAGGCATCAGCAAATGCGCGTAGTTGATTCATTGTCCGCCCACGCTCACCTTGTAACCGAGCCAAAGGCAAATTGGTTTCTAGATGAGTGGTATTGAGTAACTCATCGCCGAGCGCTTCAATTTCATCGGCAATAGCATGCAAAAACTCACTGCGCTGCTGATACGAGGTGCCACGATAGGCGATAAAAGCGCGCTCAGCGCTCGCGCAGGCACTCTCTACATCCTGCAAAGAAGCATTGTAAAAGGGTGTAGCCATGTCCTCATTGCGCGCCGGGCAAAAGGCATGAAATACCTGCTGTTGCTCACTTTGCCACTGGCCAGCGATAAAGCTAAGGCCACTCAGGCTTGCTGTGTAGTTCTCCATCTTGGTCTCCTTATAACACTTGAAAGCCGAAGGCGTAGGGGTCGTCATCGTCAACCACAATGCAGTTGTGACCGGTGACGCGGGCCCAGCCCTCGATACTAGGAACAATTGCGGTGCGCCCTGCGATTTCGGTCACCGCCTCGATGCAGCCAATAAATTGGCTGCCGATGTAGCTTTCATGAACAAAGGCTTGCCCGATAGGCAAGCGCCCTTGCGCATATAACTGTGCCATGCGCGCACTGGTCCCGGTGCCACAGGGCGAACGGTCTATGGCCTTGTCGCCATAAAACACCGCATTGGCGGCATCGGAGCTGGCGTGTTTGGGCTGTCCGGTCCACAGTACGTGGGATGCCCCGCGCATAGTGGGATCTTGCGGGTGGATGCACTCGACTTGAGCATTGACAATATCGCGTATCAACGGACTGTAGCGCAGTAAGAACGAAGCATTGCAATGCTCTATGCCAGCAAAATTAGCTTGCGGCTCAACAATGATGTAAAAATTGCCGCCAAAGCTAATATCTATGGTTAGCGCCCCCAGCTCAGGCACCTCAATAGTGAGTTGCTCAAAAGCCAAAAAGGCAGGCACGTTGTAAAGCTTGATTGCATCGACCTTGTCGCCACTACGACGCACATGAGCATCCACGCGCCCGGCCGGTGTATCTAAGCGCACCTGATGTGGGTCTTGCGGTGTCAGCAGACCATTTTCCAATGCAAATGTCAGGGCGCCTATGGTGCCGTGGCCGCACATTGGCAAACAGCCCGAAGTTTCAATAAATAAAATCGCGGCATCGCCATCTGCTGTGGTCGGCGGATACAAAAAAGCCCCTGACATCATGTCATGCCCGCGCGGCTCGAACATCAGCGCTTGACGGATCCAGTCGTAATGCTGCAAGAAGTGTTGTCGTTTCGCACTCATACTCTGGCCGGGCAGCGGTGGGTGGGCGCTTGTTACCAAGCGCACCGGGTTACCACAGGTATGGCCGTCAATACAGAAAAAGGTCCCCCGGTTCATAGGCTAGTCCAGGTTGTACTTGCTTAAGTCGATACGATTGGCAATGGCCGTGTTATAAAGGCGCTCCACTTCAGCTTTTTGCTCTGTGGTTAGTGGCAAGCGCGGTGCGCGCGTGCGCTCACTGCCTCGTCCAGCCAGTTGTTCAGCGTATTTAATGCATTGCACTAAGGTGGGGATGGTGTCTAAACGCAGCAGTGGCAAGAACCACTGCCAAAGCTCCCGCGCCTCCTCATAACGCCCCTGTCGAGCCAATTGGTAAATGGCCACAGACTCACGAGGAAAGACATTGGTAAGCCCCGATATCCACCCGGTGGCGCCGAGCATTAAGGACTCAAGAGCAATATCATCAACACCACCAAACACCATAAAACGCTCACCAAACGCACTAAGCAGCTCGGTGATACGGCGTGTATCTTCGGTCGCCTCTTTCACCGAAACGATGTTTTGCTCAAGCGCTAAGGTGTGCATGCCGGCAATAGACACATCGACGCCATAGGTCACCGGGTTGTTGTAAATCATAATAGGTAACTGGGTCGACCTAGCAATACGCTGATAGTGATCAATGGCCTCGCGCTCAGTGCTGCGGTACACCATGCCTGGCAATACCATTAACCCATCCACTCCTGCGGCTTGCGCATCGGCGACAAATTCAATAGCAAATTGCGTGGTTGTTTCAGCCACCCCGGTTAATAGCGGCACACGTGTACCAACCACCTCTTTTGCCATTGCCAACACTTGGCGCTTTTCTTCACTGCGCAGCGAGCAGTTCTCACCGACGGTGCCAAGCACAATAATGCCATGCACTCCCTCGTTAATAAGGTTATCAATCATCGCTGCGGTGGCTTTAAAGTTGATGCTGTCGTCATCATGGAATTGCGTGGTGACTGCCGGATAAACACCCTGCCAATTTACGTTCATATTAGTTCCTCTGTTGTCGTTATGCTTGCCATCATAGATATATTGTATACAATATTCAACATGCAAAATTAATAAACCCTGTGTAAGCCAGCTAAATAAGCGCACTCATAAACGTAATAGCATGAGTTGTAAGCAGTTTAATTTTATAAAAAGAAATATCTAAGAGGTGAAAACGAGGAATGCAAAGTCAGGCTCAACATCATGCTGCTAACAACCGCGTTGCGGTGCTCGGTGCCGGCGTTATTGGCTTGAGCTGTGCGTATCAATTGCAGCGCCAAGGCTATCAAGTCACCTTGTATGACCCTAAGCCGCCGGGCAGCCAATGCTCTTTTGGCAATGCCGGCCACTTTGCCACCGAACAAGTGTTCCCCATGGCCTGCTCTTCATTACTCCCTAAGCTGCCGAAAATGCTGATCAGCCAGCGCTCTGCCCTGCGTATTGCGCCCACATACCTACCCCAGCTACTACCATGGCTTGCTCGCTTTGGGGCCAATATGATGCCGCATCGTTATCGTCGCCACACTGAAGTCTTGAGCACCTTAAACAGCCATGCCCTCGGCGCGTGGCAGCGCTTACTCGCAAATGATTACCACCAGTACGTCAAACACCAGGGCTCACTGTTAACCTTCGAGAGCACGACAACAAATAAAATAAAAGCCGTGGCTGCGCAGTACTCGCACCAAGGCGTGGACGTATCGATACTCAAGCGCGCTCAGGTCAATGAGCTAGAGCCGGCTTTAACTGCCCATATCGACGGCGCGCTTTATTTTAAAGCCGTGGGCCACAGCACCGACCCTGGCGCATTAAGCCAATACTTATTCAGCCAGTTTTGTGCTTTAGGCGGGCACTACCGCGCCGAGACCGTCACTTCCTTGACCTGTGCGCATTCACATTGTCGGGTGAGTAGCGCAACCAGCCGCGAGCTTTATCGCAAAGCGGTTGTTTGTACCGGCGCATGGAGTAAAGTACTGTGTCAGCAATTAGGCTATGCCCTGCCGCTAGAGGCAGAGCGCGGCTATCATTATCAGTTATCCGAACACCTCGGGCTCAAACGCCCGGTGGCCAGCTTTGAGCGACAGTTTATTATGACGCCCATGAGTGCAGGCCTGCGACTGGCCGGCACGGTTGAATTTGCCGGTTTGCAAGCGCCTGCAAATATGGTGCGCGCTCACGCTCTATTGGCTCATGCGCGGGAGTTGCTGCCGCAACTGGGCACTGAGTTCGACCAGCAGGCCTGTTGGCAAGGGGCGCGACCCTCTTTGCCAGATTCATTACCGGTCATTGGCGCAGCCCCCAGGCATCCAAGTCTATTGCTGGCGCTGGGCCATCAACATTTGGGGTTAACCCAAGCAGCCATCACCAGTGAGTTGATTGCTGCACTCATTAATCAACAACCCACCGCGATGAATATCGATGCCTTGAGCATCGCGCGGTTTCAAGGTAACAGGAGCAAAGCGTTATGAAAGGCATTGGCTATCAAAACCAACAACAAGCCTTAGCACAACTGAGCGATATGACCGGCGATATCAGCGCCATTGATGAACACGAATATCGCCAACGCATCGCCAAAGCCCAGGCTTTTATGCAGGAAAATGGCATTGATGCCCTTTATTTAAATGCTGGTACTAACATGACCTATTTCACGGGACTAAAGTGGTATGCCAGTGAGCGCTTGGTGGGCGCGTTACTGCCTGCTCAAGGCGAGCTGGCCTTCGTCGCGCCTTTTTTCGAAATAGGCTCGTTGCGAGATTACCAGGTGATTGATGCCGATATTCATGGTTGGCAAGAAGAGCAAAACCCTTATGCTTTGATTGCCGAGGTGCTAAAAGGCATGGGTTGTGGCGACGATGCGGTGCTGGGCATTGACGAAAGCGCGCAATTTTTCATCGCCGATGGTATCACTAAAGCGGCGCCACAATTAACGCTGGTCAATGCTGGCGAAGTCACAGCCCATTGTCGCATGCACAAATCCACTCACGAGCTTACCCTTATTCAGCGGGCAATGGACATGACCTTAGAAGTGCACAAAGCCACGGCGTCGATGTTACATGAGGGGATCACCACAACTGAGGTCGAGGCATTTATTAATGCAGCACATAAAAAAGTCGGTGCCAGCGGCAACTACTTTTGTATTGTGCTCTTTGGCCAAGCCACCAGCTTCCCACACGGAGTGAAAGACCCACAAACACTGAAACAAGGGGATATGGTGCTAATTGATACCGGCTGCCAGTTACACGGTTATCTCAGCGATATCACCCGTACCTATATATTTGGCGAAGCAAGCGCTCGACAACAACAGTTTTGGCAGTATGAGAAAAACGCCCAGTTAAAAGCCTTTGCAGCCGCCCAAGTAGGCAACACCTGTGGCGATGTAGATAAAGCCGCGCGCAATTATCTCAGCGCCCAAAGTCTGGGGCCAGACTACCAATTACCTGGTTGCCCCCACCGCACAGGGCACGGCATTGGTTTAGATATCCACGAATGGCCTTATTTAGTCAAAGACAACCCGCAGGTGTTGGCAGAACATATGTGTTTTTCTAATGAGCCAATGCTGGTAGTTCCCGGCGAATTTGGTATCCGCTTAGAAGATCACTTTTACACCACGGCTGAGGGGCCAAAATGGTTTACTGAGCCGGCACACAGCATTGATAACCCATTTGGGCTATAACAAAGAGATCGCAGCCGATGTCAAATTGAACTCAGCTGCGACCATAACCCCCTCAGTCATTGTGGCTTTTGTTCGACAATAATCGCCACTACGGGGTGGGCACTGAGGTTTGTGACGCGATGGCGCCAAGACGGATGCCACATGACCTCACCATCGGCTACAGTGACCTCTTGCACACCATGCTCGGTTTCAATAGCAAGAGTTCCGCCACGCTGAAAATAAACCGTTTCACTGTGATGGCTGTGCCACTTATCTTGTTCATTGGCGGCCAGCGTCATTTTCAAGGTCAATACTTGGTCATTCTCAAACAGCACTTGATACTGCGCTGGCGCAGCGTTATGCGCTGGTATCGCCGCCTTAGCTACTCCTTGCAGGCATGCCAACAGCGTCATCATGGCAATAACTAACTGAGTATTCATTTAACCCCACCTCTTTACGCATGCCCCGAATGGGGTAGTTATTGTTAACATCACGTATCCACTTGAGACCGCTAACCAAGGTACTGAGCTCGGGGCGTACAAAGGGGTTGTTAGAAATATCCACCACGTGCAAGCGCTGCTGAGCGTTGACCACAAAGAGTCCGGGCTCGGCAAAGGGGTGATCTGTTTCCTCTGGCGAGCGAGGATCCGAGACATACAACCCCAAAGCCCGCATCTGAGCAAGGCTTAAGTTATAGGCAATGGGGAAAGGCACAGTCAACTCCTCAAGGTGTCTTTCAAGTTGTTCTTTACTATCAGCAGAGACCGCAATAACATCAATCCCCAGGCTATGTAGTTGCTCAGTCACGGCCGATAACTGGGTAAGATACTTGCTACACATGGGACAATGTCGGCCCCGATAAACCACCACCAATTGCCAGTCATAAGGTGATCGGGTATGACCTAATTGCACTTCAGCGCCCGCCAACGTTGGCACTTTAATAACTGGAAACTCGCTGCCAGCGTGTAACTTTTGCGTATATTCGTTCATTGCGAGCTCCTTAAAAATGTGCTTCTAGGTGATCTTGAAAGCGCGCAAAATCGGCCTCAGGCTGAGCATTTTTCATCACGTCAAAAGCGCTAAATGTCGGCATTGGCGTCATATCAAAGAACTTAAAGTTCATATGCATGGGCATTAATAAATCGTCGATGCTATGACCGTCAAAAAACTCTTCAGGGTCATTAAAGGCTTGTTGCGGCGCATTGGCCGTCACCGACAACATATAACGAGTACCGCCTAAGGTACCGCCACGGCCGTAGTTTTTTTGCGGTGCATCGGCGCTGCGTCCATCGCCATGACACAGTGCTCCGCCCATACCAGCGGTATACACTTCATCCATATACTTTTTGAATGACCAGGGGACCCCCATCCAATTCAAGGGCATTTGCACTAACACGATATCGGCCCATTGATGCTGTGCCAGCGCAGCTTCCACATCAAACCCCTCTGAGGGTTTGCTTATTTGGATGTTGTAACCTTTGTTTGCTAATAGTGTTTTTGCTTTATCAACAAAGCTTTGGTTGAGATTTCCCGGCGAAAACGGGTAGTGATGGTGTGCATTAATGATCAGTACGTTACTCATATGCAAGTCTCCTAGGTGAATGTTTAACTTTAAAACCACGTAGTTTATAATAGTGACCTAGAAACTAAAAACAATTAGTATACTTTTAGTAACCTAATAAAAAGACTAGGGTCTATAATGCAAAGTTCTGTAAAAACAGATAGTAAGGGCAGAAAAAAAGTGTTGAACGCGTGCACCGAGCCTTGCGCTATTGAAAAAGGGATGCGCCTTATCGGCGGAAAATGGACGGGTTCAGTGATCTATCACTTAAAAGATGAGCCAGTGCGTTTTAATGACTTAGTACGCATGTTAGGCGGAGCCAGTAAAAAGATGATTGATCAGCGCCTTAAAGAGTTAGAAGCCAACAACATGGTTATACGCAAAGTGATCAGCACGCGTCCTGTGGCAGTAACTTATGAGCTTAGCGAGTTTGGCAAGTCAGCCTTGAGTATACTTGAAGAACTCAGGCAGTGGTCGGAGTCGAATAACCTGCCAAGCTAAACGTTATCGTCTTGCTTTTTCAGCCAGGCTCTCGCCTCATTAATATCGGTAAAAAAGGCCACTTTTTGGGTCGCTAACGCGGGCGTGCGCTGCATCAAAATATGCCTATTCATGGTGCTTTGAATGACAAAGGCTTTGGCTATCAGTGCTTGCGAGTTCAACCAGTCATTGTAATTATCGAGGGTTTGATACGCTTCTGGTGTGCCCCCTTCGAACCCCGTGTTGTCAATTAGCATTGAGAACTTCGCACCGTCAAAATCCGCAACAAGCGCTTTTACTTTACGTGCATATTCTTGTACGCCGAGCGCATTAAAGCTGCCAATAAAACGCGCCTCTATTACCCCACCCTGGGCGCTAACTTGCGATGTACCATGGGACAAACTTGTCATTGTTATGTTATTTGCCAATAAAATCTAAGTAATTATTAACACCCTTTTCATAGATAAACAATGACTCAGATCACTGCTCCAACCATTGCCCCAACATATATGTCTTTTTGCCGAGGTGTATACTAGCGCATCGGAGGAATCGAATAAGTCCCCACCGCATGAGCAACAGGTTCAGTGTGTGTATCCGAGCGTAAAGTAACTTCTCCCACAATAAGTTTACTACCCACCTTGATAAGTTGACACGTCGCAATAACATCCTTCTCAGCTTCAGGTTTGGACAAAAAGTTAATGTTGAGGTTTGTGGTCACTGCGTGAGCGACAATACCAAGCTCCGCAAAGATCGCGGCATAAAGGGCTGCGTCCACTAGTGCCATCATAAAAGGGCCGGAAACACTGCCACCGGGGCGCAAATCCGCTTTATTTACCGCCCTACGTAGTTGCGCCTGTTTAGGACCTACACGCTCAACAACAATATTTGAGCCGGGAAACTCATTGTCAAAAAACCTTTGTATTTGTGCTGCCGTTACCATCACTTAACCTACTTCACACACCCTAAATTAGCGGGTGATTCAATTATGAAGTTCCGATGATACACTACCACTAGTGGGATTAAAATTATTAAAGTCGCTACTTTTTCACCGTGTTATGAAAGTAAATAAGTGCGACTGCCGTGAGCGCAGCTATCCCGGCGAACAGTCCCCACATTAGTTCTGGACGCCCGAGCACTAAGGTAAGCTGCGAGTAACTCCACCCAGATAAAAACCCGGCAAATAAAAAGCCCAAAGCCATGGAAACAAAGTAGTAACCCATGTAGAGCGCCGCTTGCTGCTTTGGGGCAATGCTGGCTACGTATTCTTGGCTTTTTGGTGAAGTGAGCATCTCTGCCAAGGCGATAAGCAAAATAACGCACACCACAGCCCAACCACTGGCATGCATATCCACCGTTATGAGGTAGCAAAACGCGGTGGCCATCACTACCAACCCTGCGCTTAATACATAAAATGTTTTAAAGCGCTGACACAGTGCGCTTAGCGCGATTTGCAGCAACACGATGGCAGCAAAATCTAAATTAATAAGGTACTCCGGATTTATTTGCCGATACGCCGAAAGCGCATCGACCATGGCCGTAAGTTGCACCGTATTGAGCTGCGCTTGTTGCTGAGCCAACAGTGACAAGCGCTCCACCAGCACCGCCAGCTCTGCGTTGGGAACATTGACTTTGTAATGCACCCACTGCAACCGTAACGCCTCTAAATCGATGTTGCTTGGGTCTTGTTGCAGCTGCAAAAACAATGCATTAACGGCTTGTGCTAAGGCACCTTGGTCGACATGGGCAAAAAAATTCACCGCCGAGTCACCAAATACTGCCAGTAGCGCCAGCACATCGCCAGTATCAACGTAGTCGCGAATATACAAAGGCAAGGTATAAAAAAGCTGGTTATAGACGGTCCAAAATCCCGTCAGAATCAACAAGTACAAGGCAAAACGCGGGTTACTAATACGGATAGGTTGTCGCCACCAAGTCTTGGCGCTCATTGTCGCACCGGGTAGCCTATCCCAGAGCAAATTGGCCCCCAGCCACAGAGCAATCAAGAGAAATGCGCTGCCATAGCTAAGCCATTGTACACCGGCGCTCATCAGCACGATTACACTCAGGGCAATGAGCAAAGCAAACCGAGCATTGCCCAGGACCTGCTGCGCCTGCTTCAATATCATCCTTAGTGAGGTGTGTTGTTGACGCAAAGCAGGCGGATCACGATAAAACAACAACACTGGAATAAAATTCAGCACTATCCATGCTGCCGACATAAGAAAAACCGCATCCCAGCTAATCGCTCGCATCGCTCCAGCAACCATAGGGCCTATAAAACCGCCAATATTAACCATGGTATAAAAAACGCCAAAGCCCACGCCCCGGTTATGATCATTGGTGCTGTGGGAAATGGTGCCAACCACCACAGGCTTAAAACAGGCCGCCCCCAATGCCACCAACGACAGCGCAGCAAAAAACGGCCAAAAGCTACGCGCCTCCCCTAACAGGTAATACCCTGGCGCCATCAGCATAAATGACACGATAAACATCTTGCGATAGCCCACTCGATCGCCCAAGGCCCCTGTTAACACCGGCAATAAATACAAAAAGAAGGGAATAATGCCTTGAACGGCACCGCGTTGACTATCGCTAAAGCCGACTCCTCCATGACTTTGTGGTGTAGTCATATACACCGATGAAACCGCGAAAAAGCCATACCAAGCGAGGCGTTCAAATACCTCCATTAAGTTAGCAATGTAGAATCGAGCGCCGAAGCGCCAGTGCTTGGTTGCGTGTTGTTGAGCTTGCAGCGAAGTGGTCATAATGATGTCTTTTTATTATTGTATACAATATACATACCATACTTATAGTGTGCTTCTCAACCACAACCAGCGCCTCTCCTCTGGCCAGCGAACCAAATATCCAGCGACTAACACCCTGTCTTGCTGGCGCTTACAGGCATAAAAAAACCCGAGATAAACTCGGGCTTTTAGCATGGTTTCAGTTATTCGCTAGGGGTATTGAGCAGATACTTATCTAGCCACTGCTCCTGCTCCCATAAAACATGAAGCAGGCTCTTACGGGCACGGTAGCCGTGGGCCTCGTAAGGCAGCATTACCAAACGTGCATCCTTACCTAGGCCCTTCATCGCCGCATACATACGTTCACTTTGCATTGGGAAGGTGCCGCTGTTGGGATCTTCCTTGCCGTGGATCATCAACATCGGTTCGTTAATCTTATCGACATGGAAAAATGGCGACATGTTGGCATACACGTCTTGCCCTTCCCAGAAATTGCGCTCCTCACCTTGGAAGCCGAATGGCGTTAAGGTGCGGTTATAAGCGCCACTGCGGGCAATTCCGGTTTTGAACAAGTCGCTATGGGCCAGCAAGTTAGCCACCATAAAGGCGCCATAAGAATGCCCGGCGATAGCAATGTTGTCTTTATCGGCGACGCCTTTTTCTACCAGTACATCCACCGCTGCTTGAGCGCTGGCCACTAACTGTTTACGGAAGGTGTCGTTCGGCTCTTTGCCATCCACGCCTACAATAGGCATTTTCGGGTCATCAAACACGGCAATACCTTTAGCGAGATAGGGCATTGGGCCCCAATAGCCGATATAGGTAAATTCATAGGGTGACTCCCGCACCTGAGAAGCCACGTCTTTATCTTTATACTCGAGTGGATAGGCCCACATCAGCACCGGAATGCTGCCCTGTGAAGGGTCATAACCTGGAGGTAGATACAAGGTGCCCGAGAGCTCAACACCGTCATCGCGCTGATAACGCAGTTGCTCTTTTTGCACCCCTTTAAATGCCGGGTACGGGTGCGGGAACTCGGTCAGCTGAGTTAACGCATTATTGTCTAAGTCACGAATAAATAAATTAGGCTGCTCGGTTTTTGACTCACGCACGGTAATAAAACGGCGTCCTTCATCATCAAGCATCCCCACCACGCGCTCATAATAAGGCGCTTGGCTTTGCCACAACCGCTGGGTGCTGTTGGTTTTTACATCATAGCGGTCTAAAAATGGAATATTGCCCTTTTCTGAAGCGCCATTACCGCGTAAAAACACATAGCGGTCGCCGATAACTTTCATTACTCGAGCGCCGAGGTCGTTGGTGGTGTAAATCGGATCACCAGGGTCTTTATAGGCGTCGTTGTAGCTACGCTCTGAGAAGAGCACCGGGGAGCTGGATGCATCGTCAGGTTGAATAACCCAAGTACGTAACATGCGATCGCTAAAGCGCCATTCACTGAGAGTGGCCACCGTATCGTTACCCCAAGTAATACCAGCGAAGCGACGCTCTACTTTAGTAAACAGCTTAGGTTTACGCTTAAAGGGTGCACTCAAGCTATAAACGTAATCATGGTGCGGCACATCGGTTTTCATATCGCCGCCATCTTGAGCCTCAGCCCAGATCACCGTTGCCCCTTTATCAGCACGC
This sequence comes from Pseudoalteromonas sp. MM17-2, assembly GCF_022347945.1. Lineage (NCBI taxonomy): Bacteria > Pseudomonadati > Pseudomonadota > Gammaproteobacteria > Alteromonadales > Pseudoalteromonadaceae > Pseudoalteromonas > Pseudoalteromonas sp. MM17-2. The sequence goes on along the minus strand of NZ_JAKRFV010000032.1, from coordinate 7,269 downwards.
CATTCAAAGTCACGAGGGCCGGTGCGCACACTGTCAAAGCCCTGGGGAATATTATCCGCCAGTGGCTGTTGCGCCAGCTGTTTACGCTCATAGCCACTCATGCCCCAGACAGACCAAGTCGCGGCGAAGCGATAATAAGGCACCTGATAAGAAAACGGCTCATTCAATGCGCCAATCAGAAGATTGGTGCTATCGGGTGAAACACTAAAGCGACGAAATAACGCGGGGTTACCTACTTTTGTCGCCTTGCCATCGAGGCTAACGCGATACAGCTGTCCTTGCCCGTAATACTTGAATAACGCTTCGTCATGAGGACTGGTGAGCAAGTTTTGATAGGTACGGGCTGGCGCTTTTTCCCCTGTGGTTTGCTGGATCACCGGCACCACGGTACTGGCATCATCTTCAGGGGCTTGTTTATCGGCATTGATAGCATGGTTGATAATCACCCCACTGGCATCGGGTAGCCACTGATAGGGCTTAGCTGCCACCACTGAGTTCAGGGCTAAATCTGAAAGCTGCTGCAGTGCCTGGTTTTCAATATCATAAAACCACAATGTGGCGCTGTCTGGAGTTTCCCAGACAAAACTAAGGTAGCGACTATCACTGGACCACTGTGGTGAGCGCATAATACCCTCACCTAAACCGTCGACTTCGATACTCTTGCTGCCATCCACTGCCTTAAAGCTTAACGCCGTGTATTTATTACGTACGCGAGAGCGAGAGAAGTTCTTTGGATTTAGTTTAATCCCAGCGAGCTTGAGCTCCGGTTTAGCCAATGCTTGCAAGCTTTCAACTCGACGACGCTCAAGTAAGGCCACAAATTGGCCATCAGGAGATAACATCGACCGGGGTGCAAGTTTCGCTTCTACGACTTGCGCCAGCTCTGGCGAGGGCATTTGATAGCCCGATTGTGCCGCAGCCTGTGAAGGGGCTGCAAGAGTGTTGAGGCTTAGCGTACAAGCTAAGCCCAACACACTGGCAATAAAGCGTTTTTTCATTATTTTTCCTTTATTGTTATGGATTCCTGTTAATGTCTTAAAGCTATTCTAATGCCTAAGTGTTGCTGAGCAACTTTTTGGGTCCAATGCCCGGTTACCAAGGTAATTGCTCTGCGCGATAGTTATAAAAACCGCCGCTTTGCGACATCTGCAACGAGTCGATGACCTGTTTTAGGCCACGCGCCGACTCACTGACATCAATAAGCGCATGGGGTCCGCCCATTTGTGTACGCACCCAACCCGGATGTAAGGACACCGTTTTAATGCCGTGCTCGCGCCAGTCGTTACTCAGGCTTTTCACCACTGAGTTCAACGCGGCTTTAGAGCTGCGGTAAATATAGCCACCGCCTTTAGTGTTCTCGGTGTGACTCCCCACTTTTGATGACAACGCAGCAAACACGCCGCTGTCGGCGCGTGCTAAATGCGGGAAAAAGGCTTGCGCAAGTTTAGCCGGTGCTAACACATTAATGTCCATGACCTGTTGCCAAGCAGCAAAGTCGAGATTAGCTAGGCTGTAGCCTTTAGGACCATAGATACCGGCGTTACTGATCAGCACATCAATAGTAAGGTCACGGTAGTGCTCTGCAAGCACCGCGATTTGCTCATTATCGCCGATATCTAACGCCTCAATGTTGATGTTACTGTGCGCTTGCGCCAGTTGTTGTAAGGCCTGCGCCTGTTCTGGATGGCGGCAGGTTGCGATTATTTGCCACTGCTGCTGACAATACTCTTGTACTAGGGCTAAGCCAATGCCGCGATTGGCACCGGTGATTAAAACCTGGGGCATAAATGTCTCCTTGCGCGTCTGTCATAAGTATAAGCCCAGCGTAACAAAGTCATCATCACGAGGCTGCTATTTAGGTCAATTTAAGCTAGTATGGCCCGTCATATTGCAGCTGTATTACGCCATGATAAAAAAGCACCCCAACGATAAAATCACCATATTTGATGTCGCCGAGCACGCTGGCGTATCAAAATCAACGGTCTCCTTAGTGCTCACCCACAGCGACAAGGTCAGTGACAAAAGTAAGGCAAAAGTCGAGCGCGCCATTGCCGAGTTGGGCTACGTATACAACCGCGATGCGGCGTCGCTTCGCTCAAGGCGCTCTCGTTTAGTGGCTTTGGTAATTAATGATTTAACCAATCCGTATTCGGCGCAGTTAGCGGTGGGCTTGGAGCAATATATTTATGATTTAGGGCTCGTTCCCATGTTGGTTAACACCGGCGAGAGTTTTGCTCGCCAGCAACAAGTGGTCAACACCCTAAAAGAGTACAATGTCGCCGCATTTGTTATGTGCCCTGCGCCGGCAACGGATAAGCAATGGCAGAATGAGCTGATCCAAAGCGGCTTCCCAGTTATTAATATCATGCGCGAAATTAGCTTAAGCAGCGCGCCGTGTATTTTGCCTGACAATCGCAAAGGCACATTTTTAGCCGCCGAACACCTCCTCAGCCAAGCGGTGCAGGAGCTGGCATTTATCGGCGGCAATAGTGATATTTCTGATTATCATGAGCGCCTAGCGGGGTTTGAACAAGCGCTCAGTGAGCACCCAAGTGCTGTACACAGTCACATCATTAACTCTGCGACGACACGCCAAGGCGGGCATCAAGCCTTTCAGAAACTGCGCCGCCAAGCACCCTCGGTGCAAGCAGTGGTGTGCTTTTCCGATGTCATCGCCTATGGCTTTATTGAGGCCATGCGTGAGGTTGGCTTGACCCCAGGGAAAGACATTAAAGTGGTGGGCTTTGATGATTTGGATGATTCGGCGTTGATGACCCCAGCGCTGAGCTCAGTGCGCATTGACGCTGCAGAAATCGGGCGGCGCACCACAGCGGTATTAAAAGAAATCATGGCAGGTAATAAAGCCCCAGTACGCACCTTGATAGATGTTGAATTACAAGTACGGGAGTCAAGCCTATGACCCAAGTGTTAGTGATTGGCTACGTGTGGCCAGAGCCGAATTCATCGGCGGCGGGCAGCCACATGATGTCGTTATTAAAGCTGTTTCGCAGCCAAGGGTGGCAGGTCGAGTTTGCCTCTCCTGCACAGCGCTCCGAACACATGCAAGATTTGACCGAATATGGGATCACCTGCCGCGATATCGCCCTGAATTGCAGTAGCTTTGATGCCTATATCAGCGAGTTGCAGCCGGATATTGTTATGTTCGACCGGTTTATGATGGAAGAGCAATTTGGCTGGCGCGTGGATAAGTTTGCCCCCGAGGCACTGAAACTGCTCGATACCGAGGACTTGCAATGCCTGCGCGGCGCTCGCCATGAAGCGCACAAAGCGGGCCGTGAGTTTAGTAATAACGACCTACACGGTGATCTAGCCAAAAGAGAAATCGCCGCCATTTTACGCTGCGATTTGAGCTTGATTATCTCCAACTACGAAATGCAGCTGTTAGAGCAGGTATTCAAGGTTGATAACGCTTTAGTGCATCATTTGCCGTTTATGGTTGATACCGCCGCGCTGCACTCACATTGGCCGAGTTTTGAGCAGCGCCAACACTTTATGACCATAGGTAATTTTCGCCACGCCCCAAATTGGGATGCGGTGCTGTATTTACAACAGATTTGGCCTCTTATTCGCAAACAGCTACCTAAGGCTGAGTTACATATCTACGGCTCATACCCACCGCCTAAGGCCACTGCATTAAATAATCCGAAAACCGGTTTTATCATCAAGGGCTGGGCCGAAGATGCACATCAGGTCATGAGCTCGGCACGGGTATGTCTTGCGCCGCTGCGCTTTGGTGCAGGCATTAAAGGCAAATTACTCGAAGCCATGATCACCCGTACGCCTTCGGTTACCACCGCCATTGGCGCGGAGGGCATGCATGGGGATTTACCCTGGAATGGCGCCATTTGCAATGACGCGCAGCTCTTTGCCGATGCCGCAGTTAAGCTTTATCAACAACCCAGCGAATTTGCTGCTGCACAACGTCATGGCGATGAGTTGCTGCAACGCTTTTATAACGGCGAAGCTCTCGGTAAGCAACTGATCACGGCTCTGGAAGGGATACGCGCAGATTTAGCTGGCCATCGCCGCAATAATTTCACCGGGCAAATGCTCAAACACCACACCATGCGTAGCACCCAATATATGGCGCAGTGGATTGAAGCGAAAAATTCATTTAAACCTTGATAGAAATCAGTAGACAGTTAACCTTAGATCAATAAAATGCGCGAGCGCCTGCGATGCAAGGTGCTGTTTTATTTTAAAGATTTGAGGTCACTGCGTGGAAGACGCCCAATTTAAAGAAAAGCGTAAATTTATCGTTAAGCTCGGTAAAATGCTGCATAAGTATGGCACCCCAGCCTACCGCCTAGAAGCGCACTTGATGGAGGTGGCGACCTACTTGGAACTCAAATCCTCATTTGTAATGTCGCCCACCTCGGTGACCTTTGTGATCTGGACAGAAGGCCATGAGAATGAATACACTCATGTTGCCCGCGTCGACCCCGGCGATCACGATCTTGGCTCCCTCGCCAATACCGATGAAGTGGTAAACTTGCTGCTTAATGGCGAGCTCAGCATTAGTGAGGCCGATCAGCGCCTTGACGACATAGCCGTGATGCCCGCGCCTTATAATAAACTCACCACCGCAGGTGCCTTTGCCATGACCGGCGGTGCCTTTGCTATGCTGATGGGCACAAGCTGGAACGATGTGCTGTGGTCAGCATTGCTGACCTTGGTGGTGTATCTGTTTGTGTTATGGTCCGGGCGCTCAAAGCGCGTGGCACACATGCTAGAGCCCTTAGTGGCGGTAGTCTCGGCGCTTATCGCCTGCGCCGTCAGTGTCTATCTCGACCCTTACATCAATATCCGCTTGGTGGTGCTCTCCAGCATTATTGTGTTTATTCCCGGTCTCGCCCTGGCGCTCGGGCTCGCCGAGCTGGCGGCACGGCATCTGGTATCGGGCACAGCACGGGTTATGGACTCTTTCATGTTGCTATTTAAGCTGTATTTTGGTGCTTTTATCGGCATTGGCCTGGGCTTTGCGCTGTTTGGTCAGGCTGACTTTGTGGCCCCCCAACCGCTGCCGAAATGGACCGCCTGGCTCGCAATTTTACTGTTATGTTTATCTTTGGTGGTTATTTTTCGCACCAAAACCAAACATGCACTGTGGTCTATTGCCTCGGGGTTTATTGCCTATGGTGCCAGCATTGGCTCCGCCGCCTACTTAGATTACACCCTCGGCACCTTTGTCGGCGCCCTAGCCGTAGGCATTTTTAGTAATCTGTTTAATCGCATTGCCAACGCCCCCGCTTCCATTGTGGCTATGCAAGGGCTAATCGTACTGGTGCCGGGATCAAAAACCTATATTGGCTTGAACTCCCTGATTGAAGGACAGGACTTCGTCTATGCCGATCACATCGGCCAACAAACCTTTTTGATTTTTATGTCGCTGGTCGCCGGACTTATCTTTGCCAATGTAGTCCTGCCACCGAAAAAGAGTCTATAGCATCAGTGACTAGGCTGAAATAAAGCCCACCACTAACAGCACAAGGAGTGTGAGGTGATAGTAAATATAGAAGGCTTAATAAACGTACTCTTTATAGTTTTTATGCCGCTGTTTTTGTTAATGACGGCTTTATTCCACCGGGTCTCTGCCGCTCATATTAGTAAAGGCATGGAGTCTGAAGGGGTGCCACCACCGAGCTGGGATAAAGGCGTGGGTGCTAGCGCTCCGTGCTATGCCATGGCCATTTTCTTCAAGCGCTGGCGCGGCCCAACATTTATGTTTGATGGTCGACTTGTTCCCAAATATGCTAGAACTGTAGATAAAGTGCTGGCATGTATTTATCTTTTTTCCACGATAGGTTTGGGTATCACATTGATATTGGCTGCCTATTTCGACCCATACTAGTTATAGATACCTATAGCAACCATTGCGAAGGGCTATAAAATTGCTGACACAGTCTTAGGGGCCTTGGAAATCTAGCTAATCCAAATAAAACTCTTTTTGCTCACCATTTCGTGACGCTGGATAATTTTCTATTGCTGTTTATATCAGTAATGTGAAATTACGCTTCCAAGAATTACCATTCATCTGTATTCAGGGTCTCTAAAAGAGAGTTGAAATCAAAAACGGTGGTACCTATTTGCTTTTCTAATTCATCTCGAAAAGGTTTGCTTAGACTTTCATAGTGAGCCCTCACTTTTAAGAAGTTTGTAGATTCATATAAAAGCTCAGCGCTTGCTTTAGAATAATCTGAAACAGCCAGCCCTAATTCGTTGCGCGTATAAGCTAATTGGCCGATAGCATACGCAAGCGACTCTCGAAGGCCACCTTCACAAAGATTCTTATTTCGTATGTTTAAGTAGTATAGTGCTTTTAAAAGATCTTCTCTCTTGACCTTTAACTTTTTAAATACGTTAGTTTCAAGTACCAAAGATGATGATTGAGCTTGCTGTTTGCACTTTGTAATTTTGTCAGATAAAAGTACTATCTTTGCTTTCACATCTTCGTCTAGCACTCGCAGTACTGCGTTATTGTTGGCAAAGCTTTTCGTTGTCGCCACTAATAAAAAAACGAGTAAAAGGGAGTAAATTTCACTCACCCTCATTTAAAAATCCTTATAAAATATGAGTGACTCAGGGTTATTGTGCACTTTTTAGAGCCCCCTAAAGTTCAGGTTTTCCTCAATAAAGCCTCTTATTAACTGCGCCACCATTGACTTAGTATAAAGATTTTCATTTTCCTTACTGACTTGATATGCCGCCAGGAAACATTCTCAGTCAATACACCTTAGAACATACCGACCGTTGAAGAAGCTGACAATAGGCTTGCAGATTATACCCTTAGTGATAACTGACTTTTATTCACGCAATAAATTTTAACTCTTTGAATCGACAATCAAATTTCAACAACTCTGACCCTTTATCGATCTAGGAGGGCCCATGACTCTATTTTTTACTTATTTTCATAGACATCAAATAAATTGTAATTGCGAAGATAAACAGTGACATTACCCCAAGGTAAAACTTTTCTTCGTTCTCCATATAAACATTCATCGAAAAGACGCCAAAAATGACTGAAGCTATATAAAACAGCCAAGTCGGAGGCCCGTTTTTTGTACTCGCAAAAAACTTATAATATATAAATCCCAAAAATGAGACTATCAGGAGAATAAATAACATTTACTTATTCAACTCACCAACAGCCGCGAATTCAAGTCCGAAGTGCACCACTCGCTAAATTAGGCTGCATTGCGTAATTCATTGAACACAACGACAGGCTGCTTGTAACCGAGACACTTCCTA